>CALJIQ010000272.1 GCA_937973995.1 uncultured Saprospiraceae bacterium
AATGGTATAAGATTCTAAAATTGCTTCCCCTGCTGGTTCTCGATTGATTTCCATTTTGGGGGTGGCGGCTACCTTTTCTTGAAAAGGGATACTATCACTAGCTTGCCATTCCCCCTCGACAGGTTGCGTAGAATAAACCCCTGCTGCATGTTTAGACATCCAACCGCCATTGGCATAAACCAACCCAAAACTACCACTATCCTTTCTTAAATTTTCTACTAAAGAGACGATTCCATGCGTAGTGTAATTATTGCCAGGTCCGCCAAAAAAGGGCAGGCCTCCTGTCTGTGTCAAAGGACGTTTATCTCCCTCCTCTATCTTTAAAATGCGTTTAGCTTCCCCAACCACAATCGGAAAGCAACTATAAATATCAAAATGCTGCATGTCAGTAGCCGTCTTTCCCGCATTTGCTAATGCACCTACTAAAGCCTGTTCCATTCCTGCTGATGAACCCAAGGAAGCCCGCTCTAGTAAAACCCTATCATACGTACTAACATACCCATGTAGAAACACCCATTTAGATGTGTCAATTCCTAATTCTTTTGCTTTCCCAACGGTGGTAATTACAATCGCTGCTCCTTGATTTACTCGGTCTTTCGCTATCAACTTTTTAGTATAGGGAGCTATGATTAAAGGGTTTTGTTTGGAAGGAGTAATCAACGCTTCCGCATCATATTCCGTTTGGTCTGCTGCATAAGGATTTTTAGCAGCTACTTTCGATAGTTCACTAAAGTCCCGCCCCATTGTTTGTGCATAGGTTGCCTGGTCTTGTTGGAGGGATGCCCGTCGTGCGTTTTCCATTAAGGCATAAAACTGCATGGGCAACATCACCTGGTGAACAGCTTCTACACTTGTAATTATTTTTATGCCGCCCGTAACCCGCTCTTCTAATTGCCCTTTTACATTTTCTTCCCAGTTCAATTTTATTTTTTGTTTGGCAGCCGCTCTTGTGTTTGCTATGGCTTCCCCTCCTGCAATTAATACGACTTCCCCTTGTCCTAATGCTAATTTTTCAGCAAACTCTGCTACCAATTTTTGTGGGGTATCTCCACCGATGCCTCCATAAATTGCCAACCTAGGAGTAGCCCCTATTCGTTTAGCAACAGAACGAGGAAAGTTATTGGTCCTACCCGTTTTTATTTGATGGGCAGGAGAAGAATCAGAAAAAGTTTTGACGCCTACAAGGACATCAATTGCTTTGGCTAGTTCTTGAGTATGAGCATCTTGCAAAGCCACGACTGCTGCTTTACCCGCCAAGTCTGCATGGGAAGAGGCCGTAGATATATCATCGGGAACCGCTTCTGTGATTTGTCCTACACCAATGATGATAGGAGTATTGTCTTTTATTTTTGACATTGTTTTTTTTAGGTAGAAAAAACCTACTGATTACATTGAGTCAATTCTTAATTCTCAATTGAGTTAGGTAGCATGCTCCATATGCCCCCCACTTTCCCCTTTCCATCCAATTTCTTTATACACAAACCAACCCACTACCAACACAGAAATCACTTGGTAAGCAGCAATGAATACTGTTCCAAAAGGGACAATTTGATCTAGATGAAACCACTCTCCAATAGAAAAAATAATCCCCAATCCAATAATGGATTTAATGAGTTCTAGCCACAAAGCATTTGGGTCTCGATCCATTAAAGTGGTGTAGCTGTAAACCATCAAATAAAGAAAAGCGCCATAAATAAACATATTGGGCGTACCGATCTCTACCAACTGATATAATAAATGGAAGACCATACCCACTAATACTAGGAATTGGACCCAGGTCCATATTTTCAGGCCATTAGAGGCAGGCGTATCGTATTTAATAAATTGTTTTGGTTTAGCAGAGCTTACTGGATATTTTTCGATCACATCCGCAGGTCGCCAACCTGTTGGCATAAACCAAATTCGGCATTTATCCCACCAACTTTCAGCTCGCCAAGCATCTTTGATTAATAACCAAATGTGGTTTAAGTTAATCAAAATAGGATTCCAAGTATTGACTTGTCGAGTTACTCCAAATACACAAGGCTCCTCGTCTAGCTCTTCTTGAAAAGTCCCGAACGCTCGATCCCAAACACAAAAAACAGGCGATAGATTTTTATCTAAATAGATCGGATTCAATGCGTGATGCACTCGATGTTGAGAAGGCGTAACGATTAGATATTCTAGCCAGCCTAGCTTGCCGATATGTTCTGTGTGATACCACACTTGCACAAACAAATGCACAGGCGTTACAATGGCTAGTACCTTTGGGGCAATCCCCAAAATGGCAGCGGGCAGAAAAAAGATCACGCTAATATTGACAAATTTAGAAATGGATTGTCTTAACGCCGTTGCCGTATTAAAATCCTCTCCAGAATGGTGAATGACATGACGATTCCAGAAAATATTGACGCTATGGGCTAAGCGATGATACCAATAGGTGCCAAAATCTAAAAATATAAAAGCCAAGGCATAAGTGATCCAAGTAGTCTCTCGCTCTACTAAAGCAAAATGCTCAAATAAATAATCATACCCCACAATAAGGATTGTCAAGCCTAATACACTTTTCAAGGCATTCGTCATTCCTGCACTCAAACTGGATACGACATCCATCGTTCTAAAATTAAACTTCCCCTTGTATTTAGCATACATCGCTTCGATGATAATCATCAAGAAGAAAGAAGGCAGCATGAAGAGCAAAGCTTTTGCGAAAGCATCCATTGTTAAGAATTGAAGGAGTGAAGGATATAAGTATAAAGGGGTTACAAATTTCCCACAAGATAAGACGCTGTTATAGTAAAAAAAAGGACAATTGTCTAAAAAGCGATTTCCCTTCTCAAACGGCTGAGATGTCGCTGTGTAATGCCAATATAAGAAGCAAGATATTGTAAGGGGATATTTTGAAAATACTCTGGTTTGGTCAATAGCAGATGCTCGTATTTCTGTTTAGCTTTCTCCTTTTGAAGTAGAAAGATGCGGTTTTCCCGCTTGATGTATTGCTTATCAGCTATGATTTTTGAAAATGCCATCCATCCTTTTCGGGTATGAATGAGTCTTTCTATCTCCACTTTAGGCAAAACGAATAATTCACTATCGGTCAACGCCTGAATCTTTTCAGGAGTCGTTTGATTGGATACAAAAGAAGAATAAGCCGTTACAAAATTATTGGCCAATGTAAAGCAGTATGTTATTTCTTCCCCTGAAGTATCATAATAAAAATGTCTAAAAACACCTGATTGGACAAACGCCACTTTATCACATACTTTGTCTTCTTCAAAGAAATAGGCTCCTTTCTGAATGGATTCATACACACCTAAAGCAACCGCTTCTTCTATTTCTTCAGGGGAGAAAAAATCAAAACGCTCTAGGTATTTTTGCATGCTCTTACCTGCTGATTTCATATAAACAAATATACTTAATTCTACTGTAAGACCCTTAGTTTGCTCGATGACTTCTTCACCTCGCAGTAAGTTCTTGTGACTGACTAAAAACGCTAAACACAAAAACGGTACAGATTTTTTTACCACATAGGCACAATAGTGCCACATAGTATGTTGGCTATGTACTTTGTGACTTGGGTATAACCGCCGTTTGATGTACGAAAATGTGCCTTTAGGTACATCATGTCGGTAGAAAAGAACGAATTAAGTTTTTATCCGTGCCTTTAGGTACGACATGTGAATTTAAAATACTCACATGCCGTACCTAAAGGCACGGAAAGAATCCGTTTTATCCGATTGCTACCGACATATCGTACCTAACGGCACGAAGAACTACATCAAATGGCGGTTACACTCTGTTACTTGTGACTTTGTAGTAAAATTATATGTTGGACACTTTTGTAAAACTTGTCTTAGGAGATTGAGGCAATCTATCACTATTCCATTGCCGGAATTAAGAAAACATTCCCTCCATTGGTCAGCTCATTAATGCGTACCTCTGCAAGCGGCGCATATTCTTCCGAATTAATACAGGCGTAAGCCTGTTCTTTAGAAGGGAATTTGATCAAAACCGTCCAATTCCCAAAGTTGTTTCCTTCTATTACTTCTGCTTTGGTCGTACTGGACAATACTTCTCCTTGAAATTTTGGTAGTAATTCCTTGAATTTTAAAGCATACTTTTCAAAATAGGTTTTGAAATCTTTTACTTGGATTTGAGCGATGATGTATGCTTCTTTACTCATTCTTTATTGGACTTTTTCTATTAAAAAAACATCGTGAATTTTACAGGAAAATTTTATAAGTGTACTCACAGTTTGATGTACTCACTCGTGCCTTTAGGTACGATATGTTGGTAGCAATTGGATTATACGGATTCTTCCCGTGCCTTTAGGTACGGTATGTGCTCATTTTGTATTCACATGCCGTACCTAAAGGCACGGACAAAAAGCAGCATTCATTCTTTACTACCGACAGGATGTACCTAAAGGCACATTTTCTTAAGTTACACTTGTATTAAGCCACCCCTTCTAAAACTTATTCCTTCCTCACCAATACCACCCAATCTTTTTCTGCACCAACAAGATTCTTTGGAGGGTTGCCGATTGCTTGTTTAGTCCCACCTTTTAAAGTAGCAATACTTCCTTCCTGTAAATCTCCCCCCGCTAAAGGATCATACCATTGTACGCTAAAAGTACCTGTGGTTTCTCTTAAATCTAATTGACAAGGAGTACCAGAAGAAGGTAGATATAGTGCATAGACCTCGTTTGCTTTTCTAAAACAATAACCTTCTGGTAAGTTGACTAAATCGTGGGCAGGAGTCATTTCCCAATAGGGCAAATATTGCTCGAAGAAGACCTTGGCATGGTTCGTAATTTCCCATAGCCGATCTCGCAACCGCCAATCTTCGGAAGTTAAATCATTACTGACATGTTTTCCTCCAAAGTACCATTCCACTCCTGCACCTCCAGATAGTAAGGTTCCCCAAAGTGCATATTTTCTGAGCGTTGGATGATCCACATCAGCCGTATCGGTCAATGCACCAGTGTACCACATTCCAATTTCATCCATCGTAATCAACCATTCTTGACCACTGACCGCTGATTGTTTTCTCCACGCCGCCATGATGGAGTCTGCCTGTTCCCGTTTATCTTGCTGCAAGGAAAGACCATCTAAGTCTTTAAATCCTAATAAGTCCTTTAAAATATCACTTCGCAATGGATCGTGCGAATGCGTATGTAAAAGGACAGGGTGCTGATAGGGATCATTCTTTTTTAGAAAGGTGGCCATCGCTTTTCGTTGCACTGTATTTTGCCCAACTGGACTCCAAGAGGCAGGTCCGTTTTCTTCTCCCAAGTTCCAAATAAGTGCATTGTGATGAGCAAAACGAGCGATTAATTCTCGGTAGTACAATTGTCGTAATGGGCCTGTATCTCCCTTATCCAACAGGGTTTCATTTTCTGTTTCTTGTAATACGATATGCAATAAAATTCCTTTTGATTGCATGTGCTGGAATACCTTTTCCCATTGTTCCAATTTACTAACATCAAACCGAGTAAAATCAGAAGGATGTATATAAGGCCAAACGTCTTTTCCATCACCTCCAATATTCATCGTCAGGAAATAAATGGTATTCATCCCTTTGGAGGCTAGGTAATTGACTGCCCCTATAATGGCTCTCCCTTTTCCATTTTGCCAAGTTGGATCTCCCGTCTCCCAATCTCTTTTATGAGGAGTAAATTGATGGATCGTAGCGGGGGCTGCTGCTTCCCCTTCTCGTGCTTCTGCTTTTATTCGATAGGTATCATCAAAATCTTTAAAGGCTAAAAAATTCTCTGGACTATTTGCTCCCGCTTTTAAAAAATACGCTCCTGATTCTTGAAATTGGAAATAGCCTTTATGAATACCCAATCGTCCTTTTGCCCTAAAATCAGTACCCGTTTTGGTAGAAGGAATGACGACAAATGCTCCTTCTGAGTGGGTCAAAGGTAGCAGCATTCCCTTACTGAGATCATCCGTAAGAGCGATACTATCGCCTTTATGCAATTGGGCGGTATAGGACCATTTGCCTACCAGATTAGGCGTGAAACGAACTTGCCATATCGCACCAGTTGTGGCACTGGTCTCTGCCGCATTTCCATCTGCTGCATAAAATCCTCGGATGACTTGTTTGGTTGTTTGGTGTTGAAATACTACACTTAGGCGATAATTTAAAAACGGATTATCTGTTGATGTTTCAGCCGTTGTAGGGCCATTAAAAGAAAGGGTTACGGTATGCCACTGTGGATAGGTGGGAGTATTTTTTGCTACCTCTTCTTTTCTGTTATTTTCCTGCGATACTTGTGGAGGAAGTGTTGGGCTACAACTTTGGAAAAATAAAAAACCTATGACTATTATCGCCCAGGCTTTTACATAATTATTCATACTAGGTTGTTTTGTTTTGATTATTGATTACTAATGCCAATCGCCAGTTAAACTTTAAGAACCTCTTTTTGCGAGACGCCGAAGGCAGCGAGCAAATATTAGCATGATTGAGTCATCAATATCAAGTAATACGTACTATGCAAACTTACAATTCATTTCTAAAATAATTTTTATATTGCTAAAAATATGAACAAAAGTCAACTCCAACTTGTCCTTATACAGCAATTGAAAGACCGTTTCTCAGTTGTCTCTTATTGAATAAAATTAGATAAATCTCAAAAATGAACAATATACACCCGCACTTCATTATAGCCATTCTATTGGTACTAATGACTTCTTGTGCCAATTATAAAGTCAATTATTCAGAAAGCGGCAAAGAATGGAAGCAAAATAAGCCTCCTACCGACAAAACCTTAGAACATAGAATGTATCTAATTGGAGATGCAGGGAATGCCCCAATGGGAGGTACAACTCCTGTATTAGCCAACCTAAAATCTAGACTAGCAAAAGAATCAAAAAATAGTTCTATTGTTTTTTTGGGAGATAATATTTATCCCGGTGGCATGCCACCAAAAGGCGAAGAAGCAGATAGAACCTTATCCGAATATCGCCTAAAGATACAAATGGATGCCTTGGAAGCATTTAAGGGGAAGTCCTATTTTATTCCTGGCAATCACGACTGGAGAAGATGGGGGTTAAAAGGGCTCAAAAGAGAGGAACAATTCATTGAGAAATACATGAATCGAGGGATAGAAGATAAAGACGATTGGGAAAATTATTTCTTACCAGATAATGGCTGTGCAGGACCAGAGGTGGTGGAACTCAATGACAATTTAGTTTTAGTCATTGTAGATTCTCAATGGTGGTTAGCAGATTGGGACAAAGAACCTTCTATCAATGATGGTTGTGAGGTAAAGAATAAGTTCATGTTCCAGTTCAACTTAGAAAATATTTTAAGAAAGCATCGTCGAAAAAATGTAGTAGTTGCCTTACATCATCCCCCTTATACCTATGGTCCACACGGAGGGGCCAGCACGATAAAAGAACATATTTTTCCGTTAACGCAAGCAAAGGACAATCTATATATCCCCTTGCCTATTATTGGTTCAGTTGGGGCTTTCTTACGGGGCACCATTGGCTCCAAACAAGATAATGCCCATCAGACTTATAAGGAATTAGTACATGCCATTATGGCTAGTGCTGGAAAAAATGGGAGCTTCATTTTTGCCAGTGGTCATGAGCATAATCTACAATACATCGAAAAAAGAAATCAGACCTTCATTGTTAGTGGAGCGGGTAGTAAAACGAGTCCGACTAAACTGGGAAGTGATGCCCATTTCACATACGGTACCAAAGGATACTCCTATATTGATTTTTATGAAGGAGGCGAAGCATGGGTTCATTTTTTAGTACCCAATAAAGATGGTTCAGAGGCTCAATTAGTTTTTAGAAAAAAACTAAAGGAAAAACAAATGCCTAGTGAGGACCAAATTCCTACCTCCTTTCCCATTTATGAGCAAGGTTTGGATTCCATTGATATGCGGGTATCAAAAACCAATGCAGGAGAGATAGGTATTGCCCACAAAATATTTTTGGGAACCCATCATCGAGACATTTACCAACAAAATTATACCTTCCCTGTACTGGATTTGGGGAAATTCAGAGGAGGCATGACTCCCGTCAAAAGAGGGGGTGGCAATCAAACCAATTCTTTACGACTGAAAGACCCCGAAGGAAAACAGTTTGTCATGAGATCCATGACGAAAGATGCTTCTCGCACCTTACCTTTTCCTTTTAATAAAATGACCGCTGCAAAATTTATAGCAGAAGATAATTTTTTATCGACGCACCCCTTTGCTCCGCTCGCCATTCCTCCTTTAGCCGATGCCGTAGGAATATATCATACCAATCCGACCTTGTACTTTATCCCCAAACAACCTACCCTAGGAATCTATAATGATGAATATGGTGGAGATGTTTATTTGGTAGAAGAACGACCCGCAGGGAATTGGAGCGGTACGGGCAATTTTGGAGACTCCAAAAAAATAATGGGTACACCAGATGTTACCGAAAAAATAGTGGACAATCACAAACATTATATTGACGGCAACTTTGCCTTACGGAATAGACTATTCGATATCGTCATAGGGGATTGGGATCGCCACGATGACCAATGGCGTTGGGCAAGATTTGATATGAAAGACGAAGAAGGACATGAGGGACACGAGCACAAAGGGAAACATAAGCATCGCCTCTACCGCCCTATTCCTAGAGATAGAGATCAGGCTTTTTCTAAATATGATGGGATCATGATTAGCTTTGCTCGTCTATTCATGCCGTTTTTGAGGCAATTACGAATCTACAGTCCTAACATCACCAATATGAAGTGGATCACTTGGAGTAGTAGAAATTTTGATCGTAGTTTTTTAAATGAATTGGATTGGGAAGATTGGGAAGAAGAAGTAAAATTGATCCAAGAGCAACTAACAGATGAAACAATAGACCAAGCTTTTGAAACTTGGCCCCAAGTAGTACAAGATTTATCAGCGGATCATATCAAAAAATCCATAAAAGCAAGAAGGGATAAATTGGATGAATATGCTAGAAAATTCTATCAACGGCTCTCTCGTCGAGCAGATGTATATGGAACCGATAAAAAAGAAATTTTTGAAATTCATCGAGAAGAGGACGGGATTGTAGAAGTAAAAGTATGGGAAGTAACCAAAAAAGATAAAGTAGGACATCCCATTTTTGTGAGAAAATATTCAGACGAGGTAACAGAAGAAATTCATATTTATGGTATTGGTGACGACGATCAATTTGTTGTAAAAGGAGAGGTAAATACTAGCATCCTTATTCGCTTAATTGGTGGGCAAGGAGAGGATATTTTTGTCGATAACTCTTACGTCAAAAAAGGCTCAAAGCGAACGTATATTTACGACGACCTTAGAGAAAACACGGTGGACTTAGGCAAGGAAGCAGCAGATAAAAGAAGTAAACATCGAGAGAAGAACATTTACGATAGAAGAGCTTCGCACTACGAGTCTAATTTCTTCGTCCCCCTACCGATCATTGGAGTTAATCCCGATGATGGTTTTGGTATAGGGATGAGTGCGGTATGGACGACTTATACATTCAAGAAAGAACCTTTCTCCGCCCTCCATAATTTTGCTTTAAATTATGCCTTCGCTACTAAAGCCTTAAAGTTTGATTATCAAGGGGATTATCCACATGCCTTCGGTAATTTGGATTTTTACTTAGAAGGATGGTGGTATAATGATGCATATGCAGCCAACTTTTTTGACTTTGGAAATGAGACCCGCAATGTAAGAGAAATTGATTATTATCGAACTAGGCAAAGCCAATTTCACATTTTCCCTGCTTTGAAAAAACGCTTTGCAGGAGGAGCAGGTAATTTTAAAATTGGACCTATGTTTGAAATGCGGGAGTTAGAACCCACCCCCGGCAGGATTTTAATTTCGGAACTTAGAACCGATGAAAATGATGAAATTTATTCGGAAAAAACATTTGCTGGAGCTCGATTGAATATAGAATTTCTCAATTTAGATAACTACGTCTTTCCTCATAAAGGTATCCATTTCAACACCGATCTTTCTTACCTCGGTGGGGTAAGTAACGATGGAACGGGTTTTGTCCGCTTGCGCTCTACCCTAGCCTTTCACCAAAGCCTAGATTCCAAAGAAAACTTGGTCTTTGCTTCTAAATTTGGTTTTAATCATAACTTTGGAGACGACTATGAATTCTACCACGCTCCCAATCTTGGAGGGCAAGAAAGTTTAAGGGGTTATCGTTTTCAACGATTTTATGGACAGACCGCCTATTGGCAAAATATAGATTTACGAGCTAGATTATTTTCTAATTACAATAATACCTTGCCCTTTACCTTTGGGCTTTATGCTGGTTTTGACTATGGAAGGGTATGGTATGATGAAGAAGATTCTGATACTTGGCATTACAATTATGGAGGCGGTTTTTGGGTAGCCCCTGTGGATGTGTTGACTTTTACTTTCGGCGTCTTTCAACCTAAGGAAGACTTTGAGGAAGGGCCTCGATTTTCTTTGCGATTGGGGATGGGGTTTTAGGTAAAAAAATGGTTTGATGGCTTGATGGATAATATCTTAAATAATTGCGAGAAACAAATTTCAAAAGTTTCTAAAACTTTTGAAATATTACTTTCGAGACAGTCTCGATTTACTTAGCAAATTATGTTAGCACCAAGAGTGCTAACACAATAATTCACCTGATTGAGAAGTCAACCAGCAAACCATGAGCCTACTCTAAAAACACAATTTGATAACCACATAGACAAATAGTTCACATAGTGTGATGCATAAAAATTAATTCTTGATTTTTTATACATCTAAAAACTCTGCGTCTCTGCGTTCAACTTTGACTTTTTAACGTAAACTCAACCATCAAACCATCCATTTAAAATACAAAAATGAAAAACCTAAGCCACTTAGAACTGTGGTTCATCACAGGTAGCCAGCATCTATACGGAAAAGAAGCCTTACAACAAGTCGCCCGAAATGCAAAAAAAATAGCACGCGCATTAGACAAGTCCACTTACATTCCCATAAAAATAATTCACAAACCTACTTTGACTCAACCTGCCGAAGTAAGTGAATTGATGACCGCAGCCAATGCCAACGCTAATTGCATCGGACTCATCGCTTGGATGCATACCTTCTCCCCTGCCAAGATGTGGATACATGGGTTAAAGATTTTAAATAAGCCTTTAGTGCATTTGCACACCCAATTGAATCGGGACATTCCTTGGGAGACGATTGATATGGATTATATGAATTTACATCAATCGGCACACGGCGGAAGAGAGTTTGGGTTTATCAACACCCGCATGCGATTGAATAGAAAAGTGGTGGTCGGGCATTGGAAAGAAGACAGCGTTCATCAACAGCTAGATACCTGGGCTAGGGCAGCATTGGGCTGGCAGGAAATGCAACAAATAAAAGTCGCTCGGTTAGGAGATAACATGCGAGCGGTAGCAGTAACGGAAGGAGACAAAGTCGCTGCTCAAATCCAATTAGGGATGTCCGTGAATGGTTTTGAGATGGGGAATTTGGTGGAAAAGGTGGAAGCTGTTTCCGCAAAAAAAGTGAAGCAATTAGTAAAAGAATATGAAGCAAATTACCAACTAATGAAGGTCTTAAAAGCGAGAGGTGAAAAAAGACAATCTTTACTAGATGCTGCTAAAATTGAATTGGGTATGCGGCAGTTTTTAAAAGAAGGAGGATTTACTGCTTACACCAATACCTTTGAAAACTTGTATGGTTTAAAACAGTTGCCAGGCATTGCTTCCCAACGCTTAATGGCAGATGGCTATGGCTTTGGGGCGGAAGGCGATTGGAAAACCGCCGCTTTGGTCAGAGCCATGAAAGTAATGGCTACTGGCTTGGAAGGAGGCAATTCTTTTATGGAGGATTATACCTATCATTTTGATCCCGATAGAAGAAGTGTACTCGGCGCACATATGTTAGAAATCTGTCCATCCATCGCCTCAGGAACTATACGTTGTGAGGTACATCCGTTAGGAATTGGCGGGAAAGAAGATCCTGTACGATTGGTTTTTACGGCGGGTGAAGGACCTGCTTTAAATGCGGCTTTAATAGACCTCGGCAATCGCTTTCGCTTATTAGTCAATACCGTAGAAGCCATTGAACCTGACCCTTTACCCAACTTACCTGTCGCTAGTGTTTTATGGAAACCGCATCCTAACTTATCTATTGGTGCAGCTGCTTGGATATTGGCTGGCGGAGCACATCATACTTGTTTTTCTCAAAATCTAAGGGTGGAGCATTTAGAAGATTTTGCAGAGATGGCAGGAATTGAATTGGTCGTGATTGATGAACATACGGAGCTACGGTCTTTTAAACAGGACTTACGGAATAATGAGATTTATTATCATTTGTTTAAGCAAGGTTTTTGAAAAAATAATTGGAGGGAGAGTGAAGTAAAGTTGTGCGGATTATTATTCCCTCATTACTTAATGGAATCTTCCTCCTTTAATCCTCAAAAGAAGAAGATTCTCCTTCTGCTGCTACTTCAACCCTTCAGGAAACACCCCAGGCTCAAAACCCCACAACAAAGGCAATAAAAAATAAACAAACAAGGTCAATAAGAAAATAGAAATGATATTCAAGCCAATGCCCGTCCGTACCATATCGGGAATCCGCAAATAACCAGATCCAAAAACCACTGCATTTGGAGGCGTAGCGACGGGCAACATAAACGCACAAGAAGCTGCTAAAGTAGCCGCCACCATTAATATATAAGGATGCACATCTATGGTCAATGCCATCGGGGCAAGTACTGGTAAAAGCATGGCAGTAGTCGCTAAATTGGAAGTAATCTCAGTCAAAAAATTGACTGCTGCAATCATTAATAAGACTAACAAAATGATGGCTACCCCTTGCAATAAGGTCATTTGAGAAGCAATCCATTTTGCCAATCCGCTTTCTGCAAAACCCGCTGCTAATGCCATCCCTCCTCCAAATAATAGTAGAATTCCCCACGGCAATTTCACCGCTTCTTCCCATTTCAATAAAGAACGATCTCCTTTCTTTGTAGGAATTAAGAACATAGCAATTCCGCCAATCATAGCAATAATCGTATCATCAATAGCAGGAATAAATTTCTTTAAAAAAAAGGAACGACTAATCCATGCCATAGCGGTGGTTACAAACACGGCTAATACTAATTTTTCTTCATAAGTAATATTACCTAATGCTGTTAACTGCCTTTTAATTTCTACTCGTCCGCCTGGAAAAGATTGTTGTTTAAAAGAAAAAGCGAATCTAGTCAAATACTGCCAACAGATAAATAATAAGACGACGGAAATCGGAAAGCCAAACATAAACCATTGGGCGAAGGTAATCTCAATACCATACATTTGTTCCACTACCCCTGCTAAGACCAAGTTAGGCGGCGTGCCGATTAAAGTGGAGACCCCACCAATGGAAGCACTATACGCAATAGCCAACATCAAGGCTTTTCCAAAGATCAGATTTTCATCCTCTTCTGTATCAGGGTTATCTCTCAACTGTGCAATAATCGCCATTCCGATGGGTAACATCATCACAGAAGTAGCTGTATTGGAAATCCACATGGACATGGCGGCAGTAGCCAACATAAAGCCTAAGATAATGTACCGAACATTAGTGCCAATCCAATTGATAATATTCAGTGCGATGCGTTTGTGTAAATTCCAACGCTCAATAGTAATAGCAATCATGAATCCACCTAGGTATAGGAAAATATATTTATGCCCAAAAGAGGCAGTGGTATCTGCTAAGCCTAAAGCACCTGTTAAAGGAAATAAAACGATTGGTAAAAGGGCTGTCACTTCTATGGGTATTGCCTCCGTAATCCACCAGATGGCCATCCAAATGGTAACGGCCAATACGGCATTCGCCTGTTGGCTTAAGCCTTCGGGATGAAAGAACAATAAGGTTAGTAAAAATGTTATTAGACCAGTTATTCTTCCTATTAGTTTGGAGTTCATTGAACTAGTTTTTGAATCTTTGACCGCTTCTCTAATTTTTCCTGAAATGGACATCGAGCCCATTTCAGGAAACAAGGTAATATTTTTATTGATTACAAATAAAATTTAGTATGTTCATCGTTAGATAAGTAATACTAAAGGAAAAGAGAGGGATTAAGAATTACCTCGTTCGTAAAGCGGAAATTTTATCCAATGCAAAATCATATTACAGTCTATTTATTTACTTGCCGAATAATAGCTAGTCTTCTATTATTTATAATGCCTTTTTTACTAATAGCTCAAATCAAACCAGAATTTTTTCCTGAAGAAATTCATACAGAATACGATGCAGTGCAATGCTTTTGCCAACCAGGGGTTTTGTACAAACGACCTTCTAGAGGACTTTCCATTATTTATGGTTATATGAAAAGTGGGGGGTATGAACCAGAAGGAACTACTCAATTCTTAAATACGCCTAGTATCCTCAATCGGCAGGAGCGAATTGAATTTAAATTAAAAGTCCCCATTATTCTAAAAGATCGCTTTAGACTATTATTGGGCTATAAGTATTATTCCGAGTTCTATGATTTACAATTGATCGGAGAAGATTTTAAAACGGCCTTTCAGACCCTTGATATGGAACTATTAAAAAATAATGAATTTAGTACCATCCTGTCTTATTCCTTGAGTGAGAAAAATTACTTGGCTGTTCGATATAAATATTCTTTAAATGGAAATTATGATGGATGGATAGACATGGATAGCCAATATGCTATTCATAGTTTCATGGCGATTTATGGCATAAAAAAAGCGGATGCTTTAGAATGGGGTTTTGGTTTTTTCTATAATCGAAGTTTCCGAAGAACTTCTTTTTTCCCCTTCCTATTATATAATCGAACCTTTGATTTTAATTGGGGAATTGAAGCTTTATTCCCAGCGAATATTTTTTTACGATACAATGTCAACACAACAATGCTAGCCTCTTTTGGGATAGAATATGGCAGTAAGAGTTTTAGGCTCAATAATATCAGCACAGTAGTTCCTCTCTTCGATTATGCCTTTAATCATTCTGAATTACTGATCTCGCTTTCCCTAGAAAAGCAATTATTCTCCTGGATATGGGGAACGATAAAATTTGGCTATCAGAAAAATTTTAGTAACGACTTTGAAGATAAAACAGGTAATTTCCCAACTTTTCAGGCCGAGCCTAAGAATGGAGTATTTTTTCGTGTGGGGGTGTTTGTTTCTCCGTCTAAATATTGGTGAGTTTATACTGCGAACGGGATAAAAAAGTGATTTTGAAAATGATGGCTAGATGGTTTGATGAACTGGCTAGATGGTCAACGTGATGCAAGCAATTTAGACATCAAACCATCTAACAATTTTATACCGTGTAAAGTATAGAAGAAAGGAGAGCTATCGTATCAACTACTACCCCGACATTAGATAGTCATATAGACCATCTAATGAAGGTAGTAATTTCAACTTTTGGTAATCTTCTATTACCAAACAAAAAATGAGTTTAAGAATAGCAAAATCTCTCGACTAAATCGAGACCAGGAATCCTACTTTTAAAGTGACTCCCATTAATTTATAAAGCAAATCCATTGTAAGCAGCCTAGATTTATTTTTGAAGAAGAATAATATATGAGTAGGATTAAACAGTTTTAGGCAATTAAATCCATCCTCGTAAAAAAACTAAGTAGGTTATCAATAGAAAAGGTTAGCTACTAATTTATAAACGGAAATTATTCGCTCAAGCCTCGCAATAGGATAAAGTTTAACTGGCGATTCGCATTACTTTACAATAAACAATTCATTAGGTTTTATAGGATTTTGGTAGTATGATTGAGTTTCCAGTATGCTAACAAAGATAATGGAGAGCATATATAATCCCAATTTTGAGGGGCTACATCTTTGGGTAGGAATTTCATATTTCGTTTCATAGCAGCTCGTTCTCTTTTGATTAGCATTGGTACGGCGATTCGCAAGCAGGTATGAAACAACGCTAATCCAATTTATACTTGGAATTTGAGTTTTGGAATTTGAAACACTATTGTTTCACTATCCGCTGTACCACTCGCTTGCCCTTAGATTGTAATACTACATAATAAATACCATTGTCATAAGCAGAAATATCCAATGTTAGGAATTGTCTGGCAATAGTATTAGAGAGCGTTTGTTTTTGTAAAATTCTTCCAAAGATATCTTGTACAAACACTTGTTGCTCGGTCAACAGAGGGTTTGTAATTTCAAGCGTCACGACTCCTTCTGTAGGGTTTGGATAAGCCACCAAATTGGTAGAAGTGAATGGCTTTCCTCTTCCCGTAGAGAGATTTACTAAACCATTTTCTTCGCAGTCAGGTCTGGTAACAAAGCTAAATAAATGACTCGCATTAGCGCAACCCAACTCATTACCTGTAACCGAAACTGCCATATGACCTGCTTTTAATAATTTCACCTCCATAGAATTAGGATTTATAGACAAGACTTCTACAACCGATTCGTTTTCCAATACTCGATCTCTACTACAATTGGTGGAAGCTGGAATGGGAAGGGTCAGTTGATCGCCAACACAGGCTTGATAATCATAAATTCTTGTATTCGCTTCGCCTCCCTCACAAGCAGTTACATCTACCTGATAGACATAGGTGGCAGTTGGACAGGACACTTGATTGAGATCGCTGTCCACCTCCGTTGAATAGGTAAAGGTTCCATTATTCAATAAGCGGATTTCTAGATAATCATGTGCGACGGTCAACACTTCTATTGCCCCGTTTGTCTCAATAGGTGGACCTAGTGGACAAGTACCTGGATTAGGCGCTGGCACTCGTACTACCTCATTCGGACAACCGCTAATATCAAAAGTCGTTTGGTTGAGCGCAGCCGATAAGTCACAATTCGTACTATTGTCAACAATCACCAAATAAGAGGTGTTGGCGGCAGGTCCATAACTAGGCCCCGTTACCCCACAAAAGAAGGCATTAATTTCTGCTTCGTAAGAGGTGGTAACTGTTGGAGCAACTGTAATAAAAGAGATACTGTCAATAAATGGTCCTCCCGTCCAAGCTGCCCACTGTGTTTCTGTACCATCATTACACTGCACTTCTCTTTTTAAATTGGGAATGCGCAAGGCATCTCCTCTACAAATCCTATAAATCACATCAAAGGTCTCAAAATTTTCAGGTATATCATTACTCACTTCTGTAGGCACTATTTCTTCAATACAGGTAAGGGTCACTGCGGACTCTGCAGTCGAGCAAGGAGAACTAAAACTCGCTGCTACATAATCAAAAAGGATTTGTGCTCCATCGTATTCTTGAAAAGAAACTCCTGCTGCATAATAGGGGTCAAAAATTTGTCCAGAGGAAGTTCTAATAAAGAAATAATCCGTCCCATCATCGCATTGAGCGAAGAAAATCTCTCCTCTATTATTATTACAATCTCCCGTTGGTAGTACATTGTCTAACACTTCTAGGCAAGTAATAGACACTGCTTTTTCTGCTATGGTACAGGGAGAATTTCCAGCATCTACATAATCAAAATTAACCGTCTGCCCTTGTGAAGGATTGTGGCTCACTCCTGCATCAAAATAAGGATCTAAGATGCGCCCATCTGTTGTTTCTATAAAAAAGAAGCGCGTACCGTCATCGCAATTTCTAAAAAAGAAAGTACCCGTTGCCATAGAGCAGTTCATGAGCGGGTCTGGTATATTTTCAATACAAGTAGCTCGGATAGCTTGGGTCGCATTAGAACAAGGGGAATCGAATGCTGCATTGACAAAATCAAATTTCACTCGTTGCCCATTAGTAGCTTGATAGGTAACGCCACTGGCATAGTATAAATCGTATAATTGACCATCATCCGTTTGGATAAAAACATAGGTATCTCCCCCCTCTCCACAAGGAGCGAAAACGATTGTTCCTGTATTATTTTCACAGTTAGGTGTGGTGGGTGGATTCTCTTCCTCTATCGGATCTATACTACCAGTACCTCCTGTTTGGCAATCCCATATGTAAACGGGTTCTTCTAAATTGTAAGCAGATACGCAATCAAAAGAGACTGCATTTTGACAGTAAAAAGTACCCTCTTGATAATACAAGGCATCATTCACTAATAAAAATTGATGCGCTCCTTGATCGTAAACGGCTACTTGGTCATTTGTACAATTAGCTGGATCGAATAAAGAAGTCAACCAAGGAAAATCTGTAAAGATGGGATCATCCGAATGGTCGCCTCCTCCGTTAGTTAGTGGATTCGTCGTTCCTCCTTCTCCGCAACTCCAAGTACCAATGACCTCCGACAAATTATAGGCAGCTACACAATCGTACGTAGGAGAACCTGTACAATAAAAAGTGCCATTCCCTAGATACAAGGAACCTGTCCCATCTCCATTGTCAATATATAAAAACTCAAATACTCCTGATTGATAAACGGTGATCGATTCAGCAGCGCAGTTAGTAGGATCAACTATATCCGACAACCAAGCATAGTCATCGAAGATAGCTGCATTCACCATATTACCACCTCCGTTGTCCGTACACTCCTCTACCACGACTTCAAAAAAATAATCAAGGACACCCGTTTGTTCTGGAATCATAACGTCCGTTGCACCTCCGCATCTACCTATACTTGTTATCTGATAGATAGTGGTTACGGTAGGACTCACTAAAAAACTACCTCTTGATTGTTCTACTACATTAATGGAAGGACTAATTTCAGCAGATTCAAATTGTGGCGTACATATGGTAGAAGGTGAAGAACCATCTGCGCCTTGTGGTACTTGTGGCGGTGTTGGAAAATCTCGTAATGCTTGTGGCAATAAGAAAGATTCTCCAGCACAGATGGTATGTGATCCACTTACTTCCATATTACCACAAGGACGAGCGCAATCCCAAACTTCTGTTTTAGTTGCTTCCAATAATCCATATGCGTTTAAGCACCCTCCTGGCACATTGTCACTACAATAAAAAGTACCATCTTGATAATACAATTCATTCGGCCCACTCCCCAAACATTTTTCAATATATAGAAAGGTATGGACCCCAGAAGGATAAGCAAATACTTGTTGATTTTGGCAACAATCATTAGCGTCCAAAATAGAACTTAGCCAAGGATAGTCTCCTACTGCTAGTTCACAATTTACCTGTGCAATTGTAGGAGTTAGAATCATACTTCCTAAAAGGAGTAGGACGATTTGTGTCAATTTTTTCATGAAGGGAATATTTTCAACTCCCCCTAACCCCCTCTTTC
>CALJIQ010000273.1 GCA_937973995.1 uncultured Saprospiraceae bacterium
AATTGTCCGTTTTTCAAATAAGCATCAGGACCTAAAAAGTCTTTGATATCTTGTATCAATAATTCATTGGTCACCATCAATTTTTTAGCCTCTATATCTGCATAGTAAATAGGGATATTTAAAATTTCAAATATCTTACAACCGGTAGTTTTACCGCTACCTATTCCACCTGTGATGCCTACTTGTAATGGTTTCATCATTGACCTCTTGTTATATGGGGGGCTCGGATTTAGGAGATTTTACGTTATGGTTAACAACTATACTGCGAACGGGGTAAAATTATGAAAGTGAACTAATTGTTTATTTGTGTAACTGTTTATTCGTTTACAAGCTATACTTGGATAAACAGTTCAACAACTAAACAAATAAACCGTATTGGAAAATCACTTTTTTACACCGTTTCGAGTATATATTAGTATCCAAAATGTTTTAATGACCGTTCATCATTTCTCCAATTCTCTTTGATTTTCACCAGCAATTCTAAATGAATTCTCGATTGTAAGAATTCCTCTAAATCTTTTCTGGCAGCAATTCCTAATCTTTTAATAGCTTGCCCTCCTTGCCCTATTAATATTGGTTTTTGGGACTTCCGCATCACGTAAATATGTGCTTCAATTCTGGTGATTGCTTCTCCGTCTAAGGTGGTCCCCTCCTTAAAACTATCTACTACTACTTGACAAGAATATGGAACTTCCTTCTTGTATTGTTCTAATATATTTTCTCTAATTATTTCACTGACGAAAAATCGTTCTGATCGATCTGTTAATTGATCTTTTGGATAGTAAGCTGGTCCTTCTGGACACTGGTCAAGTATTTTTTGAAGTAAGGCTTCTGTCCCTAATTGATTAAGGGCAGATACTGCGATACTGTCTGTAAAAGGAATCCATTGTTCCCATTGGGTGATTAATTCTTTTACTTCTTCTGGGGTAGCCAAGTCAATTTTATTAATGACTAAAAATTTAGGAATGCTTAGCTTTTTTAGTTTGGTCACCAATTGAGAATCTTCCTCATACTTGTCAAATTTATCTATTACCAACACCATGACATCTGCATCGTCAAAAGTAGAATGTACAAATTTATTCATAGAATCATGCATTTCATACTGCGCATCTTGGATAAAACCAGGCGTATCTGAAAATACCAATTGAAAATCGTCGCCACTTAAAATCCCTTTGATTCGATGCCGAGTCGTTTGGGGTTTACTTGTAATGATGGACATACGTTGACCGACCAAGGCATTCATCAAAGTAGATTTCCCAACATTAGGTCTACCAATGATATTTACAAAACCAGATTTGTGCATGATGTAATTTTTTTGGAGTTTTGACAAAACTCATTTGAGTTTATTTGTGCCTCGTTGGCTTGCGCCAACTCAGCACAAATAGGGATTTTTGAGGCAGAAATTTTTAAAACCATTTTAATTAAAACGAATCGCTTTGATAGGACTGATTTTGGTTACCAGATAGGTGGGGATGATTAGAAAAATAATCGTGATAATAATCGTTCCTACATTTAATAAAAATACAGTCCAAAAATTTAAATCAATGGGCGCATAAGATAGATAGTAATTTTCTTCTTGTAGTTTGACAAAATGAAAATGATCTTCTATCAAACAAATACTAATACCCAACAAATTACCAATAAGCAAACCCAACAAAATAATATAAGCAGCATGATACAGAAAAATCTTTCTGATATTCCAATCACTACTACCCATCGATTTTAAAATGCCAATCATATTGGTTCGCTCTAATATTAAAATCATTAACGCCGTAATCATATTGATAATGGAGACGATAATCATTAGGGTTATAATAATAAGCTCATTAATATTTTGGAACTCTAGCCATTCGAAGATGGCTGAAAATTTTCTTTTGATACTTTCTCCGATTAATCGATTGGGTAAAACCTCTAAATAGATATATTCTCGGTAAGCTTCTAAATCGTCAATATCATCCAAGAATATTTCAAAGCCTCCTACTTGATCTTCTCGCCAGTCCAACAGTTGCTGAAGTACTCGAATGTCCACCAAAGCGATCCGCTTATCATATTCCTCTAGCCCCGTTTTATAAATGCCTTGTACTTGAAAACGTCGTTGAACTTGATTATTATCTTTGATAAATACAATAATAAATTGGTCCCCCACCGATAAGTGCAAGCGATCTGCCGTTTGCTGAGAAATAAGAATGGGTCGGTTTTTAGGACGCTCCTCCGTAAATTCAAAAATAGATCCCTCCTTTAAGAATTTTTGCATAAACTCCCAATCAAAGTCCTTATCCACTCCTTTTAACACAATTCCCTCAATGGCCTTTTTGGTTTGAATAATCCCGGGTTTAAGCGCAAATACTTGAATATGCCGAATCCCTCCTTTCGTAGTTTTTTTCACTAAAGGTCCATCTACTTGATACCCCAAGATGGTACGAGGGGCATCATATTCGATTTGTTCTATGTCTGTTAAACTAGGATAAAAAGGTTGGTTCTTGTTGACAGGCTCGGTTTCAAAGGCTTGGTTACTATTGATATCTATGGTGGTGATATGCCCCCAAAAGCCAAACATCTTTTGGCTAATTTCCTTCTTGAATCCACTAATCATAGCGGTCGCAACGATCATCACTGCCAAGCTTAAAGCAATGGCTGCAATGGCGATGCGAATAATCAATCTCGAAAAAGATTTCTTATTCGTAATGGCTAAACGCTTAGCTATGAAGTAGGATAAATTAATAGTTGTGAATTTGGATTCAGAAAAATCAAAAGGAGAAAAACAGTACATAGTTTTTCTCCTTTTGAACCCGACAAAAGTAGGAAAATTTGAGGGTTATTGAGGTTATTGGGTGTTATTAAAGGTTATTAGGAGTACATATTTTGCAAATTGCAAATCAGGTTAGCATCGGGCCAACCTGATTTGCACAAGGGATTCTAAAGGGAGAAGTGAGGCTGTGCCTCACTTCTCCCTTTAGAATCCCTTGTTTCCCTGAAGTGGACTCGATGTCCACTTCAGGGAAGGATTCACGGTAGGTGTCAAAGAACCATAACTTTTTAATAACCCTTCTTAATTCCCATTCTTCTTCTTTTTCTTCTTAAATGGATTAAAGTCTTCTAAAATATCTTTGACCTTATCTTTGACTTTAATACTATCTTTTAGTTTTAAACTATCTAAAATAGGAACGTTTTTTACTAGCACAGAATCGAGTATCCCGCCAGCTTTCGTTTTTGCCTCTTTGATAAGTTCATCTGTTTTTTCACTAACAATAGTGGTGACCGTGTCTTTGACGGTTTCTACTTTTGCTTCGACTACTGTTTTGACAGAGTCAATAGCGGTATTAGCGGTAGTCTTAACAGAATCCACCACTTTTTGAGTAGTCGCTTTAACCGCATCATTAATTTTTTCCTCATAAGAAACACTGCCGTCCGATCCTACCGGGATAATTTTAAATATTGGGTTCATCATAGAACCCGTTACATTGATATTCAATTTTACGCTATCTCCATTATCTAAATTCACCCCTCTTTTTTCCGCCTCTTTAACCAAAAGTCCCCATCCAGAGTTGGCCGCTCTACCCACCATGCTTTGGTTAAGATATTTCTTAGGGATATTGGCTTCTATCAAGTAAAATAGATCTTCTTGTAACAGATGATGTCGGCCCTTTACTTTCAAAGAAATATCCTTTGCTACTTTATGGGTAACTTCTTCTAATTCCACATATCCATTTTTTACTTCCAACCAATTTTTGGTATCCTCCAAATTGATATTTTTCAAGGCCTTTACCTGCAATTTATCCGATAGCTTTTCAAATATGGGTGATTGCCTAAGCGTCGTACCGAAGGTATGTAAGAAGCCAGAGAGATTTAAGGAACCAAAATCGGGTATCAAGTTTTCTCCCAACACCCCTTCCATTTTCATATTGGATGTGAATTTTCCATCTACATATTTTGCTAAAGGTGCAATCGTTTGAAAAGTATTAAAGGTTTTAAAGGCATTATTAAAGTCCAATTTATCCAACTGGTAGGCTAAACTAAAGAGTGGTTTGCTCAAGTCTTTTGTATCATAAGAACCATCAAATTTCACTTTCCCGCCCAATATTTTTCCTACCACCTCCTTCATTTCTGCTTTCTCTTCTTTTACAATTATATCTCCTTTGATATTATTTAAATCAAAATTGGTGTATCGAACTTTTTTGATATTGGAATGAATTGTCAAATCTACATTGTCAGGTACTGGA
>CALJIQ010000274.1 GCA_937973995.1 uncultured Saprospiraceae bacterium
AAACTTGTGTGTTTCATAAAAAATTTAATGGTTTAGTGAATAATTCGGTTTAACAAAAAATGGAGGTACCGCTTGTAGATACAAGCGGTCTCCCTTTTCATAGGATTATAATTGGGTATAGATTGTTATATCCATACCACGGAAGGGTCATAGTCTGACAAGTAAGTCAACTATAACTACTTCAAAGTTTTTAGTACTGGATGAATAATGAAAGCTGGTAAGCGATAGAAGTAGATTCCGATTAGTACAGACATACGATGCCTATACCAATCGTGAATCACTACTAGCATAATAATAATAAACCACTTATTATAATTAAATCACACTTATCTCGATTGGTCTTTAGCTATTGGTTGTTATACTGTTTTAGGTTAAGAATTGGACTTTCCCCAAAAAGTTGATTGATTATTAATTACTGATTATTAGTGTGATATAAGCGTGATGCGTATAATTGATAATCAATAATTAGTCAACTAATCAACCTTAACTAGTATAACTTAACCTGTGGCAAAGACAAGTAGGAAAACAGGAGGTCGCAGGACAGCCCCTATGTGCTTACTAATGCAGTAAATACCATTAAAATAGAATGTTATTTTTCTCGGTGGGGAATAAATTCCCTCATAGTATGCTGGTCGTAAAAGACTTAAGTTTGATTAGTCCTAACGACTCCTATTAACCTTGTAAACTGGGTAATGAACGTACTGAAGTGCATGAGTAGGGACTCGCCCTTTTATAACTAAAACTGGGAAGATTAAATGAAATGCTTGATTTGTTTTACATGATATATAATTTCAATATCTGTGCCAGAAAAGATTATTTTTAAAATATAATTAATTGATTTTCAACAAAATACATTATTATTTTATTTAATATGTTTTAATATATAGATTATTCTTTATGTGTATAATTCAGTATATTAACCTAGTATCTGAAATTTTGCAAGTTCTCCATAAGCATTTATCACACAGCATTTAAAAGGAGCGTACGGAGTTTAATCAGTAATTCGCAATTTAGCATTATTTTTTTGCCTCGCCTGCTGCCGCAGGTTCGGCAATTAGGGATTTAGGAGGCAGTGAATAAAAAATGGCTTTTAAAAGCCACTTTTTATTCACTGCCTCCTAAGAACCCTATTCCTAGTCTTGAACGAATGCTACCGAAACAAGAATACTATCAAAAAAAAGAAAGCCAGCACCTAAACAGATACCAGCTATCTTATTACCATCACCTATTTTACAACCTTTTTTGTTTACAGGGTAGTACCCTAATTTTCTACTTCTAAACTATTGCTTTGTCAAGTTGAACATCTGACAAAGCACTAGGATGGCAAAGACTGCCGGAAGGTCATTTTAAAATGACCAACCGGCAAGGTCCTATTACCATCACCTATTTTACAACCTTTAGTCTTTCTCCATTTGGCTGGGTGGCTGTCGGTGAAAAATTGTTGCGGGTAAGCACTTGGCTTACCTCGACAACAATATACCATCACCTATTTTACAACCTTTTGTCTTTAAAGGAGATACCACTTTTGGTATCTTTAATATTTTTATAAAACCCTGTGGGGAATGGGACCCAAGTCCCATTCTACCCCTTCAAGGGATTACTATTTGTAAAGTCGTCTTGTTGGTTGAATCAAGAATTCATCATTTAATAACCAACATTTTCTTACTAAGTCTTTTATCTCCAACAACTAGTGTATAATAATACAAACCTCCGTTAGGTAACATCGCTGTGGATAACTCTATTGAATGCACTCCTTTTGAATGTGTACCGTTCACCACTTTTATAGTAGCACCCAGTGCATCATAAATAGCCAACTCTATTGTTTCTGATTTTGGTAAATAGAAACTTATCGTCGTTGTCGCTTGAAATGGATTAGGCTGATTTTGAAACAATTGGATACCTTGAGTTTTTTCCATTTTCTCAATGACGGTCAATTCTACTGGATGTGTTTCTTCTGCTAGGGTATATATCTCGGCTGGCATTTTATTCTCATCTACCTTCAGCAAGTCTGCTAGGTTGCCCTTTTGCTTGGCAATAAAATTTAATTCAAATAACCTTTCAGATGCAGCAACTTTTTCTCCATAAGGATTATTCCAACTTGTAGTGATTTTTCCTTTTGATAGCTGACTTAACCCAAAATTGGTTTCATCCATTGTTAAGGATCCAACTACTCCTACCCCATTAAACTCCAATATTTGTTCATCATATTGCAAAGCAAATTGGAAGCCTGTCATGTTTAAAAATTGAGCGTTGGTTAATTCAACTTTCACCAACTCCCCTTTTTCAAAACTTTGGTTTTGGATTTGGAGCGCAACAGCAGCGGTTGTATTTCTTGAAGACGATTGCTGAAGTCCATTGATAACTGCTGAATTATTCACATCTCCTATTTTGATGGCAACAAAATTTAAATCCATCATATCATCTGCTAAGTCTTGCAACAAATAAGATTCTGGAAAATCTTCCCCCGCAGCACCTACGATACTTTCGAATTCATAATCTCCCACCACAAATCGCCAAGAGGTATTATTGGGTATTTCTTCATAGATTTCTAGAATTAGCTTTTGTAATTCTACTAAATCGAAGGTAGTCACTTGACCAGACCGATTGATATCCGCTGCTATCAATTGATAAGGAGACTCCATAGATTCTATCTTTAGAATGTGTTTTCTAATGACCAATAAATCATAAGTAGTTACTCCATTTAAAGGCTGATCGTTTTTATAAGGGGCAAGCGTATAACCCTCTTTAGTAGGAATATCATCAAATAAGAAAGCACCATCGTCTTTTGTCATAAAGGCTCCTTTGTCAGAATGAGAAATGTTCACTTCTACATTATTTAAAGACTGTCCAGTAGCGGTTAAGATTTTACCACCTACAGCTACCATTTGCTCTTCTTCTACCACTTCTTCTTCCTCATACTCCTCTACTACTTCTTCATCGTCTTTCTCCTCCTCATACTCATCTACCTCTTCTTCATCCTCTTCTTCTTCTTCTGTATATTGTGTACCACAAGCATTCATATTGTCCTGCACAATGACACTGGTAATACAGAAATCACTATTGCCGGCAGCATCAGTCACCCACATTTCTACTGCTTGTACCCCTAAGTGGTCGCAAGTAAATTGTAAGTTTTCAGAGGTAGGGGCCGCAGTGGCAAGCGGGTCATAGAACCTAATCGTAAAATGTACGTCTTCCTCGTAGGTGCAATTATCAAAACTCTTTTGGTTTAGATCAACAGCCCACAATTCAATCATTGGATCTGTTGTTTCTGAACCTGGCATCACGGTAACTGCTATCCCACTCAAGCAAACAGGAGTTGGTTTTTTAAGATCTGTAACTGTAATTGTAATCTCTTCAGAAGTGAAATTTCCACAGCCATCTGTTGCCGTGTATGTCATTTGATAGTTGCCTGGCTCGACACCATTAAAAGGTCCATAACCTGAACCTAAGTCACCTGATACGGTAACGGTAACATTATTGCTACAATCTTTTGCCTCCGCAGAAGGCAATAATATAGTTGCTCCACAATTAGAACCGGATGCATCAGCTGTTAAATCCTCTAGGGAAGTTTCAAAGATAGGATTGATATTATCTACTACTTTGATGATTTGGGTGTGGGTAAAAATGCCTCCTTGTTCTGGGTAATCCACATTATAATTACACCAATCTATAACAGTCCAAGTTCTAAGAATTTTATAACAAGCAGGTTCTTCTATTTCTAATACTAAGTCCTCATAGTTAGAAGCTATTAAAGCGCAGGTATTCGCTCCGACAATTTCTGGTTCCCCATATCCTGCTGGTAAATCTGCAGGCTCAAAACTCGTTTCTTCAATACACTCAGAAGTTTCCCAATCTTTGGGCCAAATAATACCCTCTTCATTCGCATTCCACGGGCTGATATTATTTAAAGAAAGGGTTTGCGTACAAGTACTCGTGCGTCCGTTTCTATCAGTCGCTGTCCAGATTCTTAAAATGGTGCCTTTTCCGCAATTGTCTAATTGATCTACTTCTTCATAGTCCAACTCAAAGCCACAATTATCCTCACCTGAAGCTACCCCATAGCTTGATAAATCGTTCTTATCAATATCACAGTCAAGTGTTTGATCTACTGGACAAGTGATGGAAGGAGCTACTTTATCTTGCACACTCACTTCAACCATACAAGTGTTCGCATTCCCGTAACAATCTCTTGCTTCCATGACCACCATCACTATATTCCCCACATCTTGGCAACCAAAAGTAACAGTATTTCCATAAGTTGCATCTTCACTATCCATCCTTCTAATTCCCAATCCTTCTAAACAGCAATTGTCAAAAGTCCCATTGTCAAATGATTGAGTATAAGCGGAAGATTCCCCATCAGTAGTTAAGGAAATAATCGTTTGATCTTCACAAATTAAAGTAGGAGGATCATCATCAATTACATGAATTTTTAGGTCTTTAGAACTAGTGTTTCCACAAGCATCCTCTGCTATGTAGGTAGCGGTGTGAACGCCAACAGGTACATTCTGTAAACTCCCTCCATTACTAGTAAGATTGCCATAATTCGTTTGAACACTTACTCTTACCGTTTCTGAACAACCATCTACTACGGTAGCTGGGGGGATGGTCAACATGGCTTCACATTCCGTATTGTCTGTACTGAAAGTTATATCATTAGGAACTGTAATAACTGGTCCGTAGGAGTCAACTACTTTTATAATCTGTATCTCCTCAACGATCTTTGAAGTACACCAGTTCACTACTTTCCAAGAGCGTAATATTTTGTAAGTACCTTCACAACTTTCCACCACATCATCAATATAACTAGGGATCAATCGGCAGGGTCCATCTCGCTCAATCGCTTTGCCATTAATTCTAGGGCTACCCGTGAATTCTGGTAAGATAGAAGCAGGGTCTGCTGCTACCCATTCACACTCCAAGGGAGGGAGTTCGAAGCCATCTAGATTTTGAGGAAAGACCACCTCATTTAAAGAAGGTTGAACAATACTGATCCTTTGAGTACAATAGTCTCTATTTCCACTTCCATCTTCTACCGTCCAACGCCGATCTATTTGTGCGAGTGGATCTCCACAATTTAAATCCGTAAAATTATCTGTAAATGTATAGTTAAGTTCAGAACAATCTATCGCAGTAGGATACCCTGTACGGTCTGGCGAATTAGATGCTGTGCAACTTACTGTTACTGGATTCGGACAGGTTAATTTGGGAAAGACTTTGTCCACCATATTGATCGTTGTCCAGCAAATATTTCCTGTTGCCCAGTGTTTCGCTTTTGCTTTTAAAGTTCTACCAACATAATCAAACGTAATGGTAGGACTCGTAGGAATTTCAATATCATACTCATCAAAAACAGCAATTTTGAATCCCCATTTTCCATTAGGGGAACACAACAATGGATTATCTCCATCTTCTAATACCATATCGTATAAAATGGTAGCTTCACAATCCAATCCAACAGAAACGGATACTTCATCATTACAAATCATCGTACAGTAAGCCTGCGCCATTACATTGTTGTAAAGGGGAAGGAAAATCAATAATACAAGGGTAAGGAAACTAAACTTTGAGGGAAGAAAAGACCGAAGTCTTTCTTTACTAAGGCAGGGCAGCATGGACACCATGACCTGAATAGTAGCACATTGGGGTGTACTAGTGTTGTTCATGTTCTAAGTTTTTGTTTTTAACTGATCTGACGGAAAATACAGTGAGGAGTTAGGAGTTAAAAGTGAGGAGTATTTACTCCGCACTTTTCACTTTTCACTCTACACTAAATACTATCGGTTTTGGGAATATCTGCCATCAAACCAAGCTAATGATGGATTAAAAATTAACTGCCACTTTCGGTTTTAAAAACCAAGCGTTTAATTTTTATCACATCTAACGGTTTTTGGTAAATACATACCCCAAGTAGAATAGCTAGGCTATTCAAAATCTTTCATTTAGTAGTAATTATTGATTATTAATAACTTAATTATTCACAAGTGAATGGAGGGAATAATCAGTAATTGACAATCAATTAACTAACCACAAAATGGATGTCCAAACTTTTAACGAATTGGTGGATGTAGGTTGTGAAAAATTAGGAACGAGATGGAATGTTGGTTACTGATTACTAATTATTGATTACTTGATTTAATTACAGCAAGCATAAATTTAGAGTAATTAATAATCAATAATTAATCAACTAAGAGGTCCTAATTTAGGTTTGAGAAGCGTAAAATATTTCAAGAATTTGAAATATAGATATAGGTGGGTGGAGTGTAAGGATTTAACGTTCACGGTTTCTGAATTTTGGATAAAAGATAATTTGTTGTATTGGATTCGTCAAAGCGAATACCTTTAATTGCATGACAAAAGTATATCATATTAAAATAAGAAGCAAGTATTTAATTTCCTCTACTCCTACATAAGCTTACTAAACCTTTCACAAAAAAATACAATCATTTGATTTTCAATTCATAAAACATGAAATCTAATTTTCTTTTATTTTTATTTTATCTAGAATTGTCAAATAATAGCATTTTGGGAAAAGGCGTTATGGCTTTTTGGCGATATGGCGTTGTGGTA
>CALJIQ010000275.1 GCA_937973995.1 uncultured Saprospiraceae bacterium
TAAGCATCTTGAAACAGTGAAGAATGAGGAGTTAAAAGTGTGAAGTATTCCTCACTCTTAACTCCTCACTAAATAATTATTCCTCCATAGCTGGTATACGAAGTACTTGACCTGGGTAAATTTTGTTAGGATCTTTTAGCATTGGTTTGTTAGCGTCAAAGATCGCAGGGTATTTCATGGCGTTGCCGTAATGTGCTTTAGCAATTTTTGAAAGCGAATCTCCTTTTTTTACTTCATAGAAAACCGCTTCTGGAGCTGGATTGTCAACCAACATACGGTCATCTACAGCAGCTACGCCTGCCACATTTCCTAGCGCAAGAATTACTTTTTCTTTCTCTGCCTGAGAATCTACTTTTCCGTAAACCGTTACCGTATCATCATAATAATCTACTTCCAAATCTTCCACGTCAATTCCAAGGCTATTAACAACTCCTCTTAAAACGATAACTTTTTGTTTTCTAGCAATGTCTGCTGCTCGTCTAGCATCTGCTTCTGGGCTAGCTGACCTTGAGGTAGTTGTTTTCTTTGGGGCTGCTTTTGTATTGAATATCTTTGCGCCCGCATTTTTTAAAAAAGAAAATAATCCCATAGTTAGAATTTTTTAATTGAAAGAACAGAGATAAGAAAACGCTGCTCTGTGTGATAATTATTGTGTGTTGTGATAAAGTAGAATTTGTCTATTCAGGCAAGTTTGATTTAAGGCAAATTGGAAACGAAAATACTATTGTTTTCACAAATATCAAACCCATGTTTTTTGGAGGTCTAGGACAATCGCATAAAAAATAAATCCCTTGTTTCGAATTGCATATCAAGCAAAGGTAGGAACAGATTGCCCTACTTTACTTTCTACATAATACATATCAATTTCCCCTTTATTTTTGGCACTGATCTTCCCTCGGTATTTACATTTAAAATTGTACTTGATTAATCGGTAAGTTTCTTCGGATACATTGATTTGTCCTGGCTCACAATTAGCTTCCATGCGGGCGGCAATATTGACCGTATCTCCCCATATATCGTAGGTAAATTTACTCAACCCAACAACTCCCGCTACTACTGGACCACTGTGAATGCCAATTCTAGCTTCAAAATAAGGGACTCCTTGCCGCATTCTATCTGCTTTCAAATCATCTAAAAACTCTTGCATATCTAAAGCAGCCTTTACAATATCTAACGGAACACTATACCGATCATTTAATCCACAGGCGACCATATAAGCATCTCCAATGGTTTTTATCTTTTCTAATTTGTATTGGGCAATGATTTGGTCGAAGCCTTTGAAACAGGTATCTAATTCTTGCACTAATTCTTCTGGGCTTAACTGCTCAGAAATTTTGGTAAAATTTTTAAAATCGGAAAACATAACCGTCGCATTTTCATAGCGTCTAGCTCTTGCGACTCCTTTTTCTTTCAATTCCTCTGCAATAGAGGCAGGCAAAATATTTTTTAGTAAATCATCTGATCGCTCTCGTTCATCCTCAATAAGTTTGTTCTTTTCCTCCAATACTTTTTGCGCTTTTTTATTGGCTCGGAATCTTAGAAATAGAAACAAGGTTAATAGTAGCCCCAATGCCGATGCTAATAACAAATAACGGCTCCTTTCTCTAGACTTTAGCAGGGCTAAATCTTGTTCTTGTTTTTTCATTTTTAACTCATTGATCGCTTTTTCTCGTTCTAATATTTTTGTTTCAGCGATCAATTGTTCCTTAGTCATTCGGTTAATCCTTGCTTCTTTCTTTTGGAGGGTAGCCACTATTTCTTCTCGTTCTGCTTCAATTTTGGACCGTTCTTCTTCTATCGTTGTCTGCTCATCTTTTAATTGCTTTTCTTTTTCTGCTAAAATAGATTTGTTCTCTCGAATAGCTGCCTTGTCCCTTTTTAGCTGGGCAATTTCATCTTCTAATTGTCTTTTTTGCTGTGATAACGCTCTGTTACTAAAATTGCCTCTTGAGGTGCTAGAATAGGCAGGAGGTCTATTACTGCTGGTGGAAGTACCTGAATTTCGTACCAACTCTAAAGCATCTTCTGTATGGTTATAGGCTGCCTGATAATTGCTATACCTCTTTTCGATTTCTACTAGTTGCGGTAATATTTCTAACACCAACTGGATGTTTTTGCTTTTCTTGGCGTAATCAAAACTAGTATTAAAGCGAGATTTAGCTCCTTTCCGATCTCTATTTTTCAATTTTGCTTGTGCATTGAGTAAGTAGGCACGGGCAGCCATTTCTGTATCTCCTTGTTCCCTAGCTAATAAGGCAGCTTTATAAGAGTGGTCTTCTGATTTTTTTTTGGAGGTCTTTAGGTAGGCTACTCCTAGTTCATAATGAAGGATTAATTTTTGTTCGCTGGTTTTGGCTTTTAGCAGTTGGGATTCTAGGTCTTTAGTGCTGACAGATTGTGCAGTAAGTAAACAGGAAAGTAAAATGAAAAAATATGTTGCAAGGAATCTAGTCATCAATTAAAAGCAGCTTTTTAATATAAAAATCAAATAACAAAAATACGAATATTTTATTTTTTAGACTTATAATAAGTGGAAGACCATTTCCCGTCACGTAGGAATGGTTCAATAATAACCTTAAATATCTCTAATTAAGTCAATTCTTCTTCTCCACGATGGGCCTTATACCTTCCTTTCCCAAATTTAGTACCATTAAATTCCATTGTTTTACGCAACTCCTTTCTTTGATCTTCTGGGAGTTGGGTAAATTCACTACACTTGGGAGAGCAACATTGGTCATATTTGGTAGCGCAAGAGGGGCATTGTATAAATAAAATATGACAAGCGTCATTTTTGCAATTGACATGCGTATCGCAAAGCGTACCGCATTGATGACATTTAGCTATCACTTCCTCACTGATCCGCTCGCCCATTCTTTCATCAAATACAAAGTTTTTGCCGATGTATTTATTTTCCAGTCCTTGGGTTTTAACTTCTCTGGCATATTCTATGATGCCACCATCCACCATATACACGTGCTTAAATCCTTTATGCAAGTAATACGCACTAGCTTTTTCGCAACGAATCCCTCCCGTACAATACATCACAATATGCTTGTCTTTCTGATCTTCTAGCATTTTTTCTACAAGGGGTAATGCTTCCCGAAAGGTTTCTACATCTGGTCGAATAGCCCCTTCAAAATAGCCCACCTCACTTTCATAATGGTTTCTCATATCCACCACTATGGTATCTTCTTTGTCAGTCAGTTCATTATACTCCACTGCTTTTAAGTGCTTCCCTCGTTTGGTCGGATCAAAAGTGGAATCATCTAGTCCATCTGCCACTATTTTTCCCCGTACTTTTATTTTTAACTTATAAAAAGATTTTCCATCATCCTCAATAGCGATATTGAGACGGACCCCATTCAAAAAAGTAATATCATCCATGGCTGCTTTAAAAGCAGTAAAGTTGTTTTCAGGGACAGAAATTTGTCCATTTATTCCCTCCTTTGCCACATAAATTCTACCCATTACGCCCAATTGATCTAATTGAAGATATAAATGATCTCTAAAGAAATGTGGATTGTTTAGGTTATAATATTTATAAAAGGATAGGGTAATGCGAGGCTCTTCACTTGCCTGCATTTTTTGTTTTAATTCTTCCCCGTTAATTTTATTAAATAGCTTCTTCATTTTTCAATGTTGAATTTTGAATGATTGAATTTTGAATAAAGCTACATTCATAGATACCTGAGTGCTAACTGCTCATTCAAAAATCTTCATTCAAAATTAATTCCCTAAAACCTAACCGCTACACCCGTGTACAAGTTCAAACTAGGAGCGGGTTCATAAAATCGCCCTCCAAAAGCATTGATACGAATATTATCGTTATAGGCTTTATCCAATAGGTTATTAAATCCTACAAAGGTTTCTATTTCAACGCCATCTTCCCAAGTTTTTATATAACCAATATTCAAGTTGACTAAGTTATACGCCGCATCTTGAATGCTATTGGCATTGTTGGTATAAATAGAACTAATCCAACGAGATTGCACCCTGGCATAGACACCCTGGGGATGGGTATAATTAATAGCTGCAAAAGTGGAATGCTTTGGAATACCTGGCAATACATTACTATCAAAACCATTGAATTCCTTGAAGACAAAATCGGAATAGGTATGCGTCAGATAAGCCGTAAAGCCCTTTGCAAAATTATAAGTTAGGCTCAACTCTGTTCCTTTCCGATTCGTACTTCCTACATTTTCAAAAAAGTCTCTTCCTGGAAAATCCTCTAATTCAAAAGGTAAAATCTCATTGGTCACATCTATATTAAATAAGACGATTTCGTATCGTAGTTTTCGACCAGCAATTCCTTTGAAACCTACTTCTGTACTAGTAGCTTCTTGTGGTTTTAAGTCTTCATTAAACCCTTCTGCACCTGTTGGATTATTGGATAATTCATTGAGCGTAGGTGTTTCAAAGCTGGTGGAATTGTTTAAATAGAGATAGGCATTATTGGAAATTTTATATCCAAAGCCTACCGTAGAGTTCCATTTATTGAATTTGGATTCCCCTAATCTATTATCATTACTTAAAGAGGTGGCATCAATTCGTATATGGTCGTAGCGCCCTCCTACACTAGCATTGAAATTTCTAAACAACTCATAGTCTTGGAAATAGTAGGCACTGAAATTAAAAAATCGTTCTTGTTGCCCAAGTGTTTGATCTCCTTTTGCACCCTCTAAATTTCTAAAACGTTGCCGATTATCAGATTGGTTTTCTATTTCAATGCCTGCTGTAATGATGCCAGCGTTTTTTTCGGCGGCTTGGTTATCAAAATTATAAGAAATACCGCCCCCTGTAAATTGTCTTTCTAATTCTACAATACCTCCAAATTCAAAGGGTAGTCGATTAGCAAAGTCTCGATACGTATGATAGGCTTTAGCTTGCAATTGACTTCTTTCTCCGAGCTGTTTGTCATAGATCGCTCCCAGTCGAATTTGCTCAACTTCTTCTCCTCCTTTGAAGAGTAAATTTCTATCTCTAGCACTTCTCCTGTTGGATTGTACTTGATCTAAGTTAATTCCCCCAGGGTCATCGGCTTGTGGGCTGTTGCCATAATTGACCAATAGTTGAAGCTGATCCTTTTCTTTAAAATGAAAACCAAATTTTCCATTTAGAATGGTATTTTTCATGCCGCTATTTTCTCGATAACCATCTGTTTTTACATGAACTCCATGTAGCAAATAACTGAAGTTCCCTTTGCGTTTTCCTGTCTTTAATTGGTATTGCTGTAAATCATACGAGCCTCGCATAAATCTGCCTTCTATGATGCCTTCTTCCGTTGGATTTTCTGTTTGGAAACTAATGACTCCACCTGAGGCATTGCCATATAAGCTAGAAGATGCCCCACGAATGACTTCTATATTATCCAACACACCGATCGATAAATTGTCTACTTGTGCTTGTCCATCTGGGGTGGACTCTGGTATGCCATCTACTAATATCTTTACCCCTCGAATCCCAAAAGCAGCCCTTGCTCCAAAACCCCGAATAGAAATACGTAAGTCTTGGGCGAAGTTATTGGCATTTAATGCAAATAACCCAGGTACGGTATTTAAGGACTCATTGACCGCTAATTGAGCTTGTCCCCGTTGGATCAAATTCTTAGACACCTTTGTCAGTGAGAAAGAACTTTTGGTATCCTTTGTTTCATACCTTGTTGCCTTTACCGTAATAGGAGCTAAGGCTAAGGTGGTGTCTATTGCTTGCTCTTGGCTCGCCAATGGAAGATACAGGAGTATAAGTGTGAAAAAAATAAGAGTGGTCTTTCCTAGCATTCTAGTCCTTTTGAAAATTTAAACAAAGACAAAAATAATTAAAGTCCACCAGTTTGACGGATTCGTCGGTTTGGGAGTTAGAATGAGCGATAGACTACTTTAGAATTAAGCACTAGAGGTGGATTCGTTACCATGCATTGGAAGAAAGATTTGAAGCTTTAATTGGTCATTGGTCATTGTGGAAATGGTTAACTAATGACCAATTAAGTAGTCTGACAAAAATAAGTTAACAACTTTGCTTTTCAGTTGATTGATTATTAATTACTGATTATTAGCTAATTAGGCGTGTTCAGTAGCGTCTGGAAAATAATTAATAATCAATAATTAATAATGTCACACTAC
>CALJIQ010000276.1 GCA_937973995.1 uncultured Saprospiraceae bacterium
TTCCCCACATTAGGATCAATTCCCTGCGCCTTTCGCTGCAACTCAATCCCCTTCTCCACATTCCCAGAATTCGCATAAGCATTTCCCAAATTCAACCAAGCCATTGCATTATTGGGTTGTAGTTCGGTACACTTAGTAAAAAACTTAATAGCTTCTGCCTCATTGCGACTGATGCCATAGGCTACGCCTAACAACCGATTCGTTTCAAAATCATCAGGTAAAGATTGGTAGGCTTTATTTAAGTATTCTAAAGCCTTTTGCAAATCGCCAACCTGCTCGCCATAATGTTGTCCTAATTCTCGATGCGTATAAGCTAAATTTTTAAAAGCCTCTTGGTAATTAGGATCGAGGCGAAGGGCGTTATTAAAACTCTGTTCGGCTGCCTGATAATTTTCCAAATGGTATTCCGCATTGCCCATTAGTAAGTAGGCATTTTTATAGGTAGGATGTATTTTAATCGCTTCTTTTAAATGCACGACTGCTTCTTGTAACATTCCTTTTTTAATAGACTCATCTTTTTGTTCTAAGGCTTTAGCAGTTAAATCTCCGCCTACCGAGTTACGGAGTTTTGCACTATTTTGAGACACTTCAACATCGGTCGTAAAGAGGGTGAAATTATCTTTCCAAACAAAATTTCTAGTGATGGTTTTGATACTAAAAAGTAAAGCAATGACTCCTACAATGGCTAATGGAATCGTCATAGAAGTTTTTTTATAAAGCTGCGTAAGCAAGATTCCTATTGCTAAACAAAAACCCACAGATGGCATAAAAATAAACCGCTCCGCCATATTAGTACCTATTGGAAAAACGACATTGGAAACAATCGTAAGCGTAATTAGATAAAACAAAATCGCATAGCTGATCGGTTGCTTTTTCAATAAACCGATAAGTGCATAGATGCCTAATCCAATGTGTGCAATAATGCTTAATAACACCTTCCAATTTCCCCAACTCATCAAATCCACATGGCGAGGATAATAGTCATGCGTGAGTGGATGAGGCACAATTAATAATTGCAAATACTTTCCAAGCGTATAGGTAATTGTCGCCATTTTTTCGCTAAAGGAAAAGGCTACCCAACGATTGCCTTCGATTTTCAGGAAAGGATTATTCATTAATTCCATAGAAGTGCTACCGCCAAAATTGCCACCCAATACGGCTCCTCGAATGACTAAAAAGATGCCAGCGACCACAATAAATGGAAGCGTTTGCATAGCAATTTTTCCCAATTTCGCATCCGTAAAAACAAAATAGCTTAGGGGGATAATCGCTAAAAAAGTAATGGCATTCTCTTTCGCCAATAAAGCTAAGAAAAAGATAATTGCTGCTACGATATTCCAAATAACACTTTGTTGTTTAAACGCTTTTAAAGAAAATAACAGTGCTGCTAAACTTCCCAGTAAAGTAACAATTTCATCTCGCCCTTTAATATTAGCCACCACCTCCGTATGGACAGGGTGGGCGATAAATAGAAGGGTGGTAATAAAAGCAATAAGGGTAGGATAGGGGACCGATTCTTTGTATTCAAATAGTTTTAGCAAAACAATATATAGTACAACACCTAATAAGCCATATAGCAAGACGCTCACCAAATGTCCTACAAAAGGACTTTGTCCAAACAATCCCACTTCTGCTGCAAACATTACCAATGTCAAAGGACGATACCGCCCTCCTGCTACTAACTTTGCCTTCCCTTCTGTTTTAAAAAAACCATAAAAGGTATCGTATTTTAAAATACCTGGTATCCCTTCAAATCCTTTGGTGGTGAACATATTGTCGTAGATGACGATGGCATCATCTTGGGTGTAGTCGTGCGTCAAGGTATTAGCATATAACAAAAAGGCGAAAGCAAATAAAAACCATTTATGTAGGCGGGTATTAGTTAGCCAAGTAGGAAAGGGAGAAGTGATACCTTCTACTTTTGGTTTGGTATTTTTAATTTTTTGTTTCTTCTTTTTAGCCATCGGTTTTAATTGGTGATTAGTAACTGGTGATTGGTCCAATCACCAATCACCAGTCACTATCTTAACAAACTTCTCCATCGCAATATTCGCCCCACATATAATTATTACGATTGTCTTTCCACGATAGTTGTCAATTTCCTTTAAAAAACTGGCAACCGCAACGGCAGCAGCCCCTTCAATGATTTTATGATGCTTCTTGGCAATCAATTGGATGCCCTGCGCAATTTCCTTTTCTGTGGTAATACAATATTGGTCAATTGTATTTTTGCAAATAGCATAGGTAATAGAATCCACCTCCAATCCGCCTGCCGAACCATCTGACAAAGTATCTAAAGGTTCTTCAATAACGACGACTTCTCCCTTCTGTATGCTCAGATACATTTCAGGAGAGTTAGCTGGCAAGCAACCAACTATTTTAGTATCAGGAGAAGCGGTTTTAAAATAGGTAGCTACGCCTGACATCATGCCGCCACCGCCCACGCAACCCAACACAAAATCTATGTCTTCTTTAGCTTGCTCTAATATCTCTACTCCCATAGTTCCTTGCCCTGCAATTATCAAGGGATCATTATAAGGAGAGACCCATATTTTACCTTCTTCTTGTGCTATTTTTTTTGCGTATAACTCCGTTGTTAATGGGTCCGTACCATGAAATTTTAATTCGGCAGGATAACTTTTAAGTGCCTCTACTTTAGCAGGAGAAGCCCCTTCTGGTAAGTAAATCGTTCCTTGTGCGCCAGCTATTTGTAAGGCTCTTGCAAAGCCTTGTGCATGATTGCCAGTAGAAGCCGTGACAAATCCTTTTTGGTAGTCCGATTTGGGCGTAGCTAGTATTTTATTTAGTGCGCCTCTTGCTTTGAAAGAACCTGTGTATTGTTCGCTTTCTAATTTTAAATAGACTTTGCCACCTGATAATCCACTCAAATAGGTAGAAGGGAAGAGCGGTGTTTGAAGGATATTCGAGTGAATTCGCTTCTTAGCAGCTAGGATGGATGGGTATAAATTCATGTGGTCAAAAATAGAGGAATTTGCTCATATTTTTGTAACTTTGGTTAAGTGGTTAGTCAAATTAATAATGATATGTTGAATCTAATTAATGTCCCGCTGTCAATGTCTAGGAACATGTTCCTGCTTGGTGGCGGCTGCCTGTCGCAGCATTGGGATGTGGGTGATAGCTTGTAGTAGAGCAATTGCTGCGACTAGAATTTTTTGTTTCTTTTTTTTTCGATGAAAAAAAGAAAATACAAATCTAGAAGCCTCTAAATTCAACTTATCATAAAATTCTTGACTAATCATTAAGGAATCAGGAAAAAACTAACTATGCCATAATAGATCCTTTATTTATTTCCTGCCCTTTAATTCTACTTTGGCCCTTTAAAATTTATGTTCTTTTTTCATTCGAAAAAAAAGAACCAAAAATTCTTGTCAAAAAAAACTCGCTCCGCTCAAACAGTTTTTTGACGGGCTCTCCCGCTTAGATGTTGACTACGGGACGTACAAAATACGACTTGAAATTTAAAATGCGAAAGTAAAACTAATCTGATATTTTAAATTTATGATAAATGACTGTAACTAGAATTTATAAACAAGTTGCTCCGTTATACGCTCAGATTTGAATTAGATTTGAAAGAATTCAAGTTGTTGAAAAAGAAGAAGAAATGAAATGCCTCCAACTCCATTAATAGAATGTATTCCCAATTTTAGCGAAGGAAGAAATCTCGTCACCCTCGATGCTATTGCCAAAGCCATCCAACAAGTTGACTCCGTTCAATTATTACACATAGATAGGGGAGAAGCTGCTAATCGAACCGTTTTTACTTTTATAGGCCCACCTGCCGCAGTAATAGAAGCTGCTTTTCAAGCTATTCAAGTAGCCAGTGAATTAATAGATATGCAAACACAACAAGGAGCACATCCTAGAATTGGGGCTTGTGATGTTTGCCCATTAGTACCCTTGGCAAATATAAGTATGGAAGAGGTACAGCGATATGCAGAACAGTTAGGGCAGCGACTAGGAGATGCGTTGAATATCCCCGTTTATTTATATGAAAAATCAGCTTCGGCTGCTCATCGAATAAACTTAGCGACTATTCGATCAGGAGAATATGAAGGCTTTGCTGAGAAAATGAAAAACCCTGACTGGCAACCTGATTTTGGACCGCTTACTTTTAATGCTAAATCGGGCGCAACCGTGTTGGGGGTAAGAGATTTTTTAATCGCTTATAATGTGAATCTAAATACCAAAGAAGTAAACATTGCGAATGAAATAGCTCGAAGCATTAGAGAGAGTGGGAGGCTTATTCGTTTTACAGATGGTGCTACCATTCGAGTACCAGGAAAGCTAAGATATGTAAAAGCCATTGGTTGGTTTATTGAAGAATACAACAAAGCGCAAGTCTCCATGAACCTTACTAATATTCATCAAACAGGTATTCATGAGGCCTATCTAGCTTGTAAAGAAGCAGCGGAGTCTTTGGGGGTTCAAGTGACTGGCTCGGAATTGATTGGTTTGATTCCTGAGAAGTGTTTGGTAGAGGCAGGGCAATATTTTTTAAAAGAGCAAGGGCGATCCGTAGCTGATATAAAAGAAATTGTGCAGGAAGCGATTAGCAAATTAGGCTTGGCAGAGCTAACTCCTTTTGAACCGAATAAACGGATTATCGAATGGATCGCAGATTTCGCAGATTCTTAATTGATTTCGCAGATGAGATGAAATAGATTAATTACCTTGAAACCCACTAATCTAAAATACGCTAAATCCGCAAGAATCTTGAAATCATAAAAATCTAATCAGCGAAATCAATTCCAAATCAGCGAAATCTGCGATTCACTCCTCCTCCTCATATTCCTCCTCTTCCATCATAGTATCTACCTTATCGACCACTTTCAGAATATAAAAAATCTGTTTCACACTCAAATACTTACCCATTTGCGCTTTCCGTAATGCGGTCCTGAGCATCCCTATATCTTTGCGACCTAAAGAAAGAGATTCTGCGTCTTCTATAAAATCGTCCCAATCATCAGCTGTATAGCCATCGAATTCGGCACGCATGATGTCTATGTCAGTGGGGTCGTTAATATCGTATTTATCCATATTTTATATTATTAGGAGTCAGGAGTCAGGAGTCAAAGCATTTTAGGAAATCGAGCACCACTTTTCTTTATCAAAGACGAAATGTTTCTTGTATTAGTGCCTAGTCTGCCCCCTGACTCCTGACTCCTGTCTCCTGACTCCTCAAGGTGTATCTATATAATTCCTACCATATAACAATTTTTCTGCCCAATATGCAGAATCATCAATTTTTTCTTGAATCACTCCTCTAGAAGTAGTGCTATGAATGACCACTAATCCATCTTTATCATTGGAGACCACCATGGCTACATGCGATATTTTTCCTTTTTTGGATAATTTAAAAAAAAGTAAATCACCAGGCTTGGCAGCACCAGCCGTTATTTTCTTTCCTTTTTGAGATTGTGCGGAAGAGCTTCTAGGAAGGGTAATGTCAATTTGTTGATAGACATAAGAAGTAAAACCTGAACAATCGAATCCTTTGGGGGAAGTGCCTCCATATTTATATTTCTTGCCTTTTAATTTTTGCGCTTCTTTTACGGCGGTCGCCCTTTGTCCTTGACTACTTGCATTCTTAAATTGGATGGGAATGCCTTTGATCGATTTAGATTCCTCTACCGTTGTAATCGCTGCACAGGCATTGAAAAAAAAAACAATTAAGGAGAGATGAATTAGTCTTGGCATAGTTTCGATTTTTGAGTGGGCATGGGATGTAGAAAACGAGCAATCCTTTGAAATATTATTTTTTTTGTGGATACGTTGACGGCTGCTTGACAAAGCTAATCACTCAGAATTGCATAGAAAAAGACATCATCTCTTCAATGCCTCGGAACAAGTGAAATCTGAACTAATCAAGAAAATCACAAAAATCTAATCCGCGAAATCAATTCTAAATCAGCAAAATCTGCGATTCAAACCTCACTCTTCAAAGGAACCCTTCCCCAAAACATAGCCAAAGAAAAGCCAGCAATCAAATGCCACATACCCCAAGCAGCAGCGACGATCGCCATCCCACCTAAACCATCAAAGAAATTAAAAATAAGAATTAAGGCGAGACCAGAATTTTGGATGCCTGTTTCAATGGAGATGGCACGTCGGTCTTTTTGTCCCAAACCCATCAGTCTTGCCCATTGATAACCGATAAATAAGGCTAAGAAATTTTGTAGGATTACAATGAAAATGACATCTTTTAAATAGTTGCGGATATTTTCTAAGTTCCCAAAAATGACGGCGACTACTATGCCTAAAAAAACGAGCATAGAGAGTTTTTGAATTGGGCCTCTAATGGCATTTGTGATTTTATCAGAATAGTGATTGAGTAGCATACCGATGGACAATGGAATAACGATTAATTGAAAAATCGTACTAACGATATTGCTAGGGTCCACATGTATGGTTTGCTGTAAAACTTCTGAATTGGGAACATATTGAGAAAAAAAGGCAAAGTATAAAGGCGTTAAAAGAACGGCTGCTAATGTAGAGATAGATGTCATCAAAACAGATAAGGCGGTATTCCCTTTAGCTAGATGTACCGCATAATTAGATACATTTCCGCCTGGACAAGCAGCAATTAAAATCATCCCTAAAGACATAGAAGGGGGGAGGCGCAGCGCAAAGACCATTACCATTGTAAATAACGGCAACCAAATCAATTGAGAAATCAAACCTACTATCGGTGGTTTTGGATTTTCTATTAATCTCTTAAAATCAGATACTTTAATATCTAAGGCAACTCCAAACATGAGAAATCCCAAGCAGATATTTAGGAGCGTTAGTTGGTCTGGACTAAAGTTTATTTTGATGCTATCAATGTAGTGGATAGGCGTTGTGGCATTGTGGCGTTATGGCTCTATGGCAATAAACGCCTGGTTAATCAAACCACAAAATAGAAATTATTTGGGAATTGATAAGAGCATACAGTTCTATCCAGTGACTTCCCATCACTGGATAATTTTGCTGATTGTAACACTTTGCATACCTAGATAGGATGGGAACACGGATAGAACAGATCTAACGGATAAGAACGGATGCTAAACAGGTCGTGTACTAGTAAAATAGAACAAGTCCTAATTTGAAATCCGTTCTCATCCGTCGAATCCGTTTGATCCGTGTTCCCATCCTATCCTATTTGGATGATAGGTACGCAATTCGTTATTATCAGCAATTTTGAAGAAAAGCAATTTAATGTATCGAGTGACAGGAAGTCACTGGATAACAGCCAAAATGCCACAAAGCCATAACGCCACAACACCAACCCTAAGACGCATCCAACCGATGCACCATATTCTGAATACCAGCAATAATTTTGTCTAGTTCTTGTGGATAGTCCACGTATTTTGTTTGACGTCCATCTTTACCGAAGATGCTAATGGTGATAACTTTTCGGCGGTCGCCATAAGCTACGGCAATACGGAGGGGAATAGGGGAGGGCTTTTTTGCTTTTCGTTTTTCACAGATATGGGTCTCGCAAGTATAGATGCGTTGCATGTCAAAAAAACCTTTATCCATAATGGATTGGGCAAAGCGTTCTAGTTCAACTCTAGGGATGGTGCGTTTTGTAGTAATGAGTCCATCTTCTTCGCTTTTAAATTCTCGGATGAGTCGTCCATCATTTTTGATTTGGATATAGTCTCGATAGACAGGATTGATACCTCCGTAAAAGCCGCCGCCGGTTAGCTCGATATTGATGTAGGTGAGTTGTTCTTTTGGCGTTGTATTTCTTTTCTTTCTTTTTTTCTTTTTGGAGAACTGCCACCATTTTCTTTTGGTAGCGTTGGGGTTTTCTACTTCTACCTTGACTAATGGTAATTCATTGATCGGCTTGATAAAGGGGGCTTCTTCGTCTGTTACTCTAGTGAAGTGATATTGATAAGTACCTTTGCTATTGGACTGAGTAAATTCTAGAATTAAAGCTTGCTGATTGACTGCAGCTATTGTGAAGTTCTTGATGTGTTTGAATTTGTAATGGAGTACTTCTTTCTTGAGTTTCCAATTACCTCTTGTGAATTTTCCATTTAAATATTGCTCATAGGTATTATTGTATCGGAAGTAGAGAAAGTACTCGTAAGTATCTTCTGCTTGGTGGATAATCGTATTCGATTCCAAGTGTAAGGCATAGGTGTATTTCCACTTGGTCTCCACTATTTTTCTTTCGTCAATCGTAAAATAGTACGGGTTTTGAGCGGAACACCAAAACGCACTTAGGAATAGAGGAATATAGCCTATGTAGAGTATAATAGACTTCATAGAGTAGATTGTGTAGTTTACTAAAAAATTAGATCGGGAAGTTTTGGTAGAATCGAAGGATAAAGTATATGTAAAATTACAAAATATAAAGACGGTAAGCTACTATTGAAACGATTGTTTTTGGCATTTGGAGTAGAAAAGATTCAGGTATTTAAACGTAAAGACACAGAGTCGCAAAGTGATAATTCTTCTTTGCGACTCTGTGTCTTTGCGTTTAGTCATCTAAGAGTATGTCTAAATTTCTATCGGCTGAAAACCAATATTTTATGAACCTGACTTTGAAAAAATGAGTTTGCTTAGCCCGCTAAACGCACTAATTTTTTCTTTGCCAGAACCACAAACTATTGATTTTCAACTCGAAATA
>CALJIQ010000277.1 GCA_937973995.1 uncultured Saprospiraceae bacterium
CACCGACTTTTAGATGTAGAATAATATCACTAGGTATTGTGGTTTTATGGTGTTTAGGTATTGTGGCCAAATTTTTCTTAATGAGAATTAGGTTCAGAGGAATTAATTTTCATAAAATTAAATCTACCATAACACCACAAAACCAGAATGCCAAAACACCTAGCCATTATCAATTAAGAAAATGAAATACTACAAGATATTTACCCTAACTTTTTTATTCCTAATCTCCTTTCTTGAAACGCTTTTGGCGCAAGCTGAAAGCGCTGACTTCATGCGAAGCATGGGAAAAATCTATGCCGTCGTAGCCGTCATTGTTTTAATTTTTTTAGGAATCATCGCCTTCCTATTTTATTTAGAACGGCGAATTTCAAGAATGGAAAATCAAATTATTAAAAAGAAATAGGCAATAGTCATTGGTCATTGTTCAATAGTCATTTGTCATTGCACTTCATATGGAATGACGAATGACTATTGAAAAATGACTACTGACCATTGACTTATTAAAAACACAAGAATGGTAAAACAGCAGATGGATCCATTTTATGCAAGTGTAAAAAAGTACTTTGATGGTGCTGCCAAACATAGTGGTTTGCACGATGGACTTTTAGCACAAATTTGGCATTGCAATGCTATTTATAAAATCTATTTTCCAATTACGATTGGAAAAGACTACAAAATCATTGAGGCCTATCGGGTACAACACAGCCACCATCGAACCCCCTCTAAAGGAGGGATCAGATTCAGTAATCATGTGAATCAAGAAGAAGTGATGGCATTGGCTACTCTAATGAGTTTTAAATGTGCCGTAGTAGATGTGCCTTTTGGAGGGGCAAAAGGAGGAATCAAAATTAACCCTTGGGAACTATCGGAGGAAGCAAAAGAAAAAGTGACTCGTCGATATACGCATGAGTTAATCAAACGGGATTTCATAGGTCCTGCGATTGATGTGCCTGCACCTGATTATGGAACAGGCCCTAAAGAGATGGCTTGGATTTACGATACCTACCGAACGTTCAAAGGAGATGATATAAATGCGGCAGGTTGTGTCACAGGTAAACCTGTTTCTCTTTATGGGATTAAAGGTAGAACAGAAGCTACTGGTCGAGGTGTTTTTTACGGTATTCGAGAATTATTAGAACAGGAAAAAGACATGCAGGCTATTGGTTTAGAGCCAGGCTTAGAAGGAAAATCCATTGTTATTCAAGGATTAGGAAATGTAGGGACTCATACGGCCACTATTTGTCAGGACGAAGGTGGAGCGAAAATCATCGGGATCTCCGAAGTGGAAGGTGCCATTTACAATCCCGATGGGATAGATATACATAAATTATTAAAACACCGTAAAGAAACAGGAACGATTTTAACTTTCTCAGGAGCTAAGAAAAAGTTTAAAAAGAAAGATCGTAGAAAGGTTATGGAATTTGAATGTGATATTTTAATTCCTGCAGCTTTGGAGAATCAAATTACCAAAGACAATGCAAAAAATGTAAAAGCAAAAATTATAGCCGAAGCTGCCAATGGACCAGTTACGGCGGATGCGGAAAAAATACTTTTAAAGAAGGGCATTATTGTGCTTCCAGATTTTTACTTAAACGCAGGTGGGGTAACAGTTTCCTATTTTGAATGGTTGAAGAACTTACAACATGTCCGTTTTGGTAGAATGGATAAACGATTCAATGAACGCACGTATAAAGGATTGGTGGATCTGGTAGAAAAAAATACAGGTAAGACCATCACCAAAAAGCAGAAAGAATTTTTGACCAAAGGAGGCGACGAGATTGATTTAGTTCGTTCAGGATTGGAAGAAACGATGATTGCTTCCTTCCACCAAATCAGAGCTATTCAAAAACGAAAGCGTAGTGTAAAAGATTTGAGAACAGCCGCCTTTGTTAGTGCTATCCAAAAAATGGGTAGTGATTATATGCAGATGGGAATTTTTCCATAATCGGATTTCGAGTTGCGGGTGAACGAGTTTCGCTTGGAACCCGTTCACCCGCAACCCACAACCTGTTCACTCGCAACTCGCAACAATGAATACCAGAAATATAATAGCAATCGTGCTTATTCTAGTCTCCTTAGCTTGTCTTCTTCCAGGGCTATTTTATGATATGATGACCATTAAAGTGGGGGCAGAACTCCCATTGGTTGGCACCTTGACGATTCACGAAACGACCCAAAGTATTTTAAATACGATCAAGACTCTTCATCAAAATGACAATACCTTGGTAGCAGTATTGATTCTGTTGTTCAGTGTGGTGGTCCCTGTTTTAAAAGCCATTTTATTGATGGTTGTTTTGTTCTTTAAAAATGCTGGGAACCGCTTGGGGATTTATAAGTTTGTGGCTTTGATAGGGAAGTGGTCTATGGCAGATGTATTTGTGGTGGGCGTTATGCTGGCATTTTTGGCGACTCGCTCGGATGATAATGTGGAGGCGATCTTACATGCAGGTTTTTATTATTTTTTAGCCTATTGTATTATTTCCGTATTAGCGATTCAAATAATGGATGTGAAGGATTTGGGGCTTGAAAGCTAGATTATTGGGGAGTAATTGTCGTCAGGAAATAACCGTACATCTCTAAATTTGAAGACGAGATGTCGGCCACTTTGAAAGTGACTGCCATCTATAATTCACTGATTGTCAACACAGTTCTACCCCAATTTTTGAATAACCCCCACTTCATCAAATAACTGAGTTAAGGTCTGAGAAGTTGCTCGAATATCTTTCCAATCTTTTAGAATAATACCTAACGTATCCTCCACTATTTTTTTGTCTAAGGCATCAATATGCAGCGCAGCCAATGCCTGTGCCCAATCCAAGGTCTCTGCAATGCCTGGGGTTTTTTCCAACTTCTTTTCTCGCAGGACCTTCATGAATTGACAGATTTGTTCTCCTAATTGTTGATCTATATTCGGTACTTTGTTTCGAACAATAGTGAGTTCCTTTTCAAATTCAGGATAGTCTATCCATAGATAAAAACAACGCCGTCGTAGAGCTTCTGATAAATCTCGCATACGGTTGGACGTAATAACTACTTGCGGAATTTGGGTAGCTTGTACCACCCCTAATTCAGGAATGCTGATTTGCCAATCAGATAATATTTCTAATAGAAAACTTTCAAATTCCTCATCTGCTCGATCTACTTCATCTATCAATAGTACAGGTGCTTTTTGGCGAGTAATGGCTTTTAAAAGTGGACGTTCCAGTAAAAAGTTTTCGCTAAAAATAAAGGCTTCTTTTTCTTCTAAAGTTCGTTGCTCGGTCTCCATCATTTTTAGGGATAACAATTGTTTCTGGTAATTCCACTCATATAAGGATTGCTCTGCATTCAAGCCCTCATAGCATTGTAGTCGGATTAGTTCTGTATCATTGGCTTTGGCGAGTACTTTGGCGATCTCTGTTTTGCCTACACCTGGAGGTCCTTCTACCAGTAAAGGTCGCTGTAGTTTTTGGGCAAGAAAAAGAGACATTACGATAGGTGGGTCTGCAATGTATCCTTGAGTTAATAGGGTAGCGCTTAATTCATTTAGTGCTTTTTCTTGCATATTATTCCTTTCTTGAGTTTGCTTAATAAGTCTAATTTTACCACAAAGTCACAAAGTAGACATCGCCTAAATACTATGTACTACAACTTTGTAGAAGTCTACAAAAAAAACAAATTTTTTCTGCATAATTCACAAAATCTAACACTTATGATTTTTATTAAAACACATAGAAACATAGGCACATAGTCTTTCAAAAAAATAATTTTCTGAAAGTAAAACTATGTGATCTACTGTGCCTATGTATTAGAGACCTAAGTTTTGCCAAAATCTGGCAAGAGTTTGCTCGACAACTACAGTTGCCTCGCAATAGGGTTGCTTTAGCGGCAGCGATTTAAAAAGCGTTTTTTCAAAAATGCTTTTTAAATCGCTGCCGCTAAAAGAACCTCACTGCCGAGCTTGCGTAGCAAGCGAGGCATAAATTTTATGGTACTGGCTTCGCCAGCTTAGGTGTTTAATATTATGCTTATGTGGTAAAAAAATCTGTGTCGTTTTTTTGTGCTTTGGGACAGTTTCGATCTCAATGACAACTTCCTAATTCCTCCAGTGACGGAAAGTCACTGGATGGGGAAAAAGAAAAATCTGTTAAGCTTGTGCACCCAACAGATTTTCCATAAAAGGGTTGTCTATAATTCCTCACTTTTCATTCCTAACTATTTCAAACGCCACCATCCAATTCGTCCTGCCATTTTTTCAAAGTATCCCATTTACCTTCAGCAGCTAGTTTGGCCTGTGCAGGCCAGGTGCCAGGATTGGCATTAGCAAAGCGACTATTAGCAGCAACGATAATGTCTTTAATTTCAACGGAAGATTTGCTGGCTAATTGAGCGTAGGTTTTTACACCAGCAGCTTGTAGGGCTTCTGCAATCTTAGGTCCGATACCTTCTACTTTAGTAAGATCGTCCACCTGATTATTAGCAGCAGATAAGGCTCTTTTTACATATACCTTTGCTAAGTGCTTTCTGTATTTTTCAGAGGCAAAAGGATCGCTCAGTACCTCCACCCCTTCAGCGGCAGCATTAGCCGCCGCCGCAATATTGTCGGCATGATAGGCTTTTCCTTCTAAGGCTGCTTGAGCGGCTGTATCTCTAAACGCATTTCCTGCCACACCATTCAACGCTATGCTTACATTATTGCAATTGCCACCACTGTGGTTCACCATAGCTGCTACCCCTACAATGGCAAAACGAGAGGCGGGTTGTGGAAATTTTACATAGACTCCAACAGTATCCGCACCTTGTTTAGGAACATGAATCTCTGTGATGAGTTCGCCCTCTTGGAGTGCTGTTTCATAGAAGCCTGTAAAAAAGTCATCTGCTGAAATATCCCGACTATTATCACTTCCTTGTACGCGTATAGTCGCACCACTAGCGATGAGCATCGCTGGCCAATCAGCGGCTGGATCTGCATGAGCGATACTGCCACCAATCGTCCCTTTATTGCGTACTTGAATATCACCGATCATATCTCCTCCCTGACTTAACATCGCACAATGGGATTTTACTAAATCCGAATCTACAATATCATGATGGGTACAATTAGCTCCGATGATTAGCTTATCTCCTCCATCAGAAATACCTTTCAATGCTGCAATTCCAGTAATGTCTATCAAGGTAGCTGGCTGATTTAATCGTAATTTCATAGCGGGAATCAAACTATGTCCTCCCGCCAATATTTTCGCATCTCCGTTTAAGGATGCAAGTGCATCCGCTACCGAAGTTACTTTTTTATAATCAAAAGAAGTTGGAATCATTTTTAATTGAGAATTAATAATTAATAATTGAGAATGCGAATCGCTAGTTAAAAATCACTACTGGTTTTCAGTGGCTTAGAATCTAAATCATGGTGATTTTTAAAATCACCATGATTTAAGTCACTGATTATCAATGACGAACAAATTTGAACTGGCAATTCGCATTGAGAATTATCTAAACGCTGATATACTAGAGTCAGGATAAAAAACCGATTTCCAATATTGTTTATTTGTTGAGTCTACTCTAAAAAGTCATTTTGAGCGAGATATGCCAAATTTTTAAAATTTGGCATATCTATATTTTGCTGAAAATCAAAATTTTACAAAAAAACATTTAATGTAATTATTTCGATATTTCATTAAAACAGACTTTTTA
>CALJIQ010000278.1 GCA_937973995.1 uncultured Saprospiraceae bacterium
GGAAGCATCAGGGAAAGCTCTCTGCATAAAGAACTCATCGGAAGGAATATGTTTTGTTTCTAGGCGAGACAGATTTTCTGATAAAGTTGGTACAGGTTCGGCAATGCTATTCCAATGGTTCCAAGCGATACCACTTAGAACCAGTAGAAAAATTAGAATGCCGAATTGTCTTTTCATGAGGGTTTTATTGGATCGCAGATTTCGCTGATTTTGAATTGATTTCGCTGATGAGATATTACTGATTTTAAGATTATAACAGATCTAGCAGTAGGTACTCAATGAGTGAATAATGAAACTATCCTTTCCAAAAAAGAAAATCCTTTCGATAGACCAAGTGACCTATTTACTCATATATTCATTAGACTTGTTACCCTTTAATAAACAGCCGTCTGAAAATATCTTTTTTCGCTATTTTCTTTTAAAAAATAAGTCCGTAGCTGGGCTATGCACTGATCTTTTAAAGAAAACTATCGAAAAAATCTAAAATTCATACAACTATTTCTTAAAGAGTAACAAGTCTATTTTCAAATTTACTCATTGAGTATTTACATCTAGCATTCCAAGCAAGATCTGCAAAAATCCTTCAATCCTATTCATCTAATCAGCGAAATCAATTCCAAATCAACGAATTCTGCGATTCATTCCTTAACCATATATTTATCAAAATGCGCTATATAATCTTCTAAATTCTCCCGCAACATTTTTTCGTATTCTCCTACGAAATATTCGACCGTTACTTCTTGCGCCTCTTTCATTTCTTCCGCACTTTTAAAACCACAGGCACTAATAAAGGCATTGAATCTAGCAGTACCATACATCATAGAAGCACTTACTTTTCCAGCACTTACTTCTGATAATTGGGTATTAGCTATTTGAATATGTTTGTCTGCTCTATCGAAAAAAGAATCGTCTTTTTTGGACATGATTGATTGGTTTTATGGCTTTGCGGCATTATGGCTTTGTGGCATTACAGCTCTTTGGTTAGAAGCCACAACGCCATAATGCCATAACACCAAAACGCCTTTTCAGTAAACTTCTCCCTTACAACTCTTCAAGGTATTCATTAATAAAGAAGTAATGGTCATTGGACCGACTCCACCTGGAACGGGCGTAATATAGCTACACTTAGGGGCTACATTTTCATAATCCACGTCGCCTACTAGACGATACCCTCTTTTTCTAGTCGCATCTTCGACCCGATTAATGCCTACATCAATGACTACCGCTCCTTCGCTCACCATATTTGCTGTTACATAATTTGGAATTCCGATAGCAGCTATGATAATATCTGCCCTTTTGACTTCCTCTTCAATATTTTGAGTTCGACTATGTGTGAGTGTGACCGTACAATTACCAACTTTCGCTTTTCTGGATAATAAAATACTGATAGGCGTTCCTACAATATTACTGCGTCCTAAAATTACACAACGTTTTCCAGAAGTTTCAATATTATAGCGATCTAACATCTGCATAATACCAAAAGGGGTGGCAGGCCAATAGCAGGGTAGTCCCTGTGCCATCCTTCCAAAATTGACAGGATGAAAGCCATCTACATCTTTTTTGGGATCAATGGCTAAGGTTATTTTTTCTTCATTAATGTGCTTGGGAAGCGGAAGTTGGACGATAAAACCATCTATATCATCATCTACATTTAGTAGATTGACAATCGCTAATAATTCTTCCTCTGAGGTATCTGCCTCTTTCTTTATTAACGTAGAATTGAAGCCAACTCGCTCACAATCTCTTACCTTGTTTCTTACATATACCTGACTTGCTGGATCTTCTCCAACTAATACTGCTGCTAAGTGTGGTATTTTTCCGCCCGCTGCTCTTATGGCTTTTACTTCTTCGGCGATTTCTTCTTTAATGTCTGCCGCTAATTGTTTACCGTCTATTTTTGTCATTAATTAGGTTTCAGAGGTCGAGCGTCAGAGGGCAGAAGTCATTAAGTTTGACTTTTGATCCCTGATTCTTGACTCCTTAATTTATCTGGATACTATTGTTAGTGGATGCTTAGTTTGCTGCGATAGCGTCCAATATCTAGCAAATTTTCGCCTCATTCTGTCAAGTGATCGAATGCTTCCAAAGATAAATTATTTTTTGATAAAAATTACTGGAATTCTCGAACGGAATCTGCTCTTTATCAAACTCGGAAGGCGTAGGCACGTCAACGAGAGACGTATCTTTGTGTGGCACCTAATAATCGGGACAAAAAATAATAAATATGCTAACAGGCATTCTCATAGCGGTATTTGCCATCGGTATCATCTTACTGACAAGGTCCATTACTACCTTGATTCATGAGTTAGGTCATGCCATTCCATCTTTAATATTCACCAAAGAGGAAGTCATTATTTGCGTTGGGTCTTATGAGAACTTGACCAAAAGCAAAGGCATTCAGATTGGACGATTAACCGTGTTTTTTACCCTCAATTTATTGAACTGGAATTCGGGCTTATGCCTGCACCAAGGGGTGACTAGCTTTTTTCAAAAATTCCTGATCATCTTGGGAGGTCCATTAGCTAGTTTATTAATTGGCTTGCTAATGATCTATATGATTAGGGATGGTTGGGTTCAAGAATCATTGGTGGTAGTGCCCATGTTTTTGTTAGTTTCTGCGCTATGGGATTTTATTAGCAATATTCTTCCGCATTCCCAGCCTTTGGTAACGCATAATGGCAATGTGGTATATAATGATGGGTATCAATTGAAGCAACTATTAACCCAACGACGATTGCCGCCCTCCCACCAACAAGCCTTGACGGCCTACCAAGAACAAAAGTATGAACGGGTACTACAATTGCTTCAAGCCGATACATTGACCAATAGTCGGATACAACGGATATTTGTAGATGCTTTGCTTCAAACAGGTGCCTTAACAGCGGCGGAGGAGACCTTCTATCAATATTTTGGAGAGCAACAATTGACGGCTGCGGATTGGACCTTAATTGCTCAAATTAAGATGGAACAGCAAGAACATCGAAATGCCATAGTCGCTTTTGATAGAGCTATTTACTTGGACTTTAAAAATCCCTTACTCCTCAATCAAAAGGGATTGTGTCATACTTCCTTAACAGAATATGAACAAGCCATCAACTCTTTTTCAAAGAGTTTACTATACCAGCCTGATTTTTATGACTCCCTTGCCAATCGAGCTTATGCGTTGATACAGTTAGAACAATACAAAACAGCCACCAGAGACTTGGCATTTGCACTCAAACTGAATCCCACCTACGGAAAAACTTTTTTCAATTTAGGTTTATTAGAAAAAGCGGAAGGTAGAAAAGCCCCTGCTTTGACCTATTTCAATAAGGCCAAAGAGCTAGGTTTTCAACATCATGGATTGGAGTATTTTATTGCGGAGGTGAGTTGAAATAGTCATTGGTCAGTAGTCATTTGTCATTGGTTCAATCCTACTAATGACTATTGACAAATGACTATTGACTTTTTCAAATAGGCACAAAAAAAATCTCCGCTAGAGGACAAGCTCTAACGGAGTTTTCTAAACACGCTATAGTGTTCCCCGAAAGGAACAAAACAAAGATATAACGATTTTGATTAATGACCAAATATCACCTTGCTTTTTTTCGTGTTTTCAAATATTTTATTTGGAATTATAAAAATTAATGATTTTAAAATTTGTAAATATTTATTTATTAGATAATAATAAAATTATATTAATAATAGAGATTAAATAAAAATTCAATTTATTTTAGCTTTAAAGCTGAAAGTTAGGGACGAAGAATAAATAACTTAGTAACGACGAAATAATAAAACCATCAAATTGGTCGAGACTATTTTGTTCTCAGTTTTTATTAAAAATTCTTTGCATAGCAGGGCTACGGGAATAATTTTTAATGGAAAATGAGAGCAAAAGAGACCGTCCAAATGGTGGAGTTATTGTTTTGTCGTTCCTTACCCAAATTTTGTCTCCCGCAAAGTCTCGCCAAGGATACGCCAAGTTACGCCAAGCTAGATTAGAGTACCCCAAATAAAAAAGCCTCGGCTGACTCAGCCGAGGCTTTTTATTATGTTTAATTTATATTACTCGCAACTCGCAACTCGCAACTCGCAACTCGATCTACGTTCTAGCCGCAGCTGCTCGCTTAGAGAAAGAGCTTTTCTTCTTCTGCTCTTTAGGCTTCAATTCTGGCGTTAAATCTGCCATGATTGGGGTAGCCACGAAGATAGAAGAGTAGGTACCTACGATGATACCAATTAATAAGGCAAAAGCAAATCCTCTGATACTTCCACTACCAAATACGAATAGCATTAAAACCACAAATAAAGTAGTTAAAGAGGTAATTACCGTTCTACTTACTGTGCTGTTAATTGCCATATTGATAATTTCATTCTTCGTCTTATTGGTATAAGCATTCATATATTCTCTAATACGGTCAAATACAACCACCGTATCGTTAATAGAATAACCGATTACCGTTAAGATAGCGGCGATGAATGCTTGATCTATCTCTAATGGAAATGGAACAAAGCCCCATAGTAAAGAGAATAAGCCCAACACGATTAATGTATCGTGGAATAAGGCAGCAACCGCACCCGCACTATATTGCCATTTGTTGAATCGCAAGAAGATATATAAGAAGATCAATAGTAAGGCAAATACCGCTGCATAGATCGAACTCTCTCGTATATCATCCGCAATAGTTGGTCCTACCTTACTAGAACTAATCACTCTTGTTCCGGTGGAACTCGGAGATTTGAAATTGTCTAGACTAGCACTTACGCCTAAAGTAGATAGACCTTCGTGCAAGGCAGCCATTACGTTCTCTGCCGCTGCTGCATCGGTTTCTTTTACTAAGTAATCCGTTACAATAGCAAAAGTATTATCCGTATCTACTTCCTTTACTAAAGGTTCTGAACCAAACGGCCCGCTTAAGGCAGTACGGATTTGATCGGCATCTATATCAAGGTTTTGGTCAAACTGGACATTATAAGAATATCCACCACTGAAATCTACGCCTAAGTCGAATCCTCTAGTGACCATAGAGATGATTCCTGCTGTTAATAATACACCAGAGATCACATAAGCGACTCTTCGCTTACCCAACCAGTCTATATTTAAATTAGCAAAGGCATTCTTAGAAGGAGGGGTCCAGAAAGAAAGACTTTTGCCTTTATCTTGTGTCCACCAATCTATAATTAGACGACCTACCAAAACGGCAGTGAATAAAGAAGAAAGTACCCCAATAATCAATACTACGGCAAATCCTTTGATCGGACCAATTCCGAAATAAGCCAATACGATAGCCGTCAAGATGGTAGTAACGTTGGCATCAATGATGGCAGAATAAGAATGTTTGAATCCATCAGAAACGGAAGCCAATAAAGATTTACCTTCTCTTAATTCCTCTCTAATTCTTTCGTAGATGATCACGTTGGCATCTACCGCCATACCAATCGTAAGGATGATACCTGCAATACCCGGTAGCGTTAATACCGTACCAAGAGAAGCCAAAGCACCAAATACAAAGAATAGGTTTAATAGCAAGGCAATGATAGAAACGATACCGCCTGAACCATAATAGAAAATCATAAAGGCGAGTAGAATTCCGAATCCTACTACCAAAGAAGTAATACTTCTATTAATATTTTTAGCACCTAAGGAAGGTCCTACTACTTGCTCCTGAATAATCTCTGGCTTAGCTGGTAATTTACCTACTTGTAGGATACTAGCTAGGTCATTGGCTTCGGAAGTGGAGAAGTTACCTGTAATCTGCGTATTTCCTCCTGTAATCGCATTGATTACTCGTGGAGCGGAATACACTTTATCATCTAAGACAATGGCTACTTCCCGATTACTATTCTGAGCAGCGATGGTCGTCATATCTCCCCATTTCTTAGCCCCTGTGTTATTCATCATGAGCGATACCGCCATTTCCCCTGTTTGTGGGTCTGGTGTTGCTCTTGCGTCTGTTACTACATCTCCTTCAATTGGAGCTTTATCGGATCCCCTTCGCATTTTGATGGCATATAGCTCAAAATTACCAGTGGAAACTCTATTTTCATCTAAGCTAGCCTTAGCAGACCAGCGGAACTTAATATCTTTTGGAAATAATGCTTTTACATCTGGTCGCTCCAATAAAGCAGTAACTGCCTCCTTTTGACTCTTAGAAGCTGTACCCATTACCGCTTGTGGGAAACTAATCTGACCAGTCTCGTTGATAGCATTTAAATTGAATTTGCTTAATAACGGACCTGCATTCAAAGTTGGACCTGCTGTCCTTTCTTGAATATCTTGAATAGAATCAGTCACATTACCTGCATCATCATAAGTGTATTGCCAAGTGGTATCATACGTTACCTGCTGTGTCAAAGCAGCACCTGTTTCTTTTGACAAAAGATCATTCGCTGCTGTGAACGCACTAATAATACCTGCATCTGTTACTCGGTAGGTATCCCAAAATTCCAGCTTTGCTGTCATTTCTAACAAACTCCTAGCTCGTTCAGGATTATCTACGCCTGGCAACTCGATTAATATCAAATCTCTGGCAGCATCCAAAGAGACGTTTGGTTGGGTTACCCCAAATTCATCAATCCGTTCTTTTAATCGTTGGAAGGTCAACTGAACGGTCTCGTTGGCTTTCTCTCTTAGCACTCTAGCCACCTCTCCATCAGAAGAATCTAAATTGATTCCATCATTAGCAGTTAAGGTCTTATTTCTAGTGAAGATAGAGGCTAAAGATTTACCGCCTGATAATCGCTGAAATTCCTGTACAAACAGCGTGATATAATCAGACTGAGCATTGGCTTGGGCTTGAGTGGCATTTTCTAACGCAGCTAAAAAAGTGGGGTCTTTGGAGTCATTGGAAATTGTACGAAGAAAATCTCTCAAATCCACTCGCTGAATGACACTCATTCCACCCTTCAAATCCAGTCCCAAATTCAACTGGCTTCTTTTTAATTCTTCGTAGGTGAAGTTCTTTAATAAGGGAATACTAAAGATTGTTTCGCTGGACATCGAGTCCAAGTAGGCTAATCTAGCACTACGCCGTTGGGTATTTTCATCATCCGTTCCTGCGAATTTCGCGGCCACAGCATCTGCATGATTATCTGCTGCTCGCTCCACTCGGTTGGTCGGAATTACCAATAAAAATTGGTACAAACATACCACAGCCATCACAATCAAGAAAAATCGAATAGTTCCTTTTCCTTGCATGACTTTATTGAATTACTTTTTTAGAAAATATATAAGTCATTTGTCAGTAGTCATTTGTCAATAGTAAACTCTACCAATGACCAATAACTAGTTACCAATGACCAATTTACTGGTTAGAAAAAAATTGCGCAAATATACGGATTTTACACGTATTTAAGTCCTTTTGTTACAATATGTAAGGGCTTAGGTAGAAAAAAGGAAGGGTTTAAATCTTAGGTATTTCCAGCAAAGATAAATATGTAGGGATTAATAAGGTTTAAATGATTGGTTAATAGAGGGTTAATTTTATTTCAACGTTGAATTTTGAAGGATTGAATTTTGAATTAATCAAGACCTAAAAAATGGAATGAAAAGAGTAGAAGATGTTTACTCCTTCAAAATTCAAAATTCTTCCTTCAAAATTGAGAACTTATTCTACCTTCTACTATATTTCTTCCTTCTAGAGAATCTCCTATCATTTCGATTTCCACCACCGCCACCACCACGTCTGGTCTCACTATTGATGCGAATGGGTCGCCCTTGAAAAGAGGAATTCTCAAAGCGACGAATCACTCGTTCTGCGAAATCTTCCTCGATTTCAACAAACGTGAACTTCTCGTGCATATCTATTTTCCCTACTGCATAGCCTGGTATTTCTCCATCCTTACATAGTAAGGAGAGAAATCCTGCTTTATCCCCTATATCTATACTCCCAATGTTCATGAATAGACGTTGGCGAGAAACATTGCCCCCTCTTCCTCCTCTTCTTTCGGGTCGTCTCTGAGGTCTGTTTTGGGCGACATTCAGATCTTCTGCCCGCTTATATTGTTTTAGGAATTTGGTGAAGGATAGGGTAGCAAATTTTTCCATCAATTCCTCCTTCGTCAAATCTTCGATTTCTGCTAATATCTGAGGCATAATGGCCGCTACTTCCTTACTTACTTCCGTTTCTTTAATCTTAGTGATGCGTTGATGGAGTCTTCTTTCACAGACTTCTTCCCCAGTTGGAATATGCGCTTTGGCGAATTTGATCTTTACTTTTCTTTCAATCAAACGCAAAATACCACTATCCTTTGGATGGGTAAAAACGATAGATAATCCTTTATTACCTGCTCTACCTGTACGTCCTGCTCGGTGGGTATAAAAGGAAATATCCTCTGGTATATTGTAATGAAATACGTGGGTAACTTCATCTACATCAATCCCTCTAGCTGCTACATCCGTAGCTACCAAAATCTTCAATCGCCTAGACCGAAAACCACTCATTACATAATCTCGTTGACCTTGCGTTAAGTCACCATGCAAGGCATCAGCTGAGTAGCCATCTCTATTGAGTCGTTCGGCTACTTCTTTGGCATCTCTTCTAGTTCGGGTGAACACCAAGGCAAAAATATTTAGCTCGTAGTCTAAATAGCGGCGTAAGGCCTCATATCGCTGTGATGGACGAAGAATCGTGTAATGATGCTCGATGTCCTCATTAGAGGAGTTTAAAGTCCCAATTTTCAACTCAAATGGGTCCTCCATGTAATTTCGGGCAATCCGACGGACATTTTGAGGCATAGTGGCAGAGAATAGCCAAGTCAGCTTATCTTCAGGGGTGCCATCTAATATGGCATCAATTTCTTCTTTGAACCCCATATTCAGCATCTCATCTGCCTCATCTAAGACAACCCAGTCAATTTCCTTTAGATTGACTGCCTTTCTATTAATCATATCCCGAAGTCTTCCAGGAGTGGCGGCGATTATGTGTGCTCCTTTCTTAATATCTCGAATCTGATTTCTGATATCTGCACCTCCATATACAGGCACAATGCGCAATTTTTTTAAAAACTTAGCAAAATTATGTAGCTCTTTAGTAATCTGGATACAAAGTTCTCTGGTGGGAGCTAATATTACTGCTTGCGTATGGCTAGAATCCTTATCTATTAAATCAATGAGGGGCAACCCAAAAGCAGCCGTTTTACCAGTACCTGTTTGCGCAAGTCCAATAAAATCTCTTTCATCCTCCAATAAAATAGGAATTGTCTTGGATTGGATAGGAGTTGGGGATTCGAATCCCATTGCATCTACTGCTTTCACTAGTTCTTGGGATAATCCCAACGATTCAAATTCATTCATATATCTACTTATATACAATTTTTAGTGGACAAAAGAAGAAGTACTACAATGTTTCTAGTGCTTCTTTCATTCCTTAAAGGTGTAAAGTGTTAATATCTGGGCAGGCTTTTAACAAATATTTCCCTTCTTTACAGTTTTGTAATTAGGCGTGCAAAGGTACGATATAATTAATAATGTATTTTGTTAAGTTTTGGAAAGCAATATAGAAAATGCTACTTTAGTTTTGATCTCTAATGGCTAATTGGCTCTAATATGAGAGTTATCCTTATTTTAAGTCTAAGTTTTTTATGTACTTTGAGTGTATTCGCTCAACACGCAAGCCCCATTTTCAAAGATGGAGAAGCACAAATTGTTCCTGCCTTTAATGATTCCGAACAATGGATTAGACATGACTTAATATAAACCTGACGATCTACAAGTCCACAATATAAAACAGTATAATCGATTGTGACCAATAGACTAAATTTGACCATGAAAATAAAACGAATAACCGCCTTCATAGAAGACTTGGAATTAACTAAACCCTATGAGATTGCATTCACAGTTACTGATTCCGTTCAAAATGCATTTGTACAAATAGAGTTATCGAATGGTATCATCGGCTTAGGGGCCGCCTCTCCTTCCGAACATGTATTACAAGAAACGATTGAGGATTTAGAAAAGAACCTGACCGCCGATCATTTACAGCAATGGGAGGGACGAGATATTTGTCATTTTCGTCAAATTATCTCAGAAGTAAGAACCACCTTTCCAAAACATTCCGCTACCCAAACCGCATTGGATATTGCCTTGCATGATGCCTTCGGAAAATACTTGCAGATTCCTATTGTTCAATTTTATGGACAGAAAATAAAGACCTTGCCTACTTCAGTTACAATTGGAATTTGTGATGTTCCAACCACCTTGCAAGAAGCGGAAGAATACTGGCAACAAGGATTTCGAGTAGTAAAAGTGAAAACGGGAAAATCTGTTTTGGAAGATGTAGAACGATGTGTCAAATTAAGAGAAAAATATGGGGATGCCTTAATAATAAGAGTGGATGCCAATCAGGGTTATTCTAGGGAGGAAACGGTTGATTTTTATTATCGAACCCTACCTACTAATATTGAGCTAATAGAACAACCCATGCCAGTAGGAACAGAGGCGATTATGCGTTCTTTGCCAGATTTTGTTCGGAATATGCTAGCTTGTGATGAGTCTTTGAAAAATGCCAAATCTGCTATCCAATTGGTGCAGCCTCCAAAAGTGGGTGGTATTTTCAATATCAAATTAATGAAGTGTGGCGGCTTGTTGGGGGCTTTTGAAATTGCTACCATTGCTCAAGCGGCTGGCATTGATTTGTTTTGGGGCTGTTTTGATGAAAGTATTATTAGTATTTCCGCTGCCTTACATGCCGCCCTAGCTTGTCCCAATACCAAGTATTTAGATTTGGATGGTAGCTTAGATTTGGGTCGAGATGTAGTAAAAGGAGGGTTTATTATTGAGAAGGGAATGATGCGTCCTTTGGATGGGCCAGGGTTTGGGTTTGAGCGGATTTGAATGTTATTTTTAACCACATTAAGTAGTGTGACATTATTAATTATTGATTATTAATTATTTTCCAGACGCTACTGAACACGCCTAATTAGCTAATAATCAGTAATTAATAATCAATCAACTGAAAAGCAAAGTTGTTAACTTATTTTTGTCAGACTAC
>CALJIQ010000279.1 GCA_937973995.1 uncultured Saprospiraceae bacterium
GAGAAGAAGGACTTAGAGGCAGCTAAGGAGAAAGTCAACTCTGATTGGAATTTAAAGTGGACTGCATGGCAGAAAGAGAAGAAGGACTTAGAGGCAGCTAAGGAGAAAGTCAACTCCGATTGGAACTTAAAGTGGACCAACTGGCAGAAGGAGAAGGAAGAATTAGTTGCAGAAAAGGACAAAGTAGCAAGTGATTGGAATTTCAAATGGACCAACTGGCAGAAGGAGAAAGAAGAATTAGAGGCAGAAAAAGAGAAAATAGCAAGTGACTGGAACTTCAAATGGACCAACTGGCAGAAGGAGAAAGAAGAATTGGTTGCAGAAAAAGATCAAGTGGCGAATGATTGGAATTTAAAATTTGTCAACTTTGAAAAAGAGCAGGCGGGTAGCACAGAGGAAAAAGATGCTATTATAATGAATTGGACGACTCAATATAATGAGTTGAAAGAAGAGAAAGATGCATTGAATACAGAGTGGACCTTAAAGTGGAATAATCTGAATGCAGATTGGGAGTCTAAATACAATGCGTTGGCGGAGAACCCTCCGGGGATGGAAGAGAAGGATACGATTATATTGAATTGGACGACTCAATACAATGAGTTGAAAGAAGAGAAAGAAGCATTGAATAATGAGTGGAATTTGAAATGGAAAAACTTTAATGCAGAGTGGGAATCCAAATACAATGCGTTGGCGGAGAACCCTCCAGGCATGGAAGAGAAGGATACGATTATATTAAATTGGACTAACAAGTATAATGCGCTTGCTGATGAAAAAGAGGCATTGAATAACGAATGGAACTTAAAGTGGGGCAACTTAAATGCTGACTGGGGTGAAAAATGTAGAGTATTAGAAGAAAAATTATCAGCCAAACCAACCGAGGTAGAAGTGATTAAAGAGGTACCAGTAGAAGTAGTGAAAGAAGTAGAGGTAATTAAAGAAGTACCAGTAGAGGTTGTTAAAGAGGTAGAAGTGATAAAGGAAGTGATCAAAGAAGTGGAAGTACCTGTTGAAATCATCAAAGAAGTAGAAGTTATCAAAGAAGTGCCTATTGAAATAGTAAAAGAGGTTGAGGTCGTTAAGCAAATGGATTTCAATAGCTTGAAAGAGATGATGATGAAGATGCAGACGGTACAAAGCAAGCAAGTAGTAAGTGAGACTAAGCGATCCGTATCTGCCAAAGAAGACTTGACTAAGATCGAAGGTATCGGACCTAAGATTCAGGGATTATTGTACAACGAAGGTATTTACTCTTATGCTGACTTAGGCAAAGCGAGTAAGAAAACGTTATCTGCTATCCTTGAGGCAGCAGGTTCAAGATACCAAATGCATGATCCAAGTACTTGGGCGAAACAAGCTAAATTAGCTGCTTCTGGAAAATGGGAAGCATTACTAAAATGGCAAGATGAATTAAACGGCGGAAAAGGAGCTAAAAAGGCTACTAAGAAAGTTGTCAAGAAAGCTGCGGTTAAAAAAGCAGTTAAGAAAGATAATCTGACTAAGATTGAAGGCATCGGTCCAAAGATTTCAAGTTTATTGAATAATGCCGGTATCCATACTTTTGCAGAACTATCAAAAGCTAGCAATAAGCAATTGAAAGATATCTTAGAAGCGGCTGGATCTCGTTTCCGAATGCATGATCCAGGTTCTTGGCCTAAGCAATCTAAGTTAGCGGCGGCTGGCAAATGGGACGCTTTGAAAAAATTACAAGATGAACTAGATGGTGGACGCTAATTAGTCTCCTGTCGGATTTAAAAAGGCCAAGCGATTTTTTTCGTTTGGCCTTTTTTTGTTAGAGTAGGTCTAAAATTTATTTCGAGTTGAAAATCAATAGTTTGCGGTTCTGAGGAATAAAAAATTAGTGCGTTTAGCGAGCTAAATAAACTCATTTTTTCAAAGTCAAGTTCGTGAAATATTGGTTTTCAGACGATAGAAATTTAGACATACTCTTAGTCAAGTAGGCATACCACATTCAAAATGGGAATAATATTTGTACCATTCAATTATTGCTTCAGTTAATATTGTCACCTGAGGACCACTCCATGAACCTCAATCGACACACACTTTTCCATTAAATCAAGTCTGGTTTTAAACAAAGAAGGTAAAGTATTATAACTACTCTATTGCATAGATAGCTTTGATTGTTTTTGGTTAGTCCCAAAAATAAAAGGCTTCCCTCTATGCGAAAGTTTTCCTGTTACTAAAACGGGCTAAATTCTAATACTATGACCATTTCTACTCCCATGATTCATTGCTATAAAGCAGGACTACTCCTCTTGGCATTTTTTTTATTTCCTACCTTTTTGAAAAGCCAAGATTCTAAAGTAGCGGCTTATCAAAAAGCTATTCAGCAATCCATCGAAGCAGGTACTTTTAATGGATTTGATTGTTCCCATTCCGATTTGACTACTCGAACTAGAAGCACCTCAAGGGCAGCTACCTGTTCGGAAGTGTTTGATGTTGGATATGGAACGAATTGCTGGAATGATACAAACACAACTCCTGATCCTGCTTGTGCTATCCCGCCCGTAGCGGCCCCTGAATGTAATGGGGGATTTTATAGAATACCTATAGCGATTACCATTTTTGAATGCACTAATTGGAATGGAGCAAATTATTTAAGCGGAGATGGCTCACAGACAGGAGGGTTTGAACCCCTCCAAGATGTAGATTTAACGAATAGACTGAATGATGTAAATAACCTCTATGCCAATGCAAATATTGAATTTTATGAAGTACAAAGACGCCGAGTAGAAGATTGTAATTTATATGATTTTTTCACCAATGTTGATCCTGCCACAGGAGTGAACGAATTAAATCAGACCGCCTTATTTGATGTACCCAACGCTATCAATATTTACTTTGTTGGAGGAATTAATAGAGACCATGATTGTTGTGGAACCTTAGGATTTGCTCCTTATCCACCCAGTAGAGATTATATGTTACTTCGTTATGGAGCAGGGGTTACGGGTAGTAATTTGGCGCACGAATTAGGACATTACTTTGGACTCCCCCATACCTATGCTACCTCCGTTGGAGGTATAACTCCTGATACAGATGGCATACCAGTAGGGGCTTTGGATAATTGTGATTGTTTAACTACAGGTGATAAGATTTGTGATACTTGGCCCGATCCATTTTTTAGTCACAACTGCAACCATGATGGCGGAACTGGTGGATTTTGTTATATTAAAAGAACGACCGAAAGTTTTTGTGAATTTGATGAAGAAGGCTATAAAAGCCACATTTTAGCGAGCCACCCAGGTGCACCAGATGAGTTGTTAATTTCTCCTAATAGTGGTACTGTTTTTAGTTCAACTAGTTCTACGGTGTTGAATCAAAATATCATGACCAATAATTTATTTTTCGGTTGTACTACCACTTTCTCTCCTTGTCAGTATCGAAAAATACATGATGTTGCCAGAGCGGGTTGTCGGAATTATTTATGTCGAGTAACGGTAGCTGACTATTTTCAGTCCACAACCGTTAATGCTGCTAATACGACCAATTACGAAATATGTGCGGGAGATCCAATCCCTACTTTTACAGCAGGAACTACCGTGACAAGATTTGATGGTACTACTTATGAGTTGGATTGTTTTAATTGGTACCTGGGGGAATTCGATGCTTTTGAGGATGCTATTTTATTCAATAGTACTTCTTATACGCCACCTACTTCCTTCCTTGGCAATAATATGCCTGGGGTGTATGAATTTTGGGTAGCAGAATCTAATGCTTTGAATGATGTCCCCTGCAAAGTAAAAGTAACCCTCACCATTTCGGAAGATGCGGGTGTCGCTATATATGAAGGTACGAATGCAAATACAACGATTGATACCTGCGGTCCAGCCATCTTAAATTTTGAATCCGTAGGAAGTACGATAGAGTCTGACAACGATATGATAGGATGGTATTTTTCTTCAGCTAATCCCTTGTCAACCTTACTCACAGATACGGCTATTACAGATGCCCTCACTTTTGCGACCAATTCTACTAATCTAAATGCAACCACTGGTAATATAATCCAATCAAATAATGGAGACACTTTGACAGGACTCGACAATTTAACTATTGATTGTAATACCTTAGGAGATGGTTCAGGTACTTACTATTTAACTCCCTTTGTAGCAAGTGGGGATCCTTCTATTAATTGTTCGGCTTCTGGTAATAGCCAAACCATTACCGTTATCAACTTTGAATTTGAAACTAGTGATGGTACTATTTTAAATATTGATCCTATTACGGATTGTACCAATACAGGGGAGTTAGCGGATTATTCTGTTACTATTAGTATTAATGAATGTGATGTACTAAATGGACCTATTGGATTGACGGTTGATTTCAATTGTGAATCTAATTTCTTTTTTAATTCTAACGCAGGCACCTTTGATTGTTCTTCCTCCAGTATTATGCTAACCAAAGAGCAGATAGCTACCTTTTATGCCAATGACCCAGATAATCCTGCAAGGAATTTTGACCCCATTCAAGATCGAATCTGTTTGTCTTTTGTAGATAATAATTTTTTAATGGGCAATGCAGGAAATCTAACGCTAAATGCCACAGCAAGAGTGGAAGCTACTTATGTTGGAGAATCTGCCAAAGAAATTTGGGATCGTACTGGACAACCTCCTGTCAATACCGCTAATCCTTCTTGCTTTTGGGGAACGCCTATCGCTATTAATTGTAATTGCACAGAGGTGGCAGATTGCCCTAGCCTGAGTTCGATAAGTGGTACAACCAATTTATGTAGTGGTGATTTAGAAAATTCTCTAACCGTCACAGGCATTAATAATATAGGGAACTTCGATGTTCAATTTGTTTATTTTAATACGCAACAAATAGGTGCAGAAGCCTACGGTACACCTGATGGTATTCTCGGTACCGTCTCTAATGCAGAGATGATAGCGAATAATAATCAAGCAGTTTTAGAAAATATATCGTATCCTGTGGGAGCAGGAACCTATTTCGTTTATGCCAGACTTTCTCCAATTCCAGGAGAAGTGGACTGTCGTCCCTTCCTTGAATTTCCAGTAACCATACTTCCAATTCCTGCTGCTCCAATAGTAAGTGATACCAGTTATTGTGAAAATGAAATTGCCGCAGCTCTTAGTGCGCAAGGATCAAATTTACTTTGGTACACAACGGCAACAGGTGGCATAGGAAGTAACACCGCCCCCACTCCTACAACAAGCACGGCAGGCGACCAAGAATTTTGGGTCACCCAAAGTGTAAATGGTTGCGAGAGTAGCCGATCAAAGATTACGGTAACAGTTATTTCACTACCTGCTGCCCCACAAGTGTCAGATACGACTTATTGTGAAAATGCCCTTGCAGTCGCTTTGACTGCGGAAGGTGTTAATTTACTTTGGTACACAGCGGCAACAGGCGGCACAGGAAGCACCACTGCTCCAGTGCCTACAACAAGCACGGCAGGCGACCAAGAATATTGGGTCACCCAAAGTGTAAATGGTTGCGAGAGTAGCCGATCAAAGATTACGGTAACAGTTATTTCACCACCTGCTGTCCCACAAGTTTCGGATACGACTTATTGTGAAAATGCCCTTGCAATTGCTTTGACTGCGGAAGGTGTTAATTTACTTTGGTACACAGCGGCAACAGGCGGCACAGGAAGCACCACTGCTCCAGTACCTACAACAAGCACGGCAGGCGACCAAGAATATTGGGTCACCCAAAGTGTAAATGGTTGCGAGAGTAACCGATCAAAAATAACGGTAACAGTTACTCCACTACCTGCTGCCCCACAAGTGTCAGATACGACTTATTGTGAAAATGCCCTTGCAGTCGCTTTGACTGCGGAAGGTG
>CALJIQ010000280.1 GCA_937973995.1 uncultured Saprospiraceae bacterium
CCTGCCTCCTACAAACCTACTTGCCGAGCTGGTGGCAGCCAGCGAGGCAGACCAGAATTAATGATTGAAATTTTTGAAACAGAGCAGTAGTCTCTGTTCTAAAAAAAATAACACATGAAAGTAGCAGTAGTAGGCGTTACAGGATTAGTAGGCACGGTAATGTGCAAAGTATTGGAAGAACAAAACCTCCCAATAACCGAATTTTTGGCAGTTGCCTCTAACCGTTCTATAGGAAAAGAAATCACCTTTAATGGAAAAACCTATAAATGCATAGGTATGGAACAAGCAGTGAGTGAAGCACCTGATATTGCTATTTTTTCAGCAGGTGGTGGGGTCTCTAAAGAGTGGGCACCTCGTTTTGCGGCAGTCGGCACGACTGTCGTAGATAATTCTTCCGCTTGGCGGATGGATGATACTAAGAAATTAATAGTGCCGGAAATAAATGCCCATGTTTTGACAGAAGATGATAAAATCATTGCCAATCCTAATTGCTCTACTATTCAAATGGTAGCAGCATTAGCTCCGCTTCATAAAGCATACAAAATCAAGCGATTAGTTATCTCTACGTACCAATCTATTACAGGGACAGGGGTGAAAGCTGTTAATCAGTATGAAAATGAAAAAGAAGGGAAGAAACTGTTTGAAGATGAGATGGCATACCATTATCAGATACTAGACAATTGCTTACCACATTGTGGTGATTTCGATGATACGGGCTATACGACAGAGGAAATAAAATTGGTAAAGGAGACAAAAAAAATCCTAAACGATCAGAGTTTAAGAATTACGGCTACTGCGGTAAGAGTACCTGTACAAGGAGGGCATTCTGAAACCGTTAATATAGAATTTGAACGTCCTTTTGAGGTGGCGAAAATTCGCCAAATTTTGGAAGAAACACCGGGGGTAATTGTGCAAGACGATTTTGGGGCAAACAAATATCCAATGCCACTTTTTTCCAAGCATAAAGACGAGGTATTTGTAGGAAGAATAAGAAGAGATGACTCAGCAGATAATGCCTTGAATATGTGGATAGTAGCAGATAATTTAAGAAAAGGAGCGGCTACAAATGCCGTACAAATTGCCCAGTATTTAGTGGCAAATAAACTAGTAGGACAATCAAAAGTAGCTGTTTAACAGCTACTTTACGATTATAATATTTTAATATTTTGGTATTTAGAAATATATATTGTTAATTTTACGTAACAGGTTGTCTGTTTTTCAGTATCAATTTTAATGACTAGAGATTTGCTAATCTTTGATTACAGCCTGTTTATGAACGATTTAGTGAAAATTTAATCTTGCATTAGTGCCTCTCTATCTACCCTTACACACTCCGAATCTCTACACACTAACATAATATAGCTAGGAGTTAGAGTTACTCTTAAGAACCAGATACTAAAGATAATTACTCCTTTCAAGATATTAATAGAATTATTTTACAACTGTAAACTGATTTGATTCGTAGGAAACGGTATCCATAATAGTTAAAGGATCGTTTCCTCTACTGTTTATTCGTTAACACATACTTGTATATTATGAAGACTAAACTTGTTTTGTGGGGACACAATGAAAAAGACGAGAAGATACTCATTGCGCTACAATTACGACCAGCAGATAACAAAGTAGATGTTTGGACTTTTCCTGAGACCGTTGCTACGGATGATTTTGCCCGGGCATTAATGAATGAGTGGCGTAATGATAAAGAGGTAGCCTTCCCTGAAGAAAAAGAACATCTCGAACGAGAACTTTCTGTCACGGAAAGTTTATTGCCAGAAAATATTAAGGTAGATCGTGGAGATATCGTTCAACGAGCGCAGACAGAGTGGCACTTTGTGGTGTTATCTTCCAAGCTCAATGATTTGTACACTTCGGAATTGGCTGATTTAAAAGAAAAAGTAAGCCAACTATCTGCTTATAGTGCAGAAGTTTGGGATCAGTTAAAAGGGTTTTGGGGTAAGGTGCAAGGCCAGGTAAAAGAGCGAAATTTGTTGAAACAACATGCTGATGTGTTGCGGGATGATACCAATTCGCTTTTTGATAAAATGAAGCAATTGCGTTCTGCATTAGACGAAGAGTTTAGACAAATTTCGTCAGGGCATGTAGATAAGTTTATGTCTAAGTTAGAGGGTATTGAAAAAAATATTGCGGAAGGCGTTCGTTTACCAGCTCTATTTGATGAGTTAAAAGGGATGCAACGATCCTTCCGAGAAATAAAATTAACTAGAGAGCATCGATCTAAAATATGGAATCGCTTAGATGCGGCTTTCAAAGCAGTAAAGGAAAAACGATTTGGACCAAGTGCCAATTCTGAGTCCTCTGCTATGGAGCGATTGACTCGTCGTTACAATGGCTTAATTGGAGCCATTGATAAAATGAAAAAATCTATTGATCGAGATCAAGAAGAATTAGCTTTTCAGCGCAAACGAATAGATAATACTGATGGTCAATTGGAAGCGCAATTAAGAGAGGCAAAAATAAAAATGACAGAGGAGCGAGTTCGATCAAAAGGGGAGAAGTACGACGAAATGTTGAAGACCAAAGAAGATTTAGAACGTCGAATAGCGACTCAAAAAGATAAAGATTCTAAACGTCAGCAAAAGCAAGAAATAGAGGCAGCTAAAGTAGCTGCCAAAGAAAAGATTGCGAAGCAGATTCAAGAGAGTGCAGCGGCTAGAAAAGATGATGATGGTAAGTTGGAAAAAGCTGCAGATGCTATCGTTAAGCCTCCAAAGAAAGCGAAGGAAGCAGTAGCAGAAAAGGCGACTGATATACAAGAAACGGCTTCGGAGAAAGTGGAGGATGTAAAAGAAGAAGTAGTTGAAGCGAAGGAAGCAGTAGTAGAAAAGGCGGCTGATATAAAAGAAGCAGCTTCGGAAAAAGTGGAAGAGGTAAAAGAAGTCGTAGCAGAAAAATCGGAAGACATAAAAGATGGATTGAAAGCGGCAGCGGGTGTAGCATTAGGCGCTGGTGTGGCAGCCTTAGCTTCCTTGAAGGGCGCAAAGGATGCAGTAGTAGATAAAGTATCGGATGTAAAAGAATCCAACGAAAGTACTGATGCGAAAGAAGCAGTAGTAGAAAAAGCGGCGGACATAAAAGAAGCGGCTTCGGAGAAAGTAGAGGATGTAAAGGAAGGAATGGTCGATGCTAAAGAAGCAATGGTAGAAAAAGCAGGCGATACAAGAGAAGGGATAAAAGGTGGATTGAAAGCAGCAGCAGGTGCCGTATTGGGAGCTGGTGCGGTCGCCTTATCTTCCTTAAAAGATGCAAAGGATGCAGTAGTAGATAAAGCAACTGATTTAAAAGAATCTGTAGAAGAAACTATTGAAGATACTCCTGAACAAATAACAACTCTTGAAACAGAGATGACTGATGGAACTCATAAAGAGGTTTCTGAAGCTACCGCTGGTGCAGAAGAAGACGAGACTTTAATAGACAAAGCATCTGATGTAATGGAAGATGTAGCGGAAGGTTTATCTGCTACATTTAAGGCAGGTGCAGCGGCTATTTTTGGAGCAGGTGCAGCGGCAGCAACTGCGTTAAGCGGTAAGGAGGAAGAGGAAAAAACTGTCGCCACTAATGCCGAAGAGAATGGGGAGGAAGAATCTACCATTGATAAAGTAACGGATGTAGTAGAAGATATAACAGATGCTGCTACTTCAACTTTAAAAAATGCGGCGGGTGCTTTATTTGGATTGGGTGCAGCAGCGGCTACTAAATTATCTGGAGAGGATACGAATGGAGAAAGTGAAGGAGTTGTCACTCATGAAAATGAAGATACAACAATAGAAGATATAGCGGCAGTCTCTGAGATTGTAGAAGATACAGATGGAGACGATAGCTAAATATAGTGATAACTGGTAATTGGCATTATTAGTAATCAATAATCAAAAAGAAAAGCCTATCTTCCAGCAAAGGAAGATAGGCTTTTTTTTATCATCACCGCTATCGTCAAGAAGAACGGATGCAGTGACTAGAAGCATTACTTATTAATAAGTACCTTCTCCGTAATGACTTTGTTCGATTCAAGCTTGATCGTCAAGAAATGCAAACCAGTCTCTACTTTTTGCAAATCGAATCGAATAGTAGATGTTGGAATCTCATCAAAATCAATTTGTTGGATTATTTGTCCGAATTGATTGATTAAACTAACATCGCCTTTTTGACCTGCATAAGCTTTCATATCCACAAACAATTCTTGTGTGGCTGGATTTGGATAAATGGCATGCTGTACATTAGTGGTTGTATTGAATTGAACGTTTGTTTGAGCCGTTCTACTTCCACTATTTTCATAAGATAATAAACCTCCTTTAAGATCAATAGTTGTCGTAGCACAAGCTAGTGACCAATCGCTATTATAAATAGTGATGTCATAACCACCAGTCTTTAAGTTGGTCAGATTGACTTCGTCTCCACATTTAGAAGTACAGTTTAAAGCATATTGCCATTGGCCAAAACGCTGTAATACTTTGAAATAATACTGCCCGCCTTTTTGACCTGACATGTTAATCGTGCCATTGCCATACGTAATAGTTACATCACCACATTTAGAAGATTGAGTGTTACCAGTATCACCCGTTGTATCATCTGTTGGCGTATCTGTTGGCGTATCTGTTTTGTCATCTGTTGGTGCATCCGTTGTATCATCAATGATAGTTTCTCCTACCGTGATATACTCTTTTGTATTACAAATGGATTGCCAGCTAGTTGTAAATAATTGAACAGTGATAATATAGTTACCTTTTGCTAATGGAATTGCCTCTGTATCATTACATTTTGCCACGCACTCATAGACTAGTTTCCAATTCTCATTATATACCTTAACTATTTCAATAGGTGCGGTAAGATTAGTAACGGAAACAGTTCCATTCTTAGTTGTAAATGTAATATCATCACAATTAGGATCTTTTGTTTCAGGCTCTGGTTCTGGTGTACAGTCTTGTCTTTCTACAGCAAGAGGATTAGATAAAGCATAACATCCTTCTAAATCATTTGCACTTAACCCAATTGTTGCTCCTTTTAAACCATCTTCATATTCTAAGTACCAGATTAGACAAGTACCCACACCAGCTTTGTCAAAATCTACATCGCTAGGTGCGCCAGGTAAGCCTAAGATTTCCCCTTTGTCATCAGTGATTACCCACTGTGCATTTCCACTACCTTTACCAGTCAAAGTAATCGCATCTTTTGCAATAAAATCTGCTTCACCGTCACCTGCACAGAAAGTGAAAGGACCACCTTCAAGAGTAGCAGGTCTTACAGAGCAAGTTGGTGTTGGATCTGGATCTGGTTCTGGCGTACAATCGTTTCTTTCAACAGTAAGCGCATTAGATAAATCATAGCATCCTTTTAAGTTAGTTGCATTTAAACCGACTTCTGCCCCAACTAATCCAGCTTCATAAGTTAGATGCCATATTAGACAAGTACCTACACCAGATTTATCAAAATCTACATCGCTTGGCATATTTGGTAAACCTAAGATTACTCCTTTGTCATCTGTAATTACCCACTGAACTCTACCGCTTCTCTTATTAGAAACTACAATAGCATCCGCAGCGATAAAATCTGCTTTACCATCACCCACACAGAAAGTGAAAGGACCACCTTGAAGAGTAGCAGCTTGAATAGAACAAGTAGGCGCTTCTGCTTCGCAAGTACAAGTAGAGATATCATACTTTTCTCCAGTTTGGCATTCTGGTGCTTTCACCACTATCTTCTCACATTCGCAAGTTTCTTCATTTAACTCTTCTGCCATCAATAAACCAGTACCATCACAAACTGGCGTTTTATCACAAACCTTATCACAAGCTTTAGGCTCACAAGCACAAGTAGCATTGTTGTAGATTTCATCTGTTTTACAAGTAGGCTTAGCAACTTGTACCTTTACACATTCACACTTATCCGTGTCCAAAATTTCTTTGTAAATAGCTCCGTTTTCACAGTATTCTTTATCACAAATTAATTTACATGCAACAGGTACACACATGCACATCTCTGAGTTGTATTCTTCTCCTGTTTTACATACCGCTTCTGGTAATTTTTCATTTACACAATTACAAGTAGCTGTGTCATAAAAATCTTTAGTAGCGCAATCTTTATCATCACAGTCTGGCTCATCTTGCTTAATGTTTTCACAAGCACAGGTAGCTGTATTATAACTATCGACTGTCGTACAATCTTTATCATCACAGTCTGGTTCATCTTGCTTAATGTTTTCACAAGCACAAGTTGCTGTATTAAAGCTGTCTTCAGTTGTACAATCTCCATCATCACAATTTGGTTCTGGAGCAGGGGTAGAAATACAAGAACAAGTCTCGAAGTCGAATTCAGAAGTTGCACAAGGATCGTCTGACATACACATCTCTGGGCAACAACCTTCTACAGAAAAGTCATCAATTTTGACTTCACCTGATGCTTGCTTACAGATAGTGATGAAACCCAATCCAGAGCTAACATCTACTTTAATGTTTAATACTTCTCCATTACTTACTTCTGTTCCAGGACATTGGCCAGCGACCATGTATTGCCAACCACCATTAGCCGCTGTACCAGCTACATTAGCCGTTTGACAGCCGTCTGGAAAATCGAAATCAGCAGGATCAATTGTGATAATCGCACAATTATCTCCACCACTACAATTACAAGGGCCACCTCCAACTTGTACTGGCTTGAACGTAAACTTACTGCCGCTTTGATCAACTAAATCCGTTACAGATGTACCGGTACTTACATCAAGTACATCTGGACAGGTTTGAGCTGTAGCGTAATTGAATACCCCACCTGTTACAAATAAAATGCAACAGACTAGTAAAGATTCACATACCTTTTTGGTTAGTGTTTTTAACATAATTAATGTTTTGTTTATAAAGTAACATAGTCCCAAAGTTTCATATCGGGGTTGTTACAAGGTGAAAAAAAGTAGGGATAATAAAAGAGGCTATTATCAACGATAGGAAAGGGAATAACATGAAAATGAAAGGACCATTGCGAAATGGAATATCTTCTAGTTATTACTGGGAAAAATATAAAGTGAAAAAAAGGGGAGATTATTTTCGGAATAAGAAAAAAAGTAGGAACCAGGATGCTCCCGAGAGAGCACCCTGTATGGAACCTACTTTATAAACTAAAACTTATTAATCATTATTTTTTCTGTCATTACTTCTTCGTTATCGATCGTAATATTTAGAAAGTGTAAACCATCTTCTATACTTTCGATATTCAACTCAATGGTTCCTTTTGGTAATTGGTCGAAGTCTAATTGTTGAACAACTTTACCAAATTGGTTTACTAATCTAATTAAACCTTGCTGACCATTGTAAGCATTTAGGTCTAAGAAGAATGATCCTTTTGCAGGATTCGGATAAAAGCTGTGTGGTTTCTCACTAACTGTAGTTGTTGAATTAGTTGTTGTTGCAGAACGACCAGAAGAACCAAATCCAATACAGTTACCGATGGTAGGATCTTTGTCATTACAATCCTCTGCTGCACAAACGCCATCTTTATCTTCATCCCCTCCGGCTGCTGCACAAGGATCAGGGGCAACAGTGGTACAAGTACAATTATCAATACGAACAGTACCAGCTGGGCAATATCTTAATTTACCAACACTGGCATCTTTATCATTACAATCTTCTGCTGCACAAACGCCATCTTTATCTTCATCCCCTCCGGCTGCTGCACAAGGATCAGGAATAACAATAGCCGTCCCTCTACAAGTACAACCATCTGTTTGGATTACATCCTTTTGGGTGTTCGGGTTTTTATCATCACAAGGAGTTCCTGGTATTTGATTTTTACCAATCAGTGGATTAGAATCATCACAATCATCTAAGGCACAGATACCATCCTCATCCTTATCACCTCCTTTTGCTGCACAAGGATCAACAGCAACAATGACACCTGCACAGGTACAACCATCTGCTTGGATTTTATCATTTTCAGTATTTGGATTTTTATCATCACAGACAGAACCAACTAATTTCTTAGGGAAACCATCTGGACAAGCAGTGAGAACTGGACCGTCGTTACCGGGAACATCAATGGTTAGTTCTTCACAAATTTGCTCTCCCTTCTCATTGATAAGCACAATGGAGTAAGTATAATTTTTGCCAGTAGGTCCAGAAATGACTATTTGTCCATTCACTTCTTTAGCACTAAATTGACTACATTCTCCTGCTTCTGGGATAACACTACTTTCTGCATCAACTGTTACTTTTTCGTTGATGCCACAGATGTAATGCCATTCTTTTGTATAAGCACCTACATGTACACTATAAGTACCTACTACATTTTTAATGATTTCTGTTTCTTTACAATTGCCAGTACAATTGAAAACTATTTGCTGTTTATCATCAAATATTTTAACTATCTGATTAGGTGCGGTAAGACCTGAAACTGTAATGATTCCTTTGTCTCCGCTTATTTTGTATTCATTACAATTAGTGGTAGGAGGCAAGATAGCATTCGTGCATGAACAAGTTTTTGAATCATAAACTCTACCTAAGGAGCAAGTTGGTTTAGCTACAGATACCGTTTCACATTTGCAATCTTTCGTATTTAATACTTGTTTAGTAAGTCCTCCTTTTCCATCGCAAACTACTCTTGTATCGCAGGTTTCTACACAAGCGATAGTTTGAGTTTCACATCCACAAGTAGAGGCGTTATACACCTTTCCAATAGGGCAGGTTGGTTTGGCCACAGACTCCGTTTCACATTTACAATCTTTCGTATTTAATACTTGAGTAGTAAGCCCTCCATTTCCGTCACAGTATATTCTGGTATCACAAGTTTTAGTACAGATGACAGGTTGAACAATACATCCGCAGTGAGGGTCACTATATACTTTTCCAATAGGACAAGTAGGTTTGGTTACTACTTGAATCTCACATTCACAATCTTTCGCATTCAAGACTTGGGTAGTTAGATTTCCTTTGCCATCACAAAGGATTCTAGTGTCACAAGTTTTTGTGCAGATTGGAGTTGTGGTAGATGTGCACCCACAAGTGGTAGCATCGTATTTTTCTCCTAGTGGACAAGTTGGTGTAGGAGTTGCTACGAATACCGTAATACACTCGCAGTACTTATTTAAAATTTCCTTCGTAAATCTTCCCTTACCGTCACACTGTAAAGTGGCGTTACATTTTTTGTCGCAATTATCTGGTGCATATATTCCATCAGACCCAGAATGCGCTACCATCTCTGAAGATATAAGATCAGTAGTGGAAAGATTGGTTGTAGTAATAGTCCCTTCTATGTTGTTCGCATAAGTTGAGCATATTCCCGAAAGTAAGAATACAACAATTACGAATTGTAAATGCCTCCATATCGAGGGAATGAATTTACAATTATTGTTAAGGAGTAAATGTTTGTTCATAATCAATTTTGATTTAGAAATTTTTGAAATGGATAAATTCATTTCCTTTGATAGAATGATTATATTTTCTTATTTTCTAAAGGCATAGCGATGGCATGCCATTCTTAATCAAATAGCTGGTCTTTGAAAAGTAGATTGACTTATCTAAGAGTAAGTAACGAGTGAAGAATTACGCACATGTTGGATGGCTCGGTACAGGATTTATCTAGTAAACTGCACGACCTTGAGCAATCACAATTGTAGGAGTAATGCTTTAGTTGTTACTATGAAGAGGGGAATTAGAATAAGCAAAGATGGGAAAGATGGAACTGTGTAAAGAAGATGGGAAGAATACGTGGAAATGCTACAGGTAGAGATGAGAAGAATCTTGATTGAAAAATCGGGGAGGAAATTCAGTTACGCAATTTAATCGAAAAAAAACTTTTTTCCAAAAAAAAAAGGAAGAAATGCAATATTGTATTTCCTTCTTATAAAATCGGACTACTTTTTTAAATGTCTCTTGAGTTGTTTGATACTCAATTAAAATTTATTTCCTACTCCCTTAGTGGTAAGTCAAGTTAATTATGATAAGTTGCATCTAGTTAATGTCCCGTAGTCAACATCTAAGCGGGTGGCTTGTCAAAAAACTGTTTGAGCATTAGCGTAGGCTTGATGCCAGAGCATCAAAGAGCTAAGAAGCGAGTTTTTT
>CALJIQ010000281.1 GCA_937973995.1 uncultured Saprospiraceae bacterium
GGGTCAATCCGCCAACTTAATTCAATCCAAAATTCATCTTCTTCCCATACTTCGCCTGGATTGGTTTCATAGGTGAAGGTAGTTTGTTTGCCTGCCCGTCTTGCCGCCTCTCGGAGGACAGGTTGACGAAAAGCAATCCAAGTTCCAGAATGGGTGGCATAAGAATTGAGATCATGCCGTTCTGCGGAATGCCCCATTGGTAATACATAATCTGCAAAAAATGCCGTTTCGTTCCAAGTGGGAGACATAGCGATATGTAGCCCCACTTTATCGTGGTCCGATAAAGCTTCTATCCAGGAAAATCCATCTGGGTAGGTCCATACAGGATTGAATACTCTGGTGAAATAAACATCCATTTTCCCTCTGCCTTCTTTCAGAAAATAAGGTAATAGAATACTCATTTCAAAAAAGGCTAATGGGTATTCATCTGGATAGTGTAACTCGTTCCAGAATTTTTGAGAAGGTGGGGTATCGAAAAATTTTGGTTTAAATTTATTCCAACTATTTGGAGAAGTGCCGCCTTTCGTTCCTACACTTCCTGTCAATACTTGCAAGAAATGTAAACACCTCGCTACACACCATCCTCCCAAATTACCTGCCGAAGCACTCCGCCACGTATGCGAAGCAAAACACTCTCCCGCTTGCCCTATTTGTCTAGCTACTTCGACTATCGTTTCTGCCTTTACGCCACTTTCTTTTTCTCCGTACTCTGGCGTAAATTCTGCATATTCTTCTATCGTTTTTTCAATGAAATTTTCAAATGTAACAGGAAGATCAGGATGTCGATTTTCTAAATAGGCTTGCCAATTCGTCCAGTTTTCTATATAGTCTCGATTGTATAAATCTTCTTCTAAAATAATCTTAGCCATCGCCAATAATACTGCCGCTTCCGAACCTGGATAAGTCGGCATCCAATAGTCCGACATACTTGCGGTATTGGATAAACGAGGGTCCATCGTCGCCATCTTAGCTCCCTTCATTTTCGCCTCAATGATTCGTTGTGCATGAGGATTAAAATAATGCCCACTTTCTAAATGGGCAGAGATTAATAAAATGAATTTGGCGTTCGCATGGTCAGGAGAAGGGCGATCATATCCATACCATAAATGATAGCCTAGTCTAGCATTAGAAGAACAAACATTGGTATGCGAATTATGTCCATCTACGCCCCATGCTTGTATGACTCGATTGGCATACCCTTCATGTCCTGGTCGTCCTACATGGTATGCGATTTCATTATTCCGCTCTTCTTGAATGGCTTTGCGCATTCGTGCTGCAATATCATCTAGCACTTCCTCCCAGGTCACTCGTTCCCATTCGCCTGCCCCTCGTTTCCCTACTCTTTTCAAGGGGTATAAAATTCTATCAGGATCGGTTATTTGATTGATAGTCGCTGGTCCTTTCGCACAGTTCCGTCCTCTACTACCGGGATGGTGTGGATTCCCTTCAAACTTACGAATCGTTTGTTCTTCTTTATCTACATAGGCCACCATGCCACAAGCAGACTCGCAGTTAAAACACGTTGTAGGAACAATGGTATAGTTTTTCTTTTCTACTTTGGGCCATGCTTTAGCTTCATATTCCGTCCAATCATCCCACTGATCCATGGGTGGAAATTTGGTTAAATCTCCATTCGGCATTAAGCGTTCTATGTCTGCTTCTCGTTCTTTTTGTAGGTCTGGGATTAAGCGCAGCTTTTCTGCTATTTTTTCTATGAAAGTTATTTTTTTGTTCATAAGCACCGTAAGACGGATTGTCAATCCGTCCTTTTTTTATATTGTGATTTATTTTTTTCTAACATTGACGGATTGGCAATCCGTCTTACGGATTACGTAAGCGAAATACGCTGCGGTGCCTCCACCCAAATATGCTCCGTAAAATAAATCCCCACTAACACCAATGCCCCTGCTAGGGCAAGCAAAATTGGATTGCTTCCACCTACTACTAATAAGACAATCGGTAAAATATTTCCAATCAAAATAGTGCCGCCATAAAACAACTTAGCATACTGTCCTTTGGTAATCATATTAGAAACTCTACTAGAATCTACGGTTGGATGCGTCGTGGTCAATTCAAAAAATAGCGTTACTAAATTAACCCCCATAGTTATGAGTAATACATTTTTCAAATACAACATCCAGTTAATAGAAAGATTTGAAAAAAGAGCAATAATCGCAAAAGCAGCCGCACCAGCCATCAAGCTATGCACCAACATATGAATCGCTAAAGTGGGACTTTGCCAAAAGTCACGTCCTTTCGCTTGGGCAAAAAGAAAGGCGGTATAAACCGCTACAATGCCAGCTACCAATGCTGTAACTACTTTTAAAGGAAATTGTATAATATGCCAATCAAAAAATGAGGCGACTGCTAATAAGGTCAATAACCCACCATAAGCGGTAATCGCATAGCCTCCTTTTACCAACCAAGAATTCCAATGGGGTCGAAGTAACACATATAAAAATCGCTTGGGTTGATCTAAGTCCATAATAAGTAATAGACCAGTCAACGCCAAAAACACCAAACCTAAACCACAACTCCAATAAGCAATCGTACTGCTCGGCTCAATGAAACCAAACAAAGCACCTATAAAAGGAATCAAAAAAGCCCCAGCAGAAATCGCTTTCGTAAATACATAAGCAGATACCTCCCATCCCCAAAGAATCCCTTTATCGGGCGTATCATAGACGCGCTTCGCTTCCTTCCCCATAATCAATTCAATGGATTTTTGAGGTCCATTTTTAGCGATCTCTCCTGCGGAAGAATATTGTTTTTCTGCTTCCAATAAAGAGGTAATTACATCTCCATTAGAGAACGATAATTTCTCTGCTTCTTTTGCAAAATGTCCTACCCCAGTTGTTTGGGTACTCCAGATATACTCACTGGTCTTGGCAGTAGCGGAAGGATTTAGAGAAGCTTGGTCGGCATCTATATAAAAGAGATTGGGCGTAGTTCCCTTCTCTGCTTTTCTTACATTGACTTGCTGTCTTGCCAGTAGTTGAGCTATTTCAGAAGTGGAGTTGTCCATATCACCAGAGATGATGGCATGTTCTGGACAGACATTTACGCAGGCTGGTTCTAAGCCTACATCTATGCGATGTGCGCAATAATTACACTTGGCTGCGGTAGAGGTTTCAGGATCAATATATAAAGCATCATACGGACAAGCCTGCATGCAAGATTTGCAACCGATACATCGGTCTTTATCAAAATCTACGATTCCATCTGCTCTAGTATATAATGCTTCGGTGGGACAAATCTCTACACAAGGCGCATCCGTGCAGTGGTTGCAACGCATGACAGAAAACAGTCGTCTTGTATCTGGGAAAGTTCCTTTTTCTACTTGCTTGACCCAAGTCCGATTGACTCCTATCGGAACATCATGTTCACTTTTACAAGCAGTGGTACAGGCATGACAACCGATACATTTTCTGTTGTCTATGACAAAGCCATATCTCATAGTTTTGGTTTTGTTTTGTGATTAGGACTTATTTACCACATTAGTTCACATAAGTTGAGTCACATAAGATCACATTAGTTATTGACTTTGTGCACTAATGTGAAAATACTATTGTGTGCTAATGTGGTTTAATATCTAATTCTTCAAAGTAGTCGGACAAACAAAAGCAGAAGTAGGAATACTAGACTCAGATATATCCGTAAACAACCCTTGCACATTTATCAAATTTTCAAAACCTCTCGCTTTCAGGATAGATGCCGCTACTGTAGATCGATAACCACTTCTACAATGCATGTAATACTTCTTTGTAGGAGACACTTCTCCCATTTGCTTATTGATAAAATCTAAAGCAAAATTTTGAGAATTTTCTATATGCTCTGCTTCCCATTCACTAGGTTTTCTAACATCCAAAATAGAAATGGAAGAATCTTTAGCATAGGATTTTTCCAATTGACCAATACTTATTGTTTTGATCGAATCAATTTCTTTACCTGCTTTTTCCCATGCCTCAAAACCACCTTGCAAATACCCAATGGCATTATCATAGCCAACTCTCGCTAATCTTTTTACCGTTTCTTTGGCTCGTCTATTCGGGGCAACAATCAAAATGGGTTGCTTTATATCCGCTATTAATGCACCCACCCAAGGGGCGAAACTACCATCCAATCCTATGAAAATGGAATTAGGGATAAAGCCCTTTACAAATTCCTCTTTACTTCTTACATCTAAAATCAAGGCTTCTTGTTCGTTAGCGGCTGCCTCGAAAGCTCGTGGAGATAAGGCTTTAGTTCCTTGCTTCATCACGGTATCTATGCTACCGTAACCTGACTTATTCAATTTGGCATTTTCAGCAAAATACTGTGGTGGTGCCTGCAAACCATCTGTTACTTCTTTAATGAATTCCTCCTTTGTCATATCTGCCCGTAAAGCATAGTTGGTTTTTTTCTGGTTACCCAATACATCCCAAGTTTCTTTACTCATACTCTTCCCACAAGCGGACCCTGCGCCATGTGCTGGATAAACAATCACGTCATCCGGCAAAGGCATAATCTTCTTACGAAGACTATCAAACAACCAACCTGCTAAATCTTCTTTTGTTACCTCTCCCGATTTTTGCGCTAAATCAGGACGACCTACGTCTCCAATAAATAAGGTATCACCTGTGAAGATGGCATGTTCTTTTCCCGCTTCGTCTTTTAATAAATAGGTGGTACTCTCAGGGGTATGCCCTGGCGTATGCAATACTTTTATGGTTACCTTTCCTATTTGAAATTCCTCTCCATCTTTAGCCGTATGTTTTTCGTAAGTCGTATCTGCCTTTGGACCATAGATAATTTGCGCCCCTGTTTTTTTTGCTAAATCCAAATGTCCCGACACAAAGTCTGCATGGAAATGGGTTTCAAAAATATATTTGATTTGTACTTTATTGTCTGCTGCTCGCTCTAGATAGGGTTTTGTTTCTCGCAAAGGGTCAATAATGGCTGCTTCTCCGTCACTCTCTATATAGTAGGCTCCTTGTGCTAAACAACCTGTATAAATTTGTTCTACTTTCATAATACTTAGGATTTAATAGGTAAGTAATAAGGGAATAATAATCCGCACAACTTTACTTCGCTCTTTTTCCCTCTAGCTGCGTTAAAAAGCCTCGCCGATACCCTGCATCGCCTACGTTTTTTGCCTTGCTAGAGAAAAAAATAGCTTCGTCAACTTGTCCGTCTTATTAATCCCTAATTACTGAAGAACGGGTTAAATATCTATAATTTTATGGACTTTACAAAATATGTTGATATTTTCATGTATTTTAAGAAAACAGTCCTTTTTACGTCATAGTTTTATACCCTTTTAAAAAATATTCTAGCTATGGATTTAAAGATAGATAAAGATACTTACCATGCAATTGCTGCTATTATACACAGCGACACTAGCCCCGTAGGCATAGATGCCAAGAAAACCCACATTTTAATTTTGGAAAAATTGGTACAGATAGAAAAACGGTTAAGCAAGATCGAGGAACAACTGTCGGAGAAGGCTTAATTATAATTTACAATATGGAGGTCTTTCGAAAATTTTTAACGTATCCTTTGGGTGCATTTCTGCTATTCTAAACATATTAGTAAAAATTCGTTTTCCCTGCTAAAACCGACTCATTTAAAGAATAGCAGAAATGAATAGAACACTACTTTTTATAAGCATTTTATTATGCTTTCACTCCCTCTATGCCCAAGAAGTCCGAAATATTGATGGTGCTGCCAACAACCTCTTCCATCCTGAGTGGGGGGCCATTCATAGTCCTATCTTACGTATAACCAGCAATGGATATAGTGATCGTATGGCTGTTCCAGCAGGATTAAATCGTCCCAATCCTAGACATATTAGTAATGTGATTTTTGCGCAATCGGAGTTAATCAATGATCCATTAGGATTGAGTGACTTTGCTTGGGTGTTTGGTCAGTTTATAGACCATGATATAACTCTTATTCACGATAGCGAGCATCCAGCAGATTTTATGCCGATCCCTGTACCGAAGGGGGATCCCCATTTTGATCCAATGAACACGGGGGAAGTTATTATTCCCTTAATGCGAAATGCTGCGGAGGAAGGGACCGGAACGAGTCCTGAACATCCCCGCACTCCTAGCAATAGCATTTCATCTTTCATCGATGGTTCTGGCATCTATGGTTCTGATGATTATCGAGCCTACTGGGTGCGATCCTTCCAAGATGGAAAACTGAAAATGACATCGGATAATCTACTCCCTTTTAATACACAAGGGGGCGAATTACAATCGCCTATCGATCAAGATGCCCCTCCTATGGCAATGGAAAACCCCTTTGCCAAGCAATGGTTTATAGCAGGAGATGTCCGGGCTAATGAAAACACCCTGCTACTCACTTTGCATACGCTATTTGCAAGGGAACATAATCGTCTTTGTAGTGAGTTAAAAGTAGAAAATCCTAGCTGGTCTGACGATCAATTATTTCAATCCGCAAAACGTCAAGTAAGCGGTTTGATTCAAGCAGTAGTCTATGAAGAATGGTTGCCTTCATTAGGTGTTGACTTAGCTCTCTATCAAGGGTATGATGACACAGTGAACCCAAGTATTAGTAATGTATTTTCGGCGGCTGCTTTTCGATATGGTCATACGACTATTAATAGCAATATTGTACGAATGGGAGATGATGGGCATATCATGGAAGAAGGGAATACCATTTTAAAAGAAATCTTTTTCAATCCAATGACCTTAATGGAAGCGGGTGGTATGAAAGCCTTATTGAAAGGCATGAGCACGCAAGTACAGCAAGACTTGGATTGTAAAATAATAGATGACTTAAGAAATTTTCTGTTTGGCCCTCCTGGTGCAGGCGGATTAGATTTAGCTGCTATCAATATCCAAAGAGGAAGAGAACGAGGCTTAGCAGATTACAATACGATTCGGCAAGATATGGGTTTACCAGCTATTAGTACAACACAAGAAATAAGCTCCAACCCAGCTATTGCAGAAGCACTGGATACTCTGTATAAAGACATTAATGATATTGATCCTTGGGTGGGCTTCTTGGCGGAAGATCATGTACCCAACACTTTATTTGGCGAGACTACCCTACGAATCATTACCGAACAATTTCAGCGACTAAGAGATGGAGACCGTTTTTATTATGAAAACGATCCTTTATTGACAAGCGAAATGGTTCAAACTATAAAAAGTACCAAGCTGGCAGATATCATCCGACGCAATTTTGACATTACTATTCACGATGACGTTTTTATTGCTCGACCTCCAGAACAACTCTCTACCAGTACTACTCAAATAGTGAAAGATAATCAGTTCATTTTAGCCCCTAATCCAACTAATGGTGCTACCACTCTTAGCTTTACTGCTACTGAAAAAGGACCTGCCATGATAAGTGTATATAATACAATGGGGCAGGTTATTGATGCGCAAGATGTGACCGTACAAGGAGGAGTTAATCACTTTTCTATTACGTTGAATGAGCAACAACCAGCTGGTATTTATTTTGTTCGTTTGGCGTTGAATGATGGGGTGATTAGTAAGCAATTATTGAAAGAGTAATAAAAAGATTCGTTTACTCTCGGTTGAGGTTGAGATAAGGCGGATTGCTAATCTATTAAACACTTACGATTTTATTTAAACACATAGAAACATAGGCACATAGACTTTCAAAAAAATTATTTCATAATTTTTTTGAAAGTAAAACTATGTGATCTACTGTGCCTATGTAATAGAGACCTAAGTTTAGCGCAAATCTGGCAAAAGTTTGCTCGGCAACTAAAGTTGCCTCGCAATAGGGTTTCTTTAGCGGCAGCGATTTAAAAAGCGTTTTTGAAAAAACGCTTTTTAAATCGC
>CALJIQ010000282.1 GCA_937973995.1 uncultured Saprospiraceae bacterium
TTGTACTAACTTGACTAACTTATTGAATACTACTAACGGCTTGTTAATTGCTTGCTCTGATGGAGATATAACTGATGCTGAAATCATGGATCAGATTGTGATTGATACAAGTGGAATGTGTGGAACAGTGAATTTTAGTACACAGATCACTAGAAATTTTGGCGATGAGTGTGGCAACGCTGGAGGTAATAGCATAACTGTAGTCGTAACAGGTACAAAATCATGTGGTAGTAAGAATACTTCTGGTACAGCTACAGTAACCATTCCAGTTATTAGACCAGCAGTAGTAGCACCTGCTGATGTGCTAGTTGATTGTGGCATGGACATAATTCCAGATTCTACCGGATTTCCTAAATTAGATTTAAATGGTAATGGAATAGGAGACGCAGGAGAACCAGAAATAGGCTCTGATGCTTATACTTGTAGTTTCATTGCCGAATTTACTGATGAAGATTTTGCTTCTTGTGGTCAAGGGAGTAAGACAATTAGAACATGGAGAGTATTAGATTGGTGTCCAGAACCTCCAGTCATTATCACCTTCACACAATCTATCGAAGTACAAGATACCTTCCCACCAGTAATGACTTGTCCAGATACACTAGACGCTGGTGGCAGAGATAATCCACATTTATTCACTACAGATGATGATGCTTGTGGAACTACTGTTAGTTTGACAACTCCAACTGTTACAGATCAATGTGATGGTGATATTCCAGCTACTATGGTTGCAATCAGATTAGCTTCTGACTCGTCAATGGTAGGTGCAAATTTAGCAGCTGTGAATCCTCTAGCATGTGGTAATTATATCGCAGAATATACGGCTATAGATGGCTGTGGAAATGCAGCAGCGACAAATTGCTTCGTATTCTTTAACGTAGTGGATGATGTAACTCCAACTGCTCTTTGTGAAGACGAAATACAGGTTGCTTTAGGTAATGGAGATGCTACTATTCCAATAGGTGCAGTTGATGCAGGTAGTAATGATAATTGCCCTGGTGCTACTATGGGTATCAGAATCAAAGATTCTGGAGATGATTTAGCACAAACTGTTACTATTTCTTGTGAAGGTAAAGATAACCCTCCAGTAATAGAGTTAGTGATTACTGATAAAAATGGGGTATCTACTCCATGCTGGACAGATATAGTGATTAAAGATGCAGTACCACCTGTATGTACACCTCCTGCAGATAGGACCATCAATTGTGATGAAATACATCCAGATGAGTTAGCCAATCTAACAGATGCTCAATTGGACGCAATGTTTGGTGCAGCTACTTGTTCAGATAACCTAGCATGTATTGAGGTGGGGATTACTCAATCAATAGAAATTGATAATTCTGATTGTAGTGAAGCTACGATCACTAGATCATTTGTAGGTACGGATTGGAATTTACCATCTGATACCGTTACACAAACAATCACAGTAGTATATAATGCAGATTGGAAATTAACCTTCCCAGCAGATGATCAAATTAGCTGTGGAGATGAATTCCCAGAAGCATCATCCGTAAATGATATCTTGGAATCTGTAGGATTCTGTGATCGATTATCTGTAAATGTAGAAGGTCAAAGATTTACAGGCGGATCAGATGCTTGTGTGAAAATGGTTAGAACTTATACCGTTTGGAATTCTTGTGGAGAACCTGGTACCGTTTATAATGTCAACTCTGAGAATGATGGTGGCTTAATGGTAACACATGATTCTACGAATGCGGAAAGAATCGTTTATGTACAAACCATTACTGCAGATATTACAGATGGACCAACCATTTCTACTTATTTAATCAGTTCTGATTCAATCGTAGCAGGTCTTGACAAAGCAGGAAATGGAGATTGTTCAGAAATGAAAGAAATTGAAGTTTGGGCTAAAGATTGTTTAGGTGCTGATGTAGGAGAAGGTAATGTAACTATTGTATTGACAGATGCTGCAGGAGATACCCTGGAGATAACGGAAGAATATGTAGCAGATGGAGCCGAGAGTTTCTGGGTAGTTGGAGCAAATGTTGGAACAGGAGACTATACGATTGATGTATGGGCAACAGATGGTTGTGGTAATTCTTCAGGAAATACAGAAACCATCACTTTTGTAGATGCCAAAGCTCCTTCAATTTATGTACTAAATGGAGTTGCTACTCACGTAATGCCAACTACTGGTACGATTGATATTTGGGCAGATGACTTCATTGAAGACGTAATTGATTGTGATGCTAGAGAAGATTTAACAATCGCTATTTGGCATACATCTGATGGTGAAACTCCAGATTGTGGTGATAGAGATGCCTTAGTAGATTTAGGTCAATCTGTTGAGTTTGATTGTGATTATATCGGTACTCAATTAGTAAGAATCTATGCGATGGATGTTGCTGGTAACTGTGACTTTGTAGAGACTTACATTATCATCCAAGATAATGGTACGCCAAAAGCTTGTTCAGGAAGCGATGTAGATGGCTTACCGAGAGAATCACAAGTAGCTGGTAAGATTTTAAATCCAGCAGGTGATTTAATTGAATCCGTAAATGTAGCGGTGAATGGTTTATCTATGTCTGATGATATGATGACCACAGCAACAGGTACTTATTTATTCTCATTAGAGGATGGTGGTGATTATACGATTACTCCAGAGAAGAATATCAATCCACTAAACGGAGTATCTACCTTCGATCTAGTATTGATTAGTAAGCATATTCTAGAGGTTGATCCATTTACTTCTGCACATCAATATATCGCTGCGGATATTAATAACAATGGCTCTGTAACTGCTTTTGATATAGTACAGTTGAGACAATTGATCTTGAATATTACTTCTGAATTCACGAATAATACTTCTTGGAGATTTGTGGATGCTACTTATGACTTCGGTACAGATGTTACAACTACGCTTTCTCAAAACTTCCCAGAATTCATGAACATCAATAATTTGGATGGTGACAAATTGGATAACGATTTTGTAGCTATAAAAGTTGGTGATGTAAATGGAAGCGCAGTGCCAAATAGCTTGGCTAGCGCAGAAGTTAGAACTGCGGCAGGAGCATTGACCTTGAATGCAGCAGACCGTTTTGTAGAAGCGGGTGAGACCGTCGAGGTTTCCTTCACTGCTAAGGACATTGCCAATGTAACAGGTTATCAGTTTACCATGAATTATGATGGATTAGAATTAGTGGAGTTAGTAGAAGGAACTGCAAAAGCAGACAACTTCAACACGAAGCTAAGAGGTGCATTAGCAACTTCATGGAATGGTACTGCGACAGCAGGTGAGGTATTATTTGCAGTTAACTTTACAGCAGCAACTTCGGGCTTATTAAGTGACTTGATTAGCCTAAGTTCTGATGTGACCACAGCAGAAGCATACAGTACTACAGGTGAGGTATTAGAGGTAGCTATCGAATTCACAGAAGCACCTACGATAGGTGGCTTTGAATTGATGCAGAATAAACCAAACCCATTTGGTAAGGAAACAGTAATTGGTTTCACTTTACCAAGTGCTAGTGTAGCAACGATAAGAATTATGGATTTACAAAGTGGTAGAGTATTGAAGTCTATCCAAGGCGAGTATGATAAGGGTTACAATGAAGTAATGCTTAATGCTAACGAATTGGGTGCGACGGGCGTATTGTACTACCAGTTAGAGTCTGCTGATAACACAGCGACTAGAAAGATGATTATCATCGAATAGTATTAGTTATAAGTAACTGGTGATTGGTTGATACCAATCACTGGTTGCTTATCTTTTACTAGTCCAATGGATTATTTTCAGGAAAAATAAAAAACGGTATTAGTTAGTTGAGTTAATAAGATGTCTATCATCAACTGTATATCAAGGGAAACAACTAAACTAACACTGTAGATAATAAGTGTTTTAAGGACTAATTAAAAAACGTTTATTATCGCTTTTTGATTATTCATCAGGATATTATAGGACTATATCGAATTTGACTATATAATGAGGTATGAGGTATGAAGTATGAAGTATGATATGAGTACTTTGTTCATCATTCATCATGCATCATTACCAAAATATATACTTAAATCGGTTTTTGGGATGGCCTCTCTTCATGAATTTGAAGGGGGGCTTTTTTTAGTGAGGAATGTGAAGTGATGAGGGTAGAGTGAGTTTACTCGAATTTATTCACTCTTCACTGACTTTGGCACACCATTTGAAATACATTAAGAAAATAACTTATCCCGTAAAAAAAGACATTACAAGAGATTACCGAATTTTTTAAGTATATCCTTAACCTAAGTTTCTTATTCCTTCCTTTATTTAAGTCTTGCCTTTTGAGCCGTATCGTTCGTGCTCACAAGTTTCCTTTTTGTATATAGTTGATTAATTATTGGTTGATTATTCTGTTCAAAGCATAATACTTGTGTTTGTACGATAATCAATAATCAGTAATTAATAATTAAATAATGAATTGCTGTTTACACAGCGTGTAGCGTGCTATGAGAAAATCCGCCACTCGCACCCAGTAACCTGCAACTCGTAAAAGCCGATTTAAGTAATGACGACTCTTCAAGCCTTTGGAGGAAGGTCCTTTCTATGCTTTCCCAAACCGAGACTTTATCGATTTTTTTTGTTGTTGGTAGGCTGCTTTATTAGTAGTTTGGCAATGGCACAGCAAGTCTTTACTGGCGACTATTTGCCAGATACCATAAAGACAGATGCTATTTTAAAAATGCCAACGGATACGATTCCGGATACGGTGTATATTGCTGATTGTGGATTAGATATCCAGTTTCAAAGTGATATGACACCTGGTGGTGTTTTATATAAAGACATATTTGCTAACCGACCTAGAAATAGCATTGTCACTATTTGCCCTCCTGATGCTAGTAATCATTTACTTTTTAGCTTTGACCATTTTGATTTGGAAGCAGGGGATACTCTGTGTGTGTACGAAGGTATCGTCACGCATTATAATATAGCCTCTGGATTTGGACCAGGTGCTACGCCTCCATTGACGGGCGGTGGTCTCGCAACAGGAAGTGGAAGTAGCATGGGTGGTGGACCTTTGACTGGCAGTGGTTCTAATCCAGCTTTTCCTACTTTTGATCCATTAATTTTAGTAACCAAACATAGTGGCTATGGAGCTTCTAATTTCAACGGTGGTTGGGTAGGGGCTAGTTGTGACCAAACGATCAATACCTCTGGTTGTTTGACTTTCCATTTCAAAACGGATGGAAATTTAGATAAAGCAACTGGTTGGAATGCTTATCTCTCTTGTAGAGATCGAACGACCAGCTTAATGCCTCCTGATAATCAGTTTCATTCTTTGAGTTGTGCGGAAGTGAAAACAGAGATCACGGTTGGAGCTGGAAAAATTCTAACTACCATTGATACGAGTGGTATTAATGGACAATTGGCTTTGTCAGATTGTACGATTAATAATGATACCATTCGAGTAAAAATATTTAATGGAGCAGGTGTACTTTGTAAGGATACTTGCTTGCGAGCAGATAGTACCTTTATGATGGATACTTTGGCGATTGGAACTTATACGGTAAAGCATTATTTGAAATCAGATACTACCATTGCCGCAGAAAGCTATATAGCGATTTCTCCACCTGTTATGGTTTGTAATGATGACTTGAATATTAGTCTAGATGCTAGTTGTGGTGTTTCCTTAGCACCTGATGATATATTAGAAAATCCTTGTGAAATTTTAGCCCCTTATACTTCTTATGAGATAAAAGTAACGATGGGTAGTGGGGATAAAAAAATAGAAATGGTCGGTAGTACAACTACTAGCAATACCACCTCTATTAGTACCCCTATTATATGGATACCGAGAGATAGTATGGATAAAGCAGGCGTGAGTCATTGTGGTGGTAAGGCGCAAGTAGAAATAAAGCGGATTTACGATTATGGAACTACCTGTTGTAGCCAAGGAATCATTGAAGATGTTTGTTGGGGTAGTCTAACTTTTCAAGACGAGACAGCTCCTATTGTCTATAAAGTAACAAAAGATACGGTAAAAGCATGTAATCTAGAGTTAGCGAATTTAGAACCCCTCCTAGGAAAACCAATAGTAGTAGATAATTGTGATTCTGTTACCGTGAAGTTAGTGGAGATAGATATTGTTACAGGAACTAAATGTGATACCCTTAGCAAGTATGCATCTGTTTGGAGAGCAGAAGATGAATGTGGTAATCAAACGATTTATAGAGACACCTTATATGTGTTGCGTCCTACGGCGGCAGATATTGTAAAATTACCAGACGTTATTTTGAGTTGCGGAGTAGATGAGGAGAAAGCGATTCAAGATTTATCTATCACAGGGATTCCAAAATTTGCTTTGACAAATGATACTCTAGAATTGAACACAGAAACCTATACCTGTGATTTTATTTTATTAAAAAGAGACGAGTATTTTCCTCATCCAGGAGGAATAAAACTGTTTCGATTTTGGTCTTTATCAGATCGTTGTTCTCCGAGACCCATTCCGATACCCGTTGATACGCAGTTAATTGAGTTTGTGGACACGCTTATCCCAACGTTGATTTGTCCTTCTAATGGGATGCTGGAAACAGCAGATAAATTTCCAATAGGTGCATTTGATTGTGCTACTTCTGTTACCATTGAAAATCCACCAGCCGCACACGATTTATGTGATACGGACCCAACGGTGCACATGATTGTGGTGGAACAATTGAATCATGGAAAATGGGATAGCATAGCGCCAAATTTAGGAGTGGCTGGAGACTTAACCGCAGATACTTTTAGGGTGGGTTGGCATGCTTTTGATGAAACGCTAAACTTTGCGAAAGATACTTGTCATAGCTATTTTATCTTAGAAGACTTAACGCCGCCTTCTGCTATCTGTAAAGACAAATTGAATGTGTCCTTTGGTACAGAGGATCAAACACTAACGGTGGATGATGTAGATGATATTAGCTGGGATGCCTGTGGCGTTGCGAATCGAGAAATAAGAATTACAGGAGATACTTTGTGGGGTAAAGAAGTAACCATTACTTGTGAAGATGTATATGATCCTATACGAGTGGAATTAAGAGTGACAGATGTTACCGGCAATCAAAATATCTGTTGGTTGTTTGTAGAAGTAATAGACAACGTTCCTCCTGTCTGTAATGAGTTAAGAGATACCTTTGCCTTTTGTGATGAATTTCACACAGGAGATTTAGGACCTGATACGGATGCTGATGGAGATGGAAGAATGGAAGATAGTGAGTGGTTACCACTGACGGATTCTTTACTGTTCTTATACAATAGCCAATATGGAATCCCAACTTGTCAAGATAATGCTACCTGTCGGGTATTCTTTATTGAACAAGAATATCAACTGATTTATACCCAGTGTGGAGAAGCTAATTTTAGAAGAAGATACAGAGCTGTTGATCTCAAACAAACAGCGCAAATTACGCCTTGGGAAGAGCAAAGAATTGCGATTCAGTATCGTCCAAATTGGAAGTTTACCCTTCCAATAGATTGGGCAGGAGAATGTGGCGATGACTTGCCAAGTGCAACGGTGGATATAGAATCTGGTGCTTGTGATGTATTGGCATGGGAACAGGAGGACCAAGTATTTGATGTTGTACAAGATGCTTGTTTTCAAGTTAATAGAACCTACTATATCATCAACTGGTGTACCTACGAAGCAGGAATGGAACCGATAGAAATTAGCAGAGATGAGAATGCTTTTGGAGAAGTAAGAGATGCTAAAATAATTGATTTTTCAAAGTATGGCAATCATGGCTATTTCAAATATACGCAGGTACTCAAAGTAAATGATTCTAATAAACCAATCGTTACGATCAATCCCGTTCAAACCTGTATTTATGGTATTGGAGATGTACCTCCTATTACGGGAGAGGACATTACACCAGGTGCGCCGCCTTATGAATGTGATACGATTCGAGTATTTAGTGCAGAAGCAAGAGATTGTGAAGAAGCCTTTTTCTCAAACTTCGGTTTTGAATGGTGGATTTATGAAGATGGATTGCAAACTGGACATGGAGAGACGGCTAAGTTTTTCTGGACGGTAGAACCTAAGATTAATTATACGGTGAAATTTAGAGTATATGATAACTGTGGAAACTTTGGTGAAAAAGAAGAAAACTTCCAATTCTGGGATTGCACTCAACCAACACTCATTTGCCAAGATACACTTGTCACCAGTATTCGAGAAAATGGATTAGCTTTGGTAAGCCCTACTGTTATTGCAGATAAAAGTTATGATAATTGTACACCGCCACAGGAATTGGATTTCCGAATATGGCATAGTAGTTATTCGGATGTTGCACCAAGTAAAGCAGAGGAAATTCAAAAATTACCGAATGCGCTAGAACTGGGATGTGATTATCTTGACTTACAGCGAGTACAAGTATATCTCTTAGATAAAGAAGCCAACTTTAGTTCTTGTGTAACTAATATCATCATAGATAATGGAGAATTTGCCTGTACTTCTTCTCTTTTGCCAAGATCGAGCCTAGCTGGAAAAATTATCATGGAGAATGGAGTAGAGGTGGAAGAAGTGGCTGTTCAGATTAAGAATACACTGATAGAAGAACCTACACCGTATATGACTAGTACAGATGGTAACTATCATTTTGATTTGACCAAAAATCAGAACTATCAAATTATACCGCAGAAAAATATTAATCCACTGAATGGGGTAACTACTTATGATTTAGTTTTAATCAGTAAGCATATTTTAAAAATTGAAGAAATTACTTCTCCTTACTATCAAATAGCTGCCGATGTCAATCGCTCAGGAACCATTACCGCTTTTGATATGGTACAACTTCGGCAATTAATTTTAAATGTTACCACCGAATTTGACAATAATGAGAGTTGGAGATTTGTAGATGCTGCTTATGTTTTTGAAAGTGATAATCCATTGACAGAAGCATTTAATGAAGTGATTGATGTGCAATTAGAAGATGCCGATCAAATGAACCATGACTTCATTGCAGTTAAAATAGGAGATGTAAATGGAAATGCCGTACCGAATAGCTTAGTAGAAGCAGAGAGTAGAACTATCGTTAATACGCTACCTATTCAGGTAAAACAACAGCTAGTTCAGAAGGGACAGCTATTTAGTGTCGAATTACAAGCGGATGACCTAACGACTATTGAAGGATATCAGTTTGCCCTATCTTTTCCCCAACTTGATTTATTAGCAATGGAAGCGGGGACTATTCAAGAACAACATGTGGGGTGGCAGCTGCGAGATCGGCACGTCCTCCCTGTAAGTTGGAATAGTACAGATGATAAAGTACCATCTTCTTCTTTGATACAACTGACTTTCCAAGCCAATCAAAGTGGAGCGTTGAGCGATTTATTATCTATTCATCCAGCCTTGCTTCAACCAGAGGCTTATACGATTGAAGATGAATTGTTGACTATTGACTTACTATTCAACAGCGTAAATACAGCATTTGACTTGTCTCAAAATAGACCCAATCCATTTAAAGAATCTACTACGATAGGATTCCATCTTCCTACTGATGATGAAGTAACATTGCGTATTTTATCTATGGATGGAAAAGTGGCGAAAGAGTGGACGAAGTCTTTTGCAAAAGGCTACCAAGAGTGGACCCTTCATCAAAGAGATTTTAATCTGAGTGGTATTTTACATTATCAAATCACTACCAGTACGCATACCGCTACCAAGAAAATGATAGTCTTGGAATAATCATATCCAGTTGAGGTTATCTCATGAGTGTAGATTACAAAAGTTTTTAAAACTTTTGTAATCTACTTAAATGATGTGATATTTTTAAATCGTTTCCATCAAAAACTTATTAGATAAGCTCAACTTATTTTCTCTTTTTTCATATCACAATGCAGATGGCCCCATTTATCTTCTTCCTAGAAGACTAGGGATTGTTATGCGTTTGTATAACCAAAAAATAATCTTTCACTAAAGAGATAATTCTTTACCAATACTTATTTTATTATTTCCCGTTTTTGTGAGGTAAGCACTTTTTTTAAGGTGCTTACCTTTTTTTATTGATATTGCCGAACAACCCTTTATTTTTACGTTTACAAAGAACCACTTGCGAGTTGGCGGTATCCGTCGAGTTCATTCATTTTGTTAATCTTTAGCATTCAGCATCCTACTAAATATGATTTTAAGCGACAAAGAAATTCTACTAGCGATAGCCAAAGAAGAGATCATCATTACCCCTTTTCAGAAAGAATGTCTTGGAACGAATTCTTACGATGTTCACTTAGGGAGGTATTTGGCAAGGTATAAAGACCATATTCTGGATGCCAAAAAGCACAATACCATTGAGCATTTTGAAATTCCAGAAGAAGGCTATGTGCTGCACCCTAATACTTTATACCTCGGCGTAACAGAAGAATATACAGAGACGCATACCACCGTTCCTTTTTTAGAAGGAAAATCCTCTGTCGGACGGTTAGGTATTGATATTCACGCTACGGCAGGAAAAGGAGATGTGGGGTTTTGCAATACTTGGACGCTAGAAATCTCCTGTACCCATCCAGTTCGCGTATATGCGGGGATGCCTATTGGGCAATTAATTTATTTTAGAGTAGCAGGAGAGATAGAAAACTATTACAACAAAAAGAAAAATGCTAAATATAATAAACGGACCATCAAACCAGTAGAAAGCATGATGTGGAAGAATAAGTTTTAATTGGTTGGTGTTGTGGTATTATGGCATTTTGGTGTTGTGGCGTGATAGCTGACCAAAATACCCTAAAACCAAAGTACCATAATACCGATTCAAAAACATATTTTAAATCAATAACCGTCTATTCAATATCATTCATTTCTAATTAATTATCAGTAAATAACTTCCTTTTATCACTCGTATAGGTCAAAAAACGATGTGACTAATTCTTTTCATTTCATCGAAATACCAGTATTTCGGTAATCATTTCCTCCTTTTTGACGTTATTACTTACAGAAACACTACTTTCTCGTAGGACAGTGGGTGGTAACAAAAGGGAAGTTACTGCCCACATTTTTTTGTGTAGAGATAAAAGATAAAAGACTGCTTTCCAATACTTTCAGCAATTTTAGACCATCTGATTGCTAAAAGGCTTCCTAACCAATTCCTTTTTTCCTAAATTTACAGCTATTACAAACCAACTAAGTGCTTGGACACTTTAGATACTTAAGATATAATGACTAATCTTATTTTGTTTGGTCCTCCAGGATCAGGAAAGGGAACACAAGCTGCCAAATTAGTAGCTAAGTATGGATTGCTACATATTTCCACAGGGGATTTATTTCGGTACAATTTAAAAAATAACACGCCCCTTGGACAAGAAGCCAAAAAATATATAGACAAGGGGGATTTAGTACCTGACTCTGTAACGATTAAGATGTTGAAAGAAAAGGTAGATGAGAATAAAAATGTAAATGGGTATATCTTCGACGGTTTCCCACGCACCATTCCGCAGGCAGAGGCTTTAAACATTTTACTTGGAGAAGAGAACACCTCCATAGCTGCGCTAATAGCCCTAGACGTGGATGATGAAGAAATTGTAAAACGATTATTGGAAAGAGGTAAAACTTCAGGTCGGGCAGATGATACGGATGAAAAGATTATCCGAAATCGGATTAATGTTTATAAAAATGAAACGACTCCCGTTTATGATTACTATGATGAAACGGGTCATTCTATGAAGGTGAAAGGGGTAGGTTCTATTGATGATATATTTGCTCGTTTGTGCTCAGAGATGGATAAGCTTGTATAATGTTGAATGATAAATTTTGAATTTTGAATGAAGGAATACGTTGCAAATGAAAAAAAAATAGTTTTGAAGATGTTTACTTTTATTCAAAATTCAGAATTTGTTCAGGTGCTACGTCTTTGCACTTTTGCATTCTTCCTAAGTTTTTTTTGTGCATGTTCCTCCTCTCAATTACTTACCAAAAAAGAGAAAAAAAATCTCCATTCCCAGATAATTGATTCTCCAGTATTTTCAAAAAGTCATACAGGTTTTGCTTTGTACGATCCTGCGGCTAAAGAAATGCTGTATGAATATGATGGGGATAAATTATTCACACCTGCGTCTAATACAAAAATATTTACGCTTTACACTGCCCTGAAAATATTAGGAGATTCTATTCCTGCCTTACGATATGTTCAACGTGGAAATTCTTTAATTTTTTGGGGGACAGGCGATCCTTCTCTTTGGCATCCAGATTTACCTATGGATGATGCCGTAGAACAGTTATTGTCCGATACGACTAGTCAACTCTTTTATTGTTCGGATAATTTTATGGATGAGCGATATGGATCAGGGTGGGCTTGGGATGATTATTTGTACAGCTATCAGGTGGAAAAATCTGCACTTCCTGTATTTGGCAATAGTATTTATATACAAAAGGATTCTGCATCTACGCTTACTTTCGTTACGCCTCCTTATTTTGCATATCAAGTCAACGCGAGTCCTAATCAATTGCGTAATAGTCCTCGTTTTAAGCGAGAACAATTTCAGAATACGCTTCAATTATTAGGTACATTAGAGGAAAATAAAGCGTTTCAACAAACAGTACCATTTGTATATTCCGATCCAATTTTGCTTGGAATTTTACAGGAAAAACTTGGGCGTCCAATAGAACTATTATCTGCTTTCCCTAAAACGTCTTCCCTCCAAAAACAAACGATATATAGCATTCCTTCCGATAGCTTGTACCAAAGAATGATGCAAGAGAGTGATAACTTTCTTGCTGAACAAATGCTATTGCTTTGTGCGGATGAAATGTTCGACACTTTAAATACTAGGAAAATTATTCGCTATGCTCAAAAAGAATTATTAGCGGATTTACCAGATCCTATGCGTTGGGTGGATGGCTCAGGTTTGTCTAGGTACAATTTATTTTCCCCTCGTTCCATTGTTCGGTTATTAGAAAAAATGCACGAGGAATATCCATTGGAACGAATCTTAAATATCTTCCCAGCGGGGGGCGAATCGGGTACTATTCAACAATATTATAAGAATACCGAAAAGCCTTATGTGTTCGCTAAAACAGGTACGCTTTCCAATCGTCACTGCCTTAGTGGATACTTGTTTACAAAGGGGGGGAAGTTATTGATCTTTAGCTTTATGCATAGCAATTATTATGGTAGTTCTACACCGCTAAAGGAGGAGATGGATAAAATCCTTTGGCAATTACATAACGAACATTAGGAACAAATTCCATCCTTCCATCCTTCCATCCCTAAGGCCTTCTGCCTTTCAATCCTTACTTCAAAAGCTTATTTAAAGTCTTACGAATAGTTACATCAGAAGTCATCCCATTAATTTTGGAATGGATTTGACCATCTTTTACAAAGAATAGAGTAGGGATACTTCTTACATTAAACTTGGATGCAATCGCTTTATTCTCGTCAATATTGATCTTCCGAATTTCTACCTTCCCCTCAAACTCTCCTGCTATTTTTTCAATGGTTGGTAATAGCATTTGGCAAGGTCCACACCAATCGGCATAGAAGTCTAGTAATACAGGTTTGTCCTGTTGTATTACTTTGTTGAATTCTGAATGACTTGTTATTTCTTTCATGTTTATTATTTATTTGTAACTGGTTCGGTATTGTGGTTTTATGGTGTTTTGGTCGTATGGTTGAGTTTTCAAGATTAAGAATTGGGAGGAAAGTCGATAAAATTTTCGTAAAAGTAAGCGTTACCATAATACCGAAAAACCAAAATACCATAGTACCTAGGCAATTTTATCTGTTTCTCTATTATTAAGGTCTAATCTTAAGGTACTAATCGCTGCTCAATCCATTCAGTGCCCCTTCTAGTATAAGTACATCTATTATGCCCTTCTCTATCCAACAACAATATATCCAGTAATAAAGGTTTAAATAACAGTGCCATAAAATACAATGTTGTTCCATGCAAGACATTTGGTGTAGTTAAAGAACTTCCTGGTGGTTGCAAAGTGGTGTAATCTCTTAAAGAAGGGGATTGTTTCAGTTGGTTCAAATAGGAGGTATAGTCGGGATGTGTTTCATTTATCAGAACCACTGTTCCTTTCATTCTTATCTGCATTCGCTTTTTGGGATGGTAAAATACCATACTGGCTTTATTATTCTGTTGCAACTGTTGGACTTTAGCTGTGCGACTATCTGTAAATACAAAAACAGTTAAGTCTTGATCTACTTTTCTATTGACGACCATTCTAGTCTCTGGATATTCTTCTGATAGGGTAGAGAGGTGGCAGTATCGGAAGGGGTGTTTTTTGTCGGCGTTGCTTCTGGATAATGCTATTTTTGCTTGTTGAAATAGATTCATTAAGTTTCAAGGATTATTAATCCACTATCTTCTTTGCCATTTTTTTGGATTTCGACTTCCATGAATAATTGCAAGAATATAAATAGTATCACCATTAATAATGTAAATGATATTATATCCAAATCGCTGAATGATAGCTCTACGCTTTTCTTTAAAAATTTTCTGAAAAAGAAAAGGATTGTCTTCAATAGAACTAAGTAACTGAGCTAACTCTTCTAGTAAGTCAAATCCAAGTCCTACTCTACGAGATTCTAAATAGTTATAAGCATCGTCAAGGTCTGCCTCCGCTTCTGGCTGGATAATTACAATATAGTCAGCCATTATTTAGGTATTTTGCTAAGACCTCTCTAGCAGGCTTGCCAACAGAGGTTCCATTTTTCAATGCTTCTTCCCGTTTTTCAATTTCTTCCTCCCACTCTTTAGAAATCTCTGTTTCCTCTGTAGCCAAAAGCTCAACCATAAAATGCATTAGTTCTGCCTGCTCTGTTTTATCTAATTTTTGTACTTCTTCTTTTAAAGTTTGAATACTCATTTTTTGGAAATTATAGTTTTCTCGATGATACAATGAAAATAGAAAAAGATATGGAACTTATCAAGTGAACAATGGTTGGCGACTCCAAGTTGCCCGTCATTTTTCTATGTTAACGGAAAAACTAGATGACGGGCATCTGTCAGATGCCAACCATCAAAAATAGCTTAAACAGTCAGAATGGCATTAATGATTAACTCAAAATGTCAAAATGTCACTAATAATTCCATATCTACTACCATTTTGTCCACTTTTTCCTTGTGGAATACCCTTTGTACAATCAATAGTATAAAATTTTGAAACGCATTATTCGATCTAGAAATAAGGTGTGAAGATCGGGAGTCAGCGATAAATCCTCTGACTCCTGCCCCCTGACTCCTGACAACTTAAAAGATATGAATCCTAATAACATCACATTAAAAACACAAGAAGCCATCCAACGAGCGCAGCAATTAGCCTTGGAGTATGGCAATCAGTCCATTGAAGTTGGACATATACTAAAGGGTATTTTAGAAGTAGATAAAAATGTAACTCCTTTTATCTTTAAAAAATTAGCCGTGAATATGGAAGCAGTGCGAGCTGCACTAGATGCCATTGTGAAAGGCTACCCAAAAGTAAAAGGGGGCAACCAGTATTTATCAAGACCAGCCAATGAGGTGATGCAGCGTGCTGCTACCTTCTTAAAAGAATTTGGCGATGAATACATTGCTTTAGAGCATTTACTATTGAGTATTTTAAAAGTAAAAGATTCGGTTTCGCAATTATTGAAAGATAGCGGGATCAATGAGCGTGATTTGAAAGCAGCGATAAAATCTTTACGAAAAGGTTCAAAAGTGACTAGCCATAGTGCAGAAGATACGTACAACGCGTTGAACAAATACGCTGTTAACTTAAATGAAAAAGCAAGAAACGGAAAGCTAGATCCTGTTATCGGTAGAGATGAAGAAATCCGACGTTTACTACACATTTTAGCTCGACGTACCAAAAATAATCCATTACTAATTGGAGAACCTGGGGTAGGAAAAACTGCAATAGCAGAAGGATTAGCCCATAGAATTATCAATGGTGATATTCCACAAGATTTAGAAGATAAAGAAATCTATGCGCTAGATATGGGGGCATTGATAGCAGGTGCAAAATACAAAGGGGAGTTTGAAGAAAGACTAAAAGCCGTCATCAAAGAAGTGACCTCAGCGGATGGGCAAATCATTTTGTTCATAGATGAAATCCACACCCTAGTAGGTGCAGGTGGTGGAGAAGGAGCAATGGATGCAGCTAATATTTTAAAGCCCGCATTGGCTAGAGGCGAACTGCGATCCATCGGTGCAACGACCTTAAAGGAGTATCAAAAATACTTTGAAAAAGACAAAGCCTTAGAACGACGATTTCAAACGGTTCTAGTAAACGAGCCAAACGAAGAAGATGCAATTTCCATTCTTCGAGGCTTAAAGGAACGGTACGAAACACATCATAAAATCAATATTAAAGATGAGGCGATTATTGCCTCTGTCCAACTCTCCAACCGCTACATCACGGATCGTTTCTTGCCTGATAAGGCAATTGACTTGATGGATGAAGCAGCTGCGAGGTTACGACTGGAAATGAATTCGATGCCAGAGGAGTTGGATGAGGTTGAAAGAAAGATTCGTCACTTGGAAATTGAGCGAGAAGCGATGAAGCGAGAGAACGATGAAGCAAAGATTGTACAGTTAAATAAAAGTATTGCCAACCTAGAAGAAGAACGCAATCAATTCAAAGCGAAGTGGGAGAGTGAGCGAGCAGTAGTACTAGGCATCCAACAAGCGAAGGAGCAAATTGAGCAATTCAAGACAGAAGCAAAACGCTTGGAAAGAGAAGGCAAATTCAGCGAAGTAGCAGAAATTCAATACGGTAAAATTCCTGCGGCGCAGGAAGAGTACGAGCAATTTACTAAACAATTAGAGGCATTACAAACAGAAGGGAAGCGCATTGTAAAAGAAGAAGTAAGCGCAGAAGACATAGCAGAAATTGTTGCAAGATGGACAGGTATTCCTGTGACCAAAATGCTACAAAGCGAAAGAGAGAAGTTACTCGATTTAGAAAAAGAAATCGGTAAAAGGGTAGTAGGGCAGTCCGCAGCTATCGAAGCCATTGCAGATGCGATTAGAAGAAATCGTACAGGTTTATCAGATGATAAAAAACCGATTGGTTCCTTCTTATTCTTAGGAACAACAGGGGTAGGTAAGACAGAGTTAGCTAAAGCACTAGCCGAGTTCTTGTTCGACGATGAAAATATGATGACTCGGATTGATATGTCCGAGTATCAGGAGCGTCATGCAGTCTCTCGGTTAGTGGGTGCGCCTCCTGGCTATGTAGGCTATGATGAAGGTGGGCAATTGACAGAGGCCGTTAGAAGAAAACCTTACTCCGTCATCTTGTTAGATGAGATTGAAAAAGCGCATCCAGATGTATTCAACATTTTATTACAAGTATTAGACGATGGGCGTTTAACCGATAATAAAGGCAGGGTAGCCAATTTCAAAAATTCCATTATCATTATGACTTCTAACATGGGAGCGAATGTAATCCAAGAGAATTTCGCTCAATTAGATGAAAATAACCAATCCGAAATTTTTGAAAAAACGGAAGACATGGTCTTGGAGGTATTGAAACAATCCCTCCGACCAGAGTTCCTAAATCGAATTGATGAGGTGGTGATGTTCCAGCCATTATCGGCGGGCAATATTAGACAGATTGTAGAGTTGCAATTGAAAGGATTAGAAGGAACTTTAGCCAAGCAAGAAATCGAATTAACGGCTACACCACAAGCCATAGACTATATTGCCAACGCAGGTTTCGACCCACAATTTGGAGCTAGACCTGTCAAGCGAGTGATACAAAAGAAAGTGCTGAATGCTTTATCCAAAGCGCTCTTAAAGCGAGAGGTACAAGCTAATTCCAAAGTGGTACTAGATGCCTTTGATGACCAGTTGGTTTTTAGAAATCCGACTGCTAAAGAGGATAAGGCAGCAGCGTAAATTCGGTCTTTGGTGAATTGGTCTTTAGTCTTTGGTAGTTACTTCGAGCGTACTAATTTTGAAGTTGTACTTTTTCCTTATGCCGTTGCCATCACGGTAGAAACAGACCTTAATTCCTCTAAAGTGTGAGGATAAGTTTCCATCAATGTATTTATTAAAGCAGGTAATTCGTCTAGACCTGTAACAGTTTTTGCGATTTCTTCCACTCTTTCATTTGATGAAGTCATGGTAGGATTTCCAATGAAAGCAAGGGTTGATTTTAATTTATGACTCACTTCTTTTAACTGATTCCAATCACCAGTTTGATGCATTTGAGAAAGTTTCTTGATTTCAACAGGTATTTCCTCCAACAACATGTCTATCATTACTTTTTTCATGTCTAAGTCTCCATCTGACATTAAATCAAGATACTCTAGGTTGATATACTTGTAATCCATGTTTTAAGTGTTTATAGAAAATGCTTTCTTGATTCTTAGTTTAATTTTAGTGTACAACAGATTTAGAGTTTTGTCAAAACTCTAAAACAGATAAAAGGCGTTTAATAATCTGCTCACTCCAAAGTAAGCGGATGAATCGTTGGGGTGCCCCAAATCGTTCTACAATTTTTTAATTTACAATACTATTCTTTAACGCATATTGGCTTATCTTCTGAAATAATTGAGCAGGTTCAAATGGTTTGAGTACATAGTCATCCATACCATACTCTCGAAATTTCTCATCTTGAGAAATGTGCGCATGAGCAGTCATTGCTAAAATGGGTAAAGCTGCAACTGCTGGAGCCATTTTTTGTCGAATATACTCCGTGGCTTCATACCCGTTCATACGAGGCATTTGTAAATCCATTAGAATAATATCAAAGGGCTCTTTTTCTAAAATAGCTATTGCCTCCTGACCATCATTAGCGATCGTTAGTTGTATATTTTTCCATTGTTTCTCTAAAGTCTTTCGAGCTACTAGTTGATTCATTTTATGATCTTCTACTAATAATAGTCTGAAGGCACTATCTGCTTCGATTAATGGAAGTTGGTACTTTTCTTCTGCGGTAACTAACTCTTCTCCAATTTCAAAAATTAGATCGAAGAAAAAAGTAGAGCCTTTATTAATTTCACTGGTTACGCCAATTTTTCCTCCCTGATGCTCTATTAGATTTTTAGCAATGGATAAGCCTAAACCCGTTCCTTCAAATATGCGGTCTTTGGTTCTAATTCGAGTAAAGGATTCGAAAATGGCTTCTACTTTAGTTGGTGGAATGCCAATTCCTGTATCCTCAACCATGAATTTAATTTGAACTGAATAGTCATTTTGGTTGAGATTGACGACAAATATTTTTACATGACCTTCGTCGGTGAACTTGATCGCATTCCCTACTAAGTTGTATAAGATTTGATTGAGTCGAAGCTTGTCTCCTCTTATTAATTTAGGGGTTCCTTCATCCATGATTAATTCAATCAGTAGATTTTTTTCTTGGGCTTTGTACTGCATTACATTGATCAAGTTATTCATCAACGCATGTAAATCAAAGTCTTTATTTTCAAATTTTATTTTGCCATTTTGTAGTTCAGAAATTTGAAGAATATCGTTAACTACGCCTAATAAGATTTCCGAAGATTGCTTAATGGAACTGATATAGTTATTTTGCTCTTCATTTAAATCTGTTTTTAAAACCAGATTACTCATGCCTAGAATAGCATTCATAGGCGTTCGCATTTCATGACTAATGCTTGCCAAGAATTTTTCTTTCATCTCAGCCGATTGTTTGGCTAAGTTTCTTACCTTTTTTAATGCTTCGGCTTGTTTTTGCTCTGTAATATCTCTAATGATACCATTATACCCTGTAATATCAGGATACTCCATCATATGAGCAGAAATGATACATTGTCTTCTTTCTCCATTTGGTCGTTCTACCTCTATTTCAAAGTTCTCTACCTTTTTGGCAGCCACTAAACGCACTAAGAATTCTTTCCTCCGTTTAGTAGAGTACATCAAATTGTGGATGTCTATCTTCGGTAGTGTATCTTCAGATAAACCTAAAAGAGTAGAAGTAGCAGGATTAAAATCAACTAAATTCCCTTCCAAATCACACACATAGATTGCATCATTGGAATGGTTGATAATATCTTGATAACGATCTTTACTTTTTACTACTTCCTGTTGATCTTTCTGTTCCTTTTTATTTCGTTGCGCTGCAAATTGTATGGCTCTAGTAATCCTGTCAGGAGTAGATTCCGCTAGTGGAATATAATCTTTTGCTCCTATTTCTAATGCCTTCAAGCCTATGTCTATATGATCTACTTTTGATAACAGAATAATATTCTTGTCAGGAAAAAGCGAGACTAGTTTGGTAAGCGTTTGTTGCTCCTGTTGTTCAAAAACAGCACAATAGAAAAGAATGGTATTGGGGCAATGATTTGGATTTTGATGTATGAAATTGGTGATGGATTCTATGGAAGAAAAACGAGTATATTCAAGCGAATTGGTAGTAGAATCTGAAAGCACTTTTTCAATAGCAGTATCCGCTACTACATTGGTATCTAGTAGTAACAAAGATTGAACTGCTTGAATAGTAGAGGCTTTTTCCACTAGCATTTGTTTATTCTATTGGTATAGGTCAAAAAGACACTATTTTTTAGGAAATACCATACTGTGATAACTTGAAATAATCACCAAAGAATTAGAGTATTAAAGTTAAGTAACGATAAAATAATCAAAGACACCGTCCAAATGATGGAGATATTATTTGGTCGTTGCTAAAGCTTGAAATTATAGGAGGGCGTGAAATTTAGGCAGGGGAAGACTTAAAAAATGGCAAAAAATATGCCATGTTAGTTTTGCTTAGAAAGGTCTTCTACTTGTCTAGGAAGAAAAATGAAATTCGCTCCTGCCTCGCTAAGTACGAATAGACAAAGGTAGGATTCTGGATCTTTAAATATTTTTTGAAAGTTTTCTATTTTATCTTCTTTTATGAGTTGCTTAGCGGCAAATTCTTCTAAGATAGAGGCATTAATAGACCATTCGCCGCCATTCTTATTGTGATCTACTAAGGAAATCCCCATGTCTATTTCTCCTTTGTGGACAATGAAAATAGGATAGGTGGAGACCCCTTCATTTAAGATAGAATCAGATGCTTTACCCAATAATGGTTTAAAAGAATGTAGTTCTCTTTCTAATTGCTTGAATAAGGCTTCATTCTGCATGGTGAAATTTTTGAATCTTACTATCTTTGTATCCTTGTCCTACTTAAATTTGTAAATATAAGCACTATGGAAAATAAATTAAATATCGCTATTTTAACAGGAGGGAATGTTGCCGAAAGAGGCATCTCTTTAAAAAGTGCTAAGACGATAGAAAAGCATCTGAATAAAGAAAAATATAACAGTTTGATCATTGAGTTGAATGGCGCAGATTTTATGGAACAATCCACTGGGATCGTATTAGACAAGAATGATTTTAGCTTAAGCAAAGGGGAAGAAAGAATTACTTTTAATGCCGTTTTTTTAATTCTTCACGGTCATCCGGCAGAAGATGGAAGCATTCAGGGATATTTTGAATTATTGGGTATTCCTTGTACGGGGTGTAACCATTTCGTTAGTGCGCTTACGTTCAATAAACAAGCTACTAAAGATTTTTTAAGACCTCATGGTATTCCTATGGCAGACTCCCGTTTATTGAAAAAAGGGAGAGATATTGATTGGAAAGATTTAGCTACTATGGGCTATCCTTTGTTTGTTAAACCAAATAAAAACGGAAGTAGTTATGGGATTTCAAAGGTAGCAGATGATAGTTGCATCCAAACCTCGATTCAAAAGGCGTTTGAGTTTGATGATGAAGTGATCGTGGAACAATTTATGGATGGAAGAGAATTTTCAAATGGGGTTTTTAGACAAGGAAATCAAGTGATTGTTTTACCCATTACAGAAATTGTTTCTAAAAATGAATTCTTCGATTATCAAGCAAAGTATGAGAACGAAAGCGAAGAAATAACCCCTGCCGTACTTACCTATATGCAGACCCAACGTTGTCAAAATCAATCTCGACTACTCTATGAATTGTTGAATTGTAAAGGCATGGTCCGATTTGATTATATTTTTAGCAATAATAGATTTCGCTTGTTGGAAGCGAATACGATTCCAGGATGGTCGGAGCAAAGTATCTTTCCCCAACAGGTCATAGCACATGGTATGACCTTGACTGACTGTTTGGATGCGATAGTGGAAGAGGCTTTAGAGAGGTAGGTTTATTCGGTTTATCTGGCAATAATTAACACTGAGACAGAATTAATGAAACAGTGAAGAACTGATCAGATCACTTTGGAGTGGTCAGAAGACGCCTTAGTTCAATCTGATCACTCTAAGGGACGTTGAAAAAATAAATGTTCCAATTGACTTTTTGTTAGTTTTCAAAAATGAACGTATGTCAAGGAGTTTATTTTTGAAAGCTAACGAAAAGTCTCGAAAAATTGGAACATTTATTTTTGTCCCACTACTAAGTGATCTGATTGATTGTTTTTTTTTATGTCCAAGAACTAACAATGGGACAATGGGACAATGGAACAATGAAACAATAGACCTACCTCAAAGCCTGCTCCCAATCAGCAATTAAATCTTCGATATGTTCTAGACCAACCGATATTCTTAATAAATTATCAGGAGTTGGGCTGTCAGGACCCTCAATAGATTTTCGATGTTCTACCAAACTTTCGACCCCACCTAGGCTAGTGGCGGTGGTAAATAATTGTAACCTACCTGTTAGCTGCATAGCGTATGTAGCATCGCCTTTTACTTGTACGGACAGCATGGCACCATACCCTCCTTTCATTTGTTTCTTAGCCACTTTATGGTGAGGATGACTTTTTAGACCTGGATAATTTACTTGTTCAATGTGCGAATGCTTTTCAAGATACTTGGCTAGTTGATGCGCATTTTTGGTTTGTTGTAGCACTCTAACGTAGAGGGTACGGATGCCCCTAGAAGTAAGCCAGCATTCAAAAGGAGAAGGGACTCCACCTGTTAGTTTTTGAATATTTTTTAAATCCTGTGCTAACTGATTATCCTCCTTGATTACCAAACATCCTCCAAGCACATCACTATGTCCACCGAAGTATTTGGTAGTAGAGTGCATCACAACATCTGCTCCATACAACAAAGGCTGTTGCAAAACAGGCGTTGCCCAAGTATTATCTACCGCACATAAGCCACCTACTTTATGGGTAAGTTTAGCTATTTTTTTAATGTCGCTTACATTGAGTTGTGGATTGGAAGGCGTTTCAAGCCATACTAAGGCCGTATTGGGTTGTATCGCTTTTTTCACTTTTGCAAGATCGTACATGACGGTATGGCCAACTTCAATTCCTTTATTACCAAAAATAGTTTTTGCCATAGCGCTAGTAGCATAATACACATCATGGGGTAACAGCAGATGATCGCCTGGTTGAAGTGTCTGAAATAGGGCAGTAGTAGCTGCCATACCAGAAGAAAAGGCAAAACATCGGTTTCCCAACTCTAATTGCGCAAGGCTATTCTCTAAACTCTGCCGATTGGGGTTATTCTCCCTAGAATACACATACGCATCTTTATAAGAACCATCCGCCCCCCTTTCAAAAGTGGTGGAGAGGGTGATAGGCGGGACAATGGCTCCCGTATTTTCATCTGTTTGTAAAGTGCTTCTAATAGCAAGCGTAGGAAAGTGTAGTGGCTTTTCCATAAAAGGATTATTTTTATCGGGATGAAAAAGATGGTTTGATGGCTACATGGTTTGATGGGCAGTGTTTTATGAGTAAATGAAGTAGGTTCTCAATCCACTGTCGTCAGGAGACGAGCAGATAGCAATTTCTAGTCTGGAGACTAGAAATATCGGCACTCGATGTGTCTAGTCTCCAGACTAGACACGACTATCCGCTAGTCTCCTGACCAGCATTGAGAACTTACCCATCAAGCAAACCATCTAACAATTTCTAAATCCCAAAGGTATTTCAATAGTTGGATATGCAGGAATTTTTAGATACTGTAATTGACCAAATTAACAACCACACCTAAAGGGTAGTTATTGAACT
>CALJIQ010000283.1 GCA_937973995.1 uncultured Saprospiraceae bacterium
GGATTCCAACTATAATTAAAATCACCTACATATCCATAGTCAAATAAATTATCCCCATGTCGAGTATCCTTTTGTGATCTGGTATTTTTTTCATATCCAAATTGTAAAGAATAGACAATATTTCTAATCAAGGCATTGCTATTAGATTCATTATTAGCCGAGGCCAACCTTTGTCTGAATCTAAAAATACCTCGATAAGTATCATTAAGATCAAAAGGATTATGGTGGGCATTGAGTAAGCGCCAACTATCTATACTAGAGTTATTAAGCGTACTTGTGGGCGTAAATTGATCTTCTCTGTTAGAATAAGTGCCTGTAAAAGCTACATCAATGGTTCTACCAATTCTAGCTTCCAATTTGGCGGTTAAATCTAGTCGTTTAAATGCCTCAAAAGGGCGAGCATCTAATATTTCTACATCTTCATTGGTTAAGTCTTCTGCGGCAGTAATTCTATTACCATTCACAATACTAATGGGGTTGGCTTCAATCTCGGCCAATTTATCGTCTCTCACTCTATATACAGGAATTGCAGTAGGGTCATCGTCTTCATTATAGGTATATCTACCCGAAAAGCGATACCCCAAAATAGATTGACCGTTTGTTCTATTTTTTAAAATAGGACCACTTAAGTTTAGGCCAACTATATTATTATTAAAAGGATCTAATCCTTTAGAAGTCTCCGCCTCTACCCCACCAGAAAATTTATTGGATGGTCCTTTGGTAGTGATGGAAATAATTCCACCAGTAACATCCCCATATTTTGCTTCCAATCCCCCTGTAATAACTTGTAACTGTTCTATCTCCGACTCTGGAATCAAGGCACCACTTACGCGTACCCCATCTATATAGTAATCCGTGGCATTAGATCGGGATCCCCTTATCGTTACGGCATCACCTTCGTCAGCAGAAGCAGCCCCTGCAGTAACAGAGGCAATCGCATTAATATTACGGGTAGGTAATTGTCGGATTTGTTCAGAGGTAACTGTTCCTCCTTGGGTGGTGTTGTCTTGCTCTATCAGCGGGACTTTGTAGTCCACTACCACCACCTCATTCAAAACTACTCCAGAAGTTAAAGTAGCGTCTAGTTTATTCGCTTTACCAGCATATATAATGACACCAGTAATTCGTTGAGTTTGAAATCCAGTGTAACTAAATTCAACGTCATAAGTTCCAGGATCAAGGTTTCCGAGATTGTAATTCCCGTCAATATCCGTTGTTCCACCTGATACCAAGACCCCATTTTTATATAAGGCCACATTTCCAAATAATACTGCTTCTCCCGTATCATCTATCACTTTACCTCCTAAAGAGGTTTGGGCGTATAGGACACTTCCGACCATTAGGCAGCAAAAAAGGAGTAAATATCTTATCATAGGAGATGGTTTGAAGTTGGTCATTAGTCATTGGTCATTAGTCAATTGTACGTATATACAATAATGACTAATGACTAATGACCCATGACTATGACAATTCCAAGCCCACAAAATTACCAGCTAAGAACCATATTCCAAAAAAGTAAATTCATATTACTGTTCATTTTGTGACAATTGGTTAGGTGAGTGCCTTCGATTTTGAGTTCTTTGACAGTTTTACGACTAATAAATGGGAAAGTTTATACGCAGTAGGGAAACGTAACCATCATAGAAATAGCTGCTAGTAAAGATGTCTTTTGGCAGTCATACAGGGAAGTAGTCTTGGTTTCCTACAATTATAGAAGGTCTTATTACCCATCAATGAAATAGAATCCTATTGGTAGGTTAAGTCCACCTATAAGCACGCCAAGCTTTTTGTGCTGTCTTGGATAGAAAAGTCCAAGCGACAATCCGACTAGTCTTATTCCCCGTATTCATGGGCATTGTTTTAATCTGAGTAGCTTCTAATTTTTCTAGTGTTTTATAAATGCCTTTTAGCGTAGCCTGTTTAGAGACTAGCGTAGAAAACCAAAAAAAGTTGGTGGCAAATTTTTTACTTTCTTGCATCATATTTTGAATAAACTGATACTCTCCTCCTTCGTAAATCAATTCCTTTGGAATCCCTCCAAAATTGAGGGTTGTGCCAGTTCCTTTTTTTCCTGATAGATTGCGGACTTTCCTACTAGTTCCTTTTTGCGCCTCTTCCGCAGATGCATGAAAAGGAGGATTACAAATCGCTATATCAATTGTATCTCCCTCCTTAATGATACCTTGAAAAATGGCGTTGGAATGATCCTGTAATAAACAGGTAATCTTCCCTTTCAAGGATGGATTATTCTCGACAATCTGTTTTGCCGTTCTAATGGATTTCGGATCAATATCTGTTCCTATAAAATTCCAATCATATTCTGTCACGCCTATAATCGGGTAAATACAATTTGCACCTACCCCAATATCCCAACAGGTAACGCTATCGCCTCTTGGAATCGTCCCTCCATTACGCTCGCTTAATAAATCCGCGATGTAGTGAATATAATCCGCTCTCCCCGGTATAGGTGGGCATAAATTTTCATCTGGAAAATCCCAGTTCTTTATTCCGTAGTAATGTTTGAGTATGGCTTTATTTAGAAGTTTTACGGCAATTGGATTTGAAAACTCAACTGATTGTCCGCCGTATTTATTAGGTTGGATGTGGTTGGCTAATTTAGGTGTTGTCTTTACTAAGGCATCTAAGTCATATGGTAAGCGATTTCTATTTCGGGGATGTAGTCTTGCTTTATTGGATTGTTTTGGCATTAGCGAGCAGAAAATGATTTAGCTCGACAGCTAGTCGCTGTCTCGCAATAGGGTTCTTTAGAGGCAGGTCTTTTAAAAAATGGATTTTTCAAATCCATTTTTTAA
>CALJIQ010000284.1 GCA_937973995.1 uncultured Saprospiraceae bacterium
AGTAGTCTGACAAAAATAAGTTAACAACTTTGCTTTTCAGTTGATTGATTATTAATTACTGATTATTAGCTAATTAGGCGTGTTCAGTAGCGTCTGGAAAATAATTAATAATCAATAATTAATAATGTCACACTACTTATAAACAAATTTAGTTGACAGTGTATTTGGTTATTCAACAACAAATTTCATAACCTGATTAAGTACTTGATTGTTATCATAACCATTGAATAGATAAATGCCTGCCGGCAACTGTTGGATAGGTAAGTTGATATTCAAATCATCGGTGTGGGAAATATTCCTTTCAAGGTAGAGCCGACCCATTAGGTCGGTAATGCTGATTCTGGCAAAATTGCAATCAGTACATTCGATGGAGATGCGTTCACGAGCGGGATTTGGAAAGAGCTTTATAGTAAAAGTATTTTGAGGGATCGTATTCGTATTATTCAATAACCGATAGTGTACCCAGGGACGAGCTTGCTTGATAATGAGTTGGTCGTTTTTGGTAATCTTATACTCAATATCCATTGCAAAATTTTCATTATTGTAAGCCTCATACAAGCGTTCGAATTCACCATGGATAATAGATAAATAATTCCTAAGCTGTTCTAAATATTGGTTAGTTAAAATAGTTGTTCCAGTAGGTACTAGATTGGAGGCTTGTAGAACAATGAACCCGACTTCCGTATCGGCTTCTTGATCTAATAAAATTTCTTCGGGAACAGAATTTGCTTCTGGATTGGTAATTAAGTCTTCTCCAGCTTGGGTATTTAAATAGTAAGTATTGGTAGTATTATATAATGGATCAATACTAACCCCAACGCCATTCGCTTTTTCCTCTGAATAATTAGGATGGCATAATACCCCCATAGCTGCGGAGAGGTGATCTACTCTATGAAATTCTCGTTCTTCAAAGGCTCTTAAATTCCACAAACTAGCATAGACTTGTTTGATAGATTTAGAAATGTGTCCCTCGTCTGGATGTTGCGTTTTTGAATCATATAAGCCAGCCCCATTGAACCCAGCTAAATCTTCATTATTGGAACTGGACCTACATCTAATAGAAGTACCTTGAGGAAAGGTGGCGTGCATGGCTGCCAATTCCTCCATCATCCAAGGCGGCATATTGGCTTGCTTAATATCTTTTCTCAATTCCTTTAATTGTTCATCCCTAATCGTTCGGTCTGCTATGAATTCAGGATTGGTGATTAGGTTCTCTATCACTTCGAAGAAATTATTATACCTCATAAATTCCTGATAGAAATAGAAGGGCACACCAAAGCCATTGGGAATCGTTCCTTCTGGAAAACCGAAGGTTCGCATGGTGGCTATATTGCTACACTTTGCACCAAATCCATCAAACATGGAAAAGTCAATTTCTTCTAATGGAAGGACGGTTTTATAAGTTAAATTTAAAGGAGGTACTTGATCTGTTTTTGGTCTTAGTTCCTCGAACCAATCATTGACTTCTGTCAATGTTGCTTCTCGAATGTAATAGTTATCCTGTTCTACTTTAAAGTAGATAAGTTTATCTAATAAGTTGGCAATGGAATCAATGGATAGAGGTTCTCTGATAAAGGCATTGGGGACATTATTCTGTATAGCTCTTAAATTTACATGGGATAAAGGCGTTTGAATAACAGAAGTCATGATGCCGCCCACTCGAGGTAGAGAATTGGGCAGCGATTCATATAGTACAATATCTCTAGGACCAGGTATTTCTTCTAAACTCATTTGGCGAAAAAGACCAAATCCTTCGGCTTGATTTAAACCCCAATAATCTACACTTTGGTATATATCTGCTTCAAAGAGAATAGGAACTCTAGATTGTTGATAAATTTCTTCATCCTGACTATATTGCTCTTCACTGTACTCTGTAACAAAGTAGGCAAGGTTATTTTTTATGAAAGGCATATTGGCAGCGAGCAATTCATGTGTTTTTTGAACTACCTCAAAATCCCTTGCCTTGCCATTACTATAATTAAACGCAAATGTTCCTAAGGTACCATTATTGGAAATACTGGTAGGATGGTAAATTACTTGTCCTTTAATGATACGGTCTCCGAACTGGTCAATGCCAATCTCCTCTGCAAATTCTGAATGAAGATCATGCTTATCACTGTTGAGGAAGAAGACTTGGGGGTGGTCGAAATCCACTATCATAAATTTTACAAATTCTTTTCCATTGAGAAATTCAGACCATTTTATAAAATCCTTTTTAATAGATAAGGCTTTGAAGGCGTCAAAGTTTTCAATCATAATCAGACCGTCTTCCATAGCGATTGGAGGAGCGGCATTAATTGGATTTTGTGTTGGCGTGTTCTGATATTCTATTAGGTCGTTTATGCCGTCTGCATCTGTATCCGCAGGTGCATCTATCGAATATTCCAACACTTGATAATGTTCTATTGGATAATATGCTAAGGGTTCTTCCAGTAGGGTAGTGTTGGCTGTACCCAATGTCATGGAGGTGGGAATCACAAATGCACTATCTTTATGATGTCTAATTTTTAAAATATAGTAATTATCAATCGTTGAATTTACTTCTATTTGCACTTGACCATTTGCGTTCGTAAAGTAGTTTAGGATGGGTACTTCTTGTCCCGTTGAAAATGGACCATTTAATAAAAAAAGGAATAGTAAAAGATATGATTTTTGAAAATTACTAATTATCATAGAAACAGTTTGGGTTATTTGATAAGTGCATGTCAGCCGCCGAATGAATCGAATTCATTACTTTAATTGCCGATTCGCATTACTAATGTATAGTAATCACATAATAACATTCAAAGTTTTTCTTGCCCGCCAATTGAATAATTCCTTCCTTTTCTTTTAGTTGTTGATTGTGAGTAGTGGTATCCGCAATACCATACCACGGTTCTATACAAACAAATGGCGATTTTCGATTTTTAGACCAAATTCCTAAATAAGGAAATCCTGTGAAGTCAAAAGATAATACTTGCTTAGTCCCTTTTTGTAAGTGAACTTTAGAAGATTTTAAATTATCAAAAATCAGTGCATCTTCGTCAAATAATTGGTCTGTGAGGGGAAGTTTTTTCTCTTTTTTTAGAATAGATTCCGTTACGTTATTTCGATTCCCATTGGTTAGTCGTTGTGTGGAGGCGGTTTCTTTTTGGTCAAAAACTAATTGATAGTCCGATCGTTTTTCTCCTGTTTTTAATGGACAATTGAACGCTGGATGTCCGCCGATTGAAAAATAAATAGGACTATTGGAAGGATTGCTAACCCTATAAAAAACAAGTAAGTCCTTTCCTTTCAATGTATATTGGATCAACAACTGAAAGGGAAATGGATATTGTTGTAAAGTCTCTTTATTGCTTGTTAGTTCATAATACAGGGAGAATCCATCATTTTCTATTAGCTTGAAATCCATATTTCTAGCTAACCCGTGCTGCTTCATGCTGTATGCTTTTTTTCCTAATTTGAACGTATCTTCTTTTAGTTTTCCTACAATCGGAAATAATACTGGTGCGTGCCTTCCCCAATAAACTGGATTCCCTTGCCAGAGGTATTCTGTATGGGTTGCCTTTTTTACAATGCTTGTTAATTCTGCACCTGCCTCTTTGGCGGTTATTTTTAGGTGCTTGTTTTGAATCGCAGATTTCACAGATTAGGAATTGATTTCGCAGATGAGATGTAATTGATTAAAATGATTTTTTCGGATATGGCGTGTGCAATTTACGTGAAATCTGCTAGAATCCTTACCTCAAAGATTTTTAACATTGCAATTATTTTTGAATCGCAGATTTCGTAGATTAGGAATTGATTTCGCAGATGAGATGTAATTGATTAAAATGATTTTTTCGGATCTGATATGTACCGTACACGTAAAATCTGCAAGCATCCGTCTCATCAAAAAAATCTAATCAGCGAAATCAATTCCAAATCAGCGGAATCTGCGATTCCTGCTCACCCCATCAATACAAAATCAGAGACCACTATTTCCGTTCGAGTCCGTTTTACACCATTGCGGTCTTCAAAGGTTTTATAGACAATTTTGCCATCTACTAATATTTGCTTTCCCTTTTTCAAAAGTGTATTCATTAATTCAGCGGTTTTACCCCAACCGATTAAGTTATGCCATTGGGTGTTTTCTACCTTTTCCCCGTTTTTGTTTTTATAAACTTCTTTAGTAGCTAAAGATACCCGGGCGAGAGAATTGCCTCCTTCTAATTGCTTACCTTCTGGGTCTCTTCCTAAATAACCGATTAAACGGACTGAGTTTCGTACATTGTTCATTACTTAATAATTTTATGTAATGAAGGAAAAATAGCGAAGTAAAGTTGTGTGGATTATTTTTCCCTCATTACTATGGTTCGAAAATGAGCTATTCTTTTAGAGATAGCGTAGTAAAAAACGATACCACAAAGGAAAGAGGAAGGGTAAAAAATAATCGTATGATAAACGCTTAATGACGTTTGTAGCCGTTTGTAAACGTTTACTGTGAGGTAAGGACATAAAAAAAGGGCTTCCGAAGGAAGCCCACTTTCAATTGAGATTAAAAAAGAAAAAAAAAGGTACACGCTTAGCAAGCAAGCATGCACCCCGTACAAATACTTTTGAGTAATTGAGACAACTAAACGGGGGGAATTAAGTATTTGATTATTTAATTGCAAAGCATGTGCCAAAAAAGAATATTTAATAAAAATTATTTAAAATAAAAAAATGTGTTTTTGTTTACGTTGAGTGACAACAATCCTGCATCTAAGCCATCAAGTTTCCTCGTCTAGTCGCATTCGATCGCTTACTTGCTGTACAATTTTAAATTCACTGAGAAAGACACTAGCAATTACTCTAAGAACGGTATAAACAGGAATGGCGAGTATCATCCCAACAATGCCGCCTAATTTGCTGCCAATTAAGATGACTAAGAAGATTTCTAAAGGGTGGGCGAGTACGCTATTAGAAAAGATATAGGGTTGGAGAATAAAATTATCGGTAAGCTGCATAACTGCAAAAACCCCTGCTACTTTCAAAATTAAGGGGAGCATTTCACTATAAAAATCCAGACCTAAATTAGAAGAAATCGTTATAAATATGGCAAAGGCAGCCCCAATGAGCGGACCTACATAAGGAATCACGTTGATTAAGGCGGCAAAAAAACCGATCAATAAAGCGTTTTTTACTCCTAATAGTGACAAAGCTATTGATACCATAATGGTGATGATGGTCACTTGTGCTGTGATACCACCAAAATAGCGAGTCAGCATAGTCGTAATATTCTTCATACTTTTTTTGACCTTATATTCATAACCTCTAGGTACCAACATGGTCAAAAAATTAACAAATAGCCGGTTCTCTTTTAAAAAGAAAAAGGTGATAAATAGTATAGAAAAAATCGCTACCAAGAAGTTACCTGCGAATCCGAGCGCAGAGCTAAACAAGTTTCCAATTTTACTCGGCTCGAACCATCCGGACAATGCTTCTTGTACTTGTTCCGAAGGACTCTTTCCCGTCTTGACAATCCCCAAATTAGTCGCCCAATCATTTAGTTGTTGAATAGGTTCTGCTAATGCCGTAGCGATTGTCCCATAATCAACAGATGCTAGGTTATTAGCTTGTTCTACAATTAACGGTACAAACATCCATACTAAAAGGATAGCAATTAGAATGAATAAAAACAAGGTCAATGCTGCACTTGTATTGGGGCCAATTCTAAACTTACCAATCTTTCCTTTTCGTTGAAAAAATCGCATTAATGGCTGTCCTAACATAGACAATACCCAGGAGATAAGTACATAGGCTACAATATCGCTAAAATAATAGACGATCCCTCCCACCACCAAAATGGCGGCTACTATAAATATATAACGACTTATATTTTTCATATTTTGCGATTGAATGTTGCGGATTGCGGGTTGGTTACTCTGACCTGTAATTCACACATTCAAAGAACACAGAATCCCTAACTCACAACCCGCTTATGGATCAATCAAATACTTATTGTGCTTACGTTGCTAAATTGGATGCCTCGAATCCAAATGTGCATTATCACGACCATGAATACGGTTTTCCCATAGCAGACGATAATGAATTGTTTGGGCGATTGATTCTTGAAATTAACCAAGCTGGGCTTTCTTGGAACACCATTCTAAACAAAAAAGAGAACTTTAGAAAAGCCTATTCCAATTTCAATATTTCAAAAGTAGCGAAATATACCCAAAAAGACAGAGATCGCCTATTGAGTGATGCGGGTATTATTCGGAATAAGCTGAAAGTGAATGCGGCTATTCACAATGCCAATCAAATTCTTGCTTTACAAAAAGAGTATGGTTCCTTCAAAAATTGGCTAGATGCAAATCATCCTATGACTAGGGAGGAATGGGTGAAATTATTTAAAAAGACCTTCAAATTTACAGGGGGCGAGATTACCAATGAGTTTTTAATGAGTTCGGGCTATTTGAAAGGAGCGCATGGAGAGGATTGCCCAGTTTTTAAGAAGATCTTGAAAACTAAGCCTGCTTGGATAAATAAAAAATAAAAAAGGGAACATAATGTCACTTAATATTGTAACTTAGACTAATTATCATTTTAAATTTAATAATTATGGACTTAGCTAAAATTGACAAACAAATACTAAAGCCTATTATTCTAGAGATTTTAGCAGAAAACCCAAGTTTGCTTAAGGGTATTATCAATGAAATTCTTATTGAAAACAAGATTATTGTGAGTAAGGAGCAAGAAACGAGGCGGAAAAAGTTACAACAATTGATTGAAGAAGACTTTGCTAGGTATGATGAAGTATTTAAAGCCTTAGCATAAGTCGGATGGAGTATTTACGAAAGGAGGACATAATTCTGATAAACAAGAAAACTATTGAAAGGCATGGTGGAACTTTCAATCCGCCATCTAATTTTCTTAATGAGGCTGCTTTAGATTATCTTATTGAAGCTGTTGATTCAGAGTTGTTTGATGAACCCCTTTATCCAGAAATTCATCACAAAGCAGGATTATATTTTTTCAATATTAGTAGTAATCATATTTTTCAAGATGGTAATAAGAGAACCGCATTAGCATCTTGCCATATCTTTTTAAAGTTGAATGAATTTCATTTTCGAATGAATCTTAAGACTATTACTATTGAAGATAAAATCATTCCTTCGAAAGGAGAATCTAGTAACGAAATATTGATAGCATTTTCTCTAGAACTTGCAGATGGAAAAATATCCCTAGAAGAATGTCAGTTTTGGATTGCAGCAAATATTATTGACTCTTCCGAAGTGATTTATTAAATTTCCCACCCATACTTCTTCCAATCCTCTTCCCTATCAATATCCGACAGCATAGGTAGCAAAGAAAAAGAAGCATTCAGTTGATTCACATGCTCAACAGTTTGCTGAAATACCGTTTCTGTGCTCCATGCAATATGATTAAAAACATGGGGTTGGAAACTACTCATACCGAGTAAATAATATCCCCCATCCTCAGCAGGTCCAATTACGAAATCATGATGATCTAATTGTGTAAAAGCTTCTTGTACAATCGAAGGAGTCAAAGAAGCACAATCACTTCCAATAATGACTACTTTTTGGTGATGTTGAAAAACGGATCGGAAAGCGGAAGCCATTTTATATCCTAAGTCTCCTTGTACTTGCAACTGCTTTTTAAAATCATTAGCGGACCAATTATCATTTTGATTAATATAGCCGCTATAAAAAAGGTGAAGGCTACAATTGACGGATAGGGCAATATGGCGGGTGTGTTCTAGAAGTGCTTTATAGATCGCTAATGCCTTATCATCTCCTATTGTTTTTGCCAAACGGGTTTTTACCTTTCCCTTTTCTGGATTTTTGATGAAGATGATGAGGGCGTTTTTGTTTGATTGCATGATGGCTATGATTGTTTGAAGGTGCCGTTTTGCTCGTTGTTGTATTTAATCATTAGATTGCATTTTAAAACCTTTCCACCATACATTCTAACAATCTTAATATCTATGTCCGCCAAAATACACCCAACATGACAAAAAAGTTATCTAAGCCTTTATTGGGTTGCTGTAAATTAGCATTTGATAAATGTCGGAATCGTCCTTTGATTTGAATACCCCAATACTCCTGAACTTGCTGATAGAACCCCAATTCGATATTGTCAGAAAATAAAAAGCCCTTATGTTGGATAGCGGTTTCTAAGGAAGTATAGTGGGGACCAACTCCTATGGCTGCTCTTATCGTTTGCCTTTTTCCTTGCCATACATCGTATTGAATACCTAAGTTACTACCAAATTCAAAAGCAGAAGAAATATTATCAGGTGGAGCGGTAATCGCTGCTTGGGGTTCTATATAGAATTGCAGTCTTTTTTCGGATTTTTTAAATATGGGAAAGCGAGCCGTGAAAAAAAGAGGATTATAAGAATAGTTTTCGGGGAGTTGTTCTTGGATGATGGGGATGCCTATGTTGATTTCTTGGGCTTGCCCTTGGAATACTAAGCAAATAAATAGAACGCAGAGACGCAGAGGCGCAGAGAAAAATGCAAAAGGAGGAGATTCCTTCAAGGAATATCCTCTTTTTAAATAGCCCCTCTGCGTTTCTGCGCCGCTGCGTTCTAGAAATCTATTTTTGAAAAGTAAAAGACCCATTCGTATTATTAAAAGGAAGTGGGGTGCCGTCTGCTCGCATGACCTCTATAATTAAAGGTTTTCCTGAAAAACGGATGCGAGATTTAGACGTATCTTCTCCAATTACTCGGAATACCACTTGGTAAATTACCGTACCATTATTCAAAGTTACGCCTCTAACAGAAGAATCATACCAAGCCATCAATAAATTTCCATCTTTTGCTTGCTCAGATCCAAAATTACTAGCCGACAAATCTTTCAATTGGAATCCTTGGACTTTTTCAAATTGTAAAATGGCAGGATTCCAATTCATACTATATTGCATAGAGACTACCCCGCTGAAATCGCCCACATTCACATCTACCGTAATTAGATCCCCTTTTTGTCCAATCTCATCAGAGGCAGCGATAGCAAATGGAGAGCCAGAACTTTGGCAGGATACTTTTATGGATTGGATAGAACTAGCTGCTAACTTGGGTTTATTTTTTGAATAACTAGCAGCTTCTCCTTGTAAATTACCAGTGCTATAATGTTTTACATTACAACCTTTAGGGATGCGAAAAGACTGCACACTCGAAATACCCTTTGCACTTAACTGGTCTGCCGTGTATTTACCGGGCTTCAAAACCACTTCTTTTCCATGAAAGCCTAGTTCTGAATAAGCTCTAACTTGACCTTGTAGGGTAATAAAAACTAAAGAAAAAATGAATAGCGTAATAATTCTTGGCATTGGACTATATTTTTGTTGAGATTTGGGTCTATTATATAACGAATTAGAAAGCAGAAAGGGTACGAATCAAGGCGTTAAGGAGATATTAAAAATTAGATGGGAATAGAAGAGGTGATAGATGGTCAATTCTCATCAAGAATGGATGTTGGATTTAGTTAAACCGCAGATATTCTGTAAAAAATAAAGATAAAATTATTTTATATAGAATATATACTTTATCTTTACCTCATGCTTAAAGACCATAATAACTTAACTATATTAAGTTAATACTGCTTTTATTGAGATTAAAATTGAAGCACCTTTGCCAAAAGGTGCTTTTTGATTTTATAGCCTATGGTAACAATAATGCAATAATGAAAGTAATAGCCGTAGCCACAAAGCCCACCATAAAAATATTATAGGAGTTCGTTAAGTATCTATATTTTTTGTCTAGCACTTTTCCTAAGTAATAAATATCTCTGGTCATATTCCCATAAATTAGCTCACTGTCTCTAAACATAGCGTCAATAGCCTGCTCGTATTCTTCTACTTCTAAATGAACATAATTTCCAAAAAAGACTAAATTTTTCTTGATTTCGTGAATATCAGTGATATTCTTATTAATCGTAGTTACTTTGGGACGAGCAGATAAGACGGCGTAAATCAAAGAAGCTAATCCTGTAATAAAGAAAATGATAACTGCCATCAAGACCATTGGATTGGTCTCCGTCATATTTTTATAAGTCAATAACGAAATCAAAACAGATAAAAGAATCGCATTAACGCTAATCATAATATTCGCCTTATTATCTGCGATAGCACTTAGGTTGATATGATTTCGATAGTTGGTTCTAAAGTAAGTTTGAATAGCTCGATTGGGAATTTCTTCTTCTAATTCCTCAAAAATGCTGGGTGCTTTCGGTTCGTCGAAGGTGACCATGCCTCGCTTTTGATACTTATCTATCTGCTTTTTGGCAGCATAAATATTTTGGGCGAGTATGGGTTCAAATTTTTTCTTGCCGTAATTCGTATAGAATTTTGTATTCAATAAATTTTGTAATTGCAAAGAAATCCATTGTTCTTTCGATACTTTCTTTTGCATCATCAACTCCTCCTCCAATTGTTGTAGGGGCTTTTGTCTTGCATAAGCCTCTCCATAAACCATCGCATTATAAGCATCATTAAATAACTCTTGCTCTGGCGTAACTGGTGTTTTATTGGTTAGTTGTAATCGAATTAAATCTTTTACTTTTTCTGTTTTGGCTCTAGAATAATTCCTAGATAACAAGAATTGCTCTGCCTCTTGCACACTGGTTTCACTAGCTTTTGCGTAATTCGTTAAGTAACCCGAAAAACAAAACAAACCTGCTAATCTAGCGATTTCTTTCGCCTGTTCGCTGGCTTTTATTTCCGCAGCAATGGTTTCAATGGTCTGAACGAACTGATCGGTCCGTTCAAAATTATGATACACTAGGCGAGCGTTGGATTGCTTTTTAAAAAGAGTAAAAACATGCGCTTTTGCTTCTGCAAAAACGCTTTCGGAGGACATAATATCTGTTGACTGAAAGGTCATAAGTAAAGTAAAGATTAGGAACTAATAACAATTTAAACAATAAATTGATACATTTACTATTAATATAACGTCTATATAATGGTCTCCCTTTTTTAAAAGGGATTTACTATTCTATGAAATTCTATACCGCATTTTCCCTTCATAGGTTTTAGCTATGAATGAATTTACTGATAATTAGCACCTAATGGATGCTGATTCAGTTGCAATTTAAACCAATTTGCGGTTTTTAAACCAATTTTTATCCATTATCTGGAAAGCTTTTTGTTAGGAATATAGAGGAATTAATCTAAATACCCTTCCTTTTCACAAAGTACCCAGTATTTTAAATCTCTAAATTCACACAACTTTATGGAAAATTTAATGGACTTAATAAAAAGTCAATTGACCGATAGCGTAATGGACCAAATTAGTGGTAAGTTAGGTGCAGACCGTCAAAAAACGGAAGTAGCTACCGATAATATTTTAGCAACTTTATTAGAAGGCTTGGCAACTAACACCCAAAAAAATCAGGGCGCAGATGTTCTTTCTAATGTGTTAGAAAAAGATCACGATGGTAGTTTATTAAATAATTTACACGATCTTATTGATGGTCGAGCAGAAGAAAAAGCTCCTCGTGCAGCTAATGGTGCAGGTATTTTAAAGCATTTATTAGGTGGAAATATTTTTGATATTTCGGAAGTGATTTCTAAAGTAAGTGGTCTTACAAATGGTAAAACCATGAACTTAATGATGATGTTAGCTCCTATCTTGATGCAGACCTTAGGAAAGCAAAAGCGTCAACAAAATATGGACTCAGGTGGGTTGGCTTCTATTTTGACGAACACAGTTAGTAAGACGAGACAACAACAAAGTGGACCAAATGGCGGCATCCTCAAATCGTTACTAGATAGAGATGGTGACGGCTCGATTGTGGATGATGTGGCAGGTATGGTTTTGGGTCGTTTGTTTGGAAGATAAAATTAGATGGTTTGATGGTTAATACGATGTTGACAATCAAACCATCAATTTAATCATCAAGTAAAAAACACCAGTCTTCTTGTTGGAGGCTGGTGTTTTTTTTGCCTTGTGTTAGCTTTGAAGTTGCGTAACTATTCATTTTCTTTCTATTAGTTGTGCCTTTAGGTACAAAATGTTGGTAGCCAATAAGAACGATATTTTCCCGTGCCGTCAGGTACGGTATGTGAGCACAATAATACATGTCGTACCTGACGGCACGGAAAGGGAGACTGACCCAATATCTCTACCGACAGGTCGTACCTACGGCACGATTACAAACCAAGTATCTTCTCCACAATAGGGATCACTTGATTCGCTCGCTCTTGATTAAACGTAGTTTTTCTTGATTTCTTTCGCCCCTTCCCTTTTCGTTTCTGCTTTACCAAATCCAACATTTTCTGCCGTTCAGGAGAAGAAAAATTAGAAAACGTTCTTCGCAAAACGGGTAGGATTTCCATAAAGCGTTCTTCTTTTAAACGATCTACCCATTCATCAATAATGGTCCATAATTCTTCATTGTAAATAAGCAGTAAACCACTGCCATTCAAAAAACCTTCTATCCATCTTGCACTGTCTAAAGGGGCATTGGCTTTGGAGAGTGCTAAAGACATTTTGGTGGCGGCGATGTTTGGAAGAATATTTTTTTTATCCAATAAAATTCTAGTGCTCAATCCTGACAAAATTCCACCTTTGGTGTGGTTCATAATTTGTGCTAAAGAAAGATACCAAGCTTGGATATACTTCGATTCGTTGAGGGTATGTAAGGCTCGATTGATAGCAATGATTTTTTGGAAGGCCTCTTGAGATGCTTCTTCGTCTAGATTGATACAACTGCTTGATAGACCGATACAAATGCGAGGGACAATATTTTTGATAACAGTTTGAATAGCTTGGATATTAAAACTCCTAGCACTTCCATATCGCACAATATTTACCAAAGAGGGTAGGGCATCCATCAAATTGAAAATGTCAGTAGTCAGGGCAGATAGATCACTTACTAATTGGACTAGCTCATCAATGACTTCTTTTAAATCGGCATTCAAGGCTTGCGTTACTAGTTGGGTAACTTGTGCTAAATGGGGTTGTTTATCCTTAGCAGATAAAATATAATTACTGGCTGCCTCATACACCGTATTGCCCCACATTCCTGCTTCGATGATGCGAATGGCAAAATCTGGTTCCCAATCTAATGCCCATATTTCTTTAAAGCTACCTAAGCTATGTTTAGACCCCTCCAATTGTTGTCCCCAAGGAATCTCTAAGATATTCAAGCGATGTAATAAATGACTAGCTGCAAGATTGGAAGGTTTTCGTAGGTCTAAAGTTTTCTCTACTGTTTCTAAAGATTGCTGTTCCTTAGTTAATCTAGCAGTTTTAATACATTTATTCAAATCTTGTTGTAAAGGAACAACAGGAATGGAATCTGGTACTTCCCCTATTTGCTCTCCAACAATTAATTTTTTTTCTATCAGCTCTAAAGGAGATTTTTGCCCTTCACAAATAATGGAAATAGCTGCTTCTGATAGCTCATTGATACCAGGTACTTGTAGCGAACGCAAAGCTGCTAAGGTTTCTGCCAAGCGAACGGCTTCAATCACATGAGCAGAAGAAGCGGTTAGGTCTTCTCGTCGTAACAATTGTGCTACTTTGGACATCCATTGGATCACCACCTCTTCAGGTTTGTCATATAATAAACTGTACCAAGCAGGAGAAATTACGCCTGCCCCATAACCACTTTGTCGAGACAATCGCTTGTACGTCCAAGGCACCCAAGTCGCTTTGGTTTTGGATTTTTTAATACCTTTTAAAAATTGTTTGTCGTGGGTAGCTTTATAGTGTTGCCACTTTTCTAATACAGGGGCGTGCCACGCTCCACAAACCACTGCTATCTTTTGATAACCTTTTTTTACAGCTGCTCGGATAACCGTTCGCATATAGGCTTCTCTTTGCAATTCTCTATAAGAAGCGGGTTTGGCGGCAGCTCGAAGTTCGGTCATTAATTCCAAAATAGAAGTGAATATGTCGGTGGCATTGTCTGCACTTTCAAACATCACTTCCCACCACCGCTCACTATCTTCATAGCCTGCTAGTTTAGCAATTTCACTAAATGGATCTTTATAAATAATGCCTTCTTCTACCTCTAGTTGTAGCTCTTCCGTGAGGTTGGGTTGAGCGATAGCCGATTTATCTAAACTAAAGGAATAACTACGAGGCAAGTCCATAAATTCTGTCGGAATATCTTTTTCCAATCCATATTTTAAGGCTTGCCATTCAGGAGAGAAATGTGCAAAAGGATAGTAGGACGCTTGCTTTAAATCGGACGTATTGTACACGAGTAGTGCAACAGGTGGGACTAGGTCAGGATGTACCACATAATCAATGGCATCATTAGCATCGGGTGGTCCTTCTATCAATAGGCAGTCGGGACTAAGTGCCTCTAAAGCTGCTTGCAAACTCTTGGTCGAACCGGGACCGTGATGACGAATACCGAAGACGTGAACCATTTTGAAGGAGTCAGGAGTCAGGAGTCAGGAGTCAGATTTAGCACGCTCTGTACTGACACCTGACTCCTGTCTCCTGTCGCCTTAGTTTAATAGCAATACACCAGAAGCCATAAATTTCAATTCCTCTTTTGGTTCCGTGATCGCCGCTATTTCTTCTTTAGACTTCTTTTCATCTTCGGCGTAGTGTCTTAATTCATCCACCGAAGTAACTTCTTTAAAGGCATATCCTTCCATAATGACTTTTTTGCCAGATATATCTTTTGGCATAAAGAAACCATAGTCTTTGAATTTTACAAACATACTTGGTTTGTCTGGTGAGTCAGAGACGATATTCATCCAACAACCTTTGGCTTGACAAACACCTTCTACGGTTCCCATTACTTTGGTCCTTAAGGAATCGGATTCTCCAAATTGGGACAACATGTCTTCATAAGAAATAACCCCTTTTTGATCAATTTTTTCACCAAACGAAACGACCTTCGCTACTCCTGCTTCTGATTCTACTACTTCCCCTTTTGGAGTCGTTTTGCAAGCGAATAAAGTAAGGGCTAAACAAGAAATGAGTAAGTATCTTAACATGGTATTTTTATTTTTTTGTGTAAGGGACGAAGAAATAAATAACTTACCCAAATTTTGTTTCCCGCAAAGTCTCGCTAAGGATACGCTAAGGTACGCTAAGCGAGACCTGAAACTAACTTAGCGTACTTTGCGAAACCCTAGCGATCCTTTGCGGGAAATACCTATGTGGGTAGATTATTTATTGCTGAAGCCTTTAAACAAAGTTATGAAGTAAATAGCAATCTTTCAAAAGGTTTGTATCTTTCGGTGAATTTAAACCACATTAGTGCACATAAGTTTTTTACATAAGTAAGTGAGTGGACAAAAATAATTTTACTTTAAAGTTTTTTGATTATTTATTACTAATTATTGATTATTAGCTAATTACGCATGTTTGTCACGTTTGTAGAATAATTAATAATCAGTAATTGATAATGTTCTTTCACTTACACAAAGTCTTTCCAATGTGTCTTATGTGACCCTACTAATGTGCCCTAATGTGGTTAAAAAAACAAAACATGAGACGACTAACCAACATTCTATTATTCACCATCCTACCCCTATTTCTACTTGCACAAGTCAGCAAAGAAAATACCAAACAATCTTTCTCTGTTAATGGCATCCAAGAGGAAGTAGAAATCTTGGTAGATCAATGGGGTATCCCTCATATTTATGCCAAGAATGAAGCCGATTTATTTTTTGCACAAGGATTTAATGCAGCTAGAGATCGCTTATTTCAATTTGAAATATGGCGAAGACAAACGAAAGGAACAGTAGCAGAAATATTGGGCGAACGAGAATTAAAAAGAGATATTGGAACGAGATTATTTAGATTTAGAGGAGATATGGAAAAAGAGATGAACTATTATCATGAGAATGGGGCGGAGATAATTACCTCCTACGTAAAAGGGGTCAATGCCTATATTGATTGGATAGAACAAAATCCTGCCGCCTTGCCCTTAGAGTTTAAACTATTAGGCATCAAACCTCATAAATGGACGCCTGATGTAGTGATTTCTAGACACCAAGGTCTCTTGGGTAACATTAATAATGAATTAAATGTAGGACGACAAGTAGCTTTAATGGGGGTGGAAAAAACAAAGGAATTAAATTGGTTTCATCCCCATGAACCGATACTGGAATTAGATCCTTTTATACAGCCCGAATGGTTACTAAAAGATATTCTGGAATTATACAATGCCTATCGCCGACCAGTTCGTTTTCAACCTCAAGACTTAATGGGCGATGCGGCTAATGATTGGAAATCTTATCAAAATTTAGCAGCTTTGGACGCACCTGCCTACGAGTATATGCTAAATGAAGAACAAGAATATTGGGGTAGTAATAACTGGATCGTAACTGGCGACCATACCCATAGCGGTTATCCCATGATGGCGAATGATCCGCACAGAACCCAGTCCACGCCTTCTTTGCGCTATATGGCACATTTGGTAGCGCCTGGCTGGAATGTGATTGGCGGTGGTGAGCCTGAAATTCCAGGCATTTCCATTGGTCATAATGAACATGGGGCTTGGGGATTAACGGTCTTTCGGACAGACGCAGAAGACCTTTATGTATATAAAGTAAACCCTGATAATCCTAATCAATACCAACATAAAGGTGTGTGGAGAGAGATGGAATTAGAATATGATACCATTGCCGTAAAAGGAAGCCAACCCGTTCCAGTTGTGTATAAATATACCCATCATGGACCAGTCGTTTTTGAAGATGAAGAAAACCAAATCACCTATGCGGTTCGCTGTGGTTGGATGGAATTTGGCGGTTCTCCTTACCTAGCTAGTTTGCGGATGGATCAAGCCAAGACCTTTGAAGAATTTAGGGAAGCTTGCAATTACAGTAACATCCCTGGCGAGAATATGATTTGGGCAGATAAAGCTGGAAATATTGGTTGGCAGTCGGTGGGTATTGCGCCCGTTCGACGGAATTTTAGTGGCTTGGTTCCTGTGCCAGGGGATGGTCGTTATGAATGGGATGGGTATTTACCGATTATTGAAAAGCCTAATGTCTATAACCCCAAAAGTGGCATATTCGCAACTGCCAATGAAAACGTCACGCCCTTATCTTATCCCCATAAAGATGCCATCAGTTTTCAATGGTCCGATCCTTATCGAGGCAATCGACTAGCTGAAATTTTAAACACAGGAAAGAAACATTCTTTGATGGATATGGCGACGCTACAAACCGACTACTATTCTGTACCTGCCAGAAATTTAGTACCGCTTTTAAAAAATCTTTCCAGTGAAAATGAACGAGTGGAAAAAGCTAGAAAAATACTATTAGATTGGGATGATTATCAACTAGATAAAAACTCGATTGCCGCAGGTATCTATGTGGCATGGGAACGTGCCTTGATGAAGCAAATGACGGCAACCGTCGTACCTGAAAAAGTACAACCCTACTTCCGTATTCAATTGAAAAGAGTCATTGATTGGATAGTCGTACCCGACCGTAAGTTTGGAGAAAATATTCTTGAAGGAAGAAATCGTTTTTTGGTAGAAGCATTAGAAAAAGCTACTCAACAACTGACAGAACAGTTAGGAGAAGATATGTCTCATTGGCAATATGGGCAAGAAAAATACAAGCATATTAAACTCAAGCATCCGATGAGCAACGCCGTCAAAGCGTCCATTCGTGAAAAATTAGATGTGGGTCCAGCCCCTAGAGGTGGCAATGGTTATACGGTCAATAGTACAGGGGGGAACAATAATCAATCGAGTGGTGCTTCCTTTCGTATGATTGTGGATACAGGCGATTGGGATCAATGCCTCAGTACGAATAGCCCTGGGCAGTCTGGCAATCCTGATGATCCGTTTTATGATAATCTGTTTGATATATGGGCGAAGGATCAGTATTTTCCTGTTTTGTTTTCTAGGGAGAAAGTGGAAGGGGTTACTGCTAAGAAAATCATTCTAACACCTAAATAAATTGAAACATTCAAATAATAAATTATTGATTGTCAGAAGAACCTTGAACGAGGTTGAGGCAAGGTCTATATAGAAATGGAATTTTATATCTTATGCCTCTTTGAGTTTTGTTTATTTTTATAAAACCAACTTCAACTAATTCCTCTAATATCATTTTACCTTCTTTTTTGTCAAGTTCCCATATCTTACATAGATTTTCAAACGATTGTTCTGTTCGTTGATCACTCAATTTGGAAATATATGGTTTTAAGGATGGATACTCAGCGTAAACTGTTTGTGTTAACCTTGTTTCAGAGACTGGATTCATTGCTTCTTTTATTGAGAACCTATCAATGATTTGATCATTTATTGGTTTGGCTTCTCCAATTTCAATTCTTTTTATTTGAATGTTTTTAGCCTCATTAAGTAGGTGGATAACTTCTCTAGGTGAAAAAATATCCTTTGCATCTTTTATTCTGGATTCAATCCAATTTAGAGATGAAGATTGTTTTTCACCGATTTCAATTTTATCTGGAAATAGATTATAAAATAAATTCTTTTGCTCTTCAAAGCTTGATAGTATTTTCTCTTTATCCAGATTAAAATTATCAATTATTACTTGATTTGCGAGTAATCTTCTTACTATCAAATTAAGTATAGTTTGGGATGTCCAACGTATAGTTAGGTTTCTGGTGATGTGACTTGCTTCTCTAAATCCTTCTTCAGTTATTCGTCTCCAAATATCATCTCTTAGAAATATTTTTAGCTTGATATTATCTAAGGGTAAAATGTCTAGGTATACTTTAAATAATGATCTCAAAGCCCTATTTTCCAGTTCTTGATTCTCCGTAAACGCTACATCAAGACGATCAATTGCTATCCATAGCTTTAAGTCATTTTCAAGCATAGCTTGATTTACTAAATTCATTAAACTATCTATAGATATAAATCCTTTTTCTAGCTGACTTGGATTTGGATTTCCTGGAGTAATTTTGAAATTAACTCCTGTTACTTGAGCAGTATTTTGATCTAAGCTTATTCCTCCTTCTATTGCACTAGGTCTGAAAAGTCGCTTTCCATAATCAATTGCATAAAGAATGTAATTAAGAATTGTTCGTTCTTTTGGGATAAGTTTCATTTCTCTTAACAATTCCAATATTTTTAGCGAATATTGATCTCTGAAATCATACTCAATAATTTGATTAGCAGTGATTAATACTAAATAGAGTTTCCAAAGCATCAGGAATTCTTCTTGTGATGCTGGGGGATCAGTATTTAAGTTTTTGAAAACAGGAGTTCCTCTAGGATGTTCTCCACTTATTAATAAAATATTTTTTTCAAATAAATCATCAATCTTATCAGTTAGAATAGAATAAATAGCACTTTTTCCAGACCCTTTTGTTCCATATATTATATCAATTTCTCCATTATAAATTCTTCTCCATTCGTCGGTTTCAACGAAGTAATTTTTTAATTTTTCTTTTTCTTCTTCCGCAATTCTTTTCCCAAATGATACTTGTTTGAGAAGCTCAATTTTCTTCATACGCTATTTTAATATGAATAAGTCACAAAATATTTACAATAAAACAATATATAATGAATTTAAGTTTTTCTTTAGTAAAAGCAGCCAGCGGTTCGCACGATAAATTAACAAATATGAATAATCAAGGCGAGAGATTGAGTTTTACATCTCTGGCAATGATTTGATAAATCAAGTTCATTGAAATACAGGGAATCAAATCAAAAAGCACTCTGACTTTCTGTCGAAGGTCTCGTAAAGTTTTTGCTGCGACTAATGCTTTTTGAAAATATTTGTCTAGTACTTGAGCTAATTGATCTACCAAAAAAGCTAATCTGATATTATCTTTTGCTATTTAAAAAACACCTTAGCCGACTCAACCCCACAATTAACCAAAGTCTCGATCAATTCCATTTGAGTTTTAGGAGGATTTTTTAAAGAAGCTAATTGATTTTGAAAAGCTTGAAGGACTGTTTCAGGATTTAGTTGGTAGAGTAGTTGTAAGAATTGATCGGGAGTATAAATGTCTATATCAAATGTTTGAATCTTATCTTCAGGAAAGTCTTTTTGATTGAAGGTAATGATAGCATCTGCTTCACAATGAATAGCAGCAGCGAGTACATGCCTATCATCAGAATCAGGTAAATTGAGTTGGTCAATAAGTTCTTCAAATCCATGTACCTCTGCATCAGGGAAAGCTTTGTTCATGAGTTGTACGGTTCTCATTAATTTAGACTTGCTTAAGTCAGGTCTATTTTTTAGCAAATTCCTCATCCATTCTTCTTGGATTATTTCAGACCACTTTGGAGAGAATATTTCCAGATCAGCTAGGTTGAGTAGTAAATCTCTAATTGGGGCAGGATAGATGACATTGGCATCTAAAACTACAATGAATGGAGAGGAGTGGATCATCAGTAACCAAGATTGAGCTCTTGAGCTTCTTTAGCGAGCGAGTTTAATTGTTTTCTTCGTTTTGCTTTGAATGTTGCTTCGTAGGTAAGTATATCTTGTAGTAAAATTCTTCGGTGGCTTCCCACTTTTTTATAGGGGATATTTCCTTTTTCTAAAAGTTTGATAACATGTGGGCGAGAGACATTTAGTATTTCTGCGGCTTGTTGGGTGGTGATTTCGGCATCCGTTGGTAATAAGGCAATAGATTTTCCTTGTGCCATATTATTCAATATAACTTTAAGCAGTTTTAAGGCTTTCAAAGGAATGGTAATTATCTCTTCCGAATCTTGGATAGTAAATGATATTACTTTTGATTTTTGATCACTGAATTTTTGCTCGGTTTCCGTCAAGAACTTGATGGAGGATAAAGCAATTTTTTGGTCTTCTTTTGTTGTTTTTTGAATGGCAGAATCCATGATTGTATATTTTTAACTAAAGATATAAACGAAACAAACGAAACGCAAATTTAGTTTCATTTATTTCGTTCATTATAGAATTGCCAACGAACGTCGTTCCTCCAAAGGAACGACGTTCGTACAAATAACTACATCCCCTTCAACAACATCACCGCATTCTGCATCATCCGAGAAGGACCTCGCCAAAACATCCGATACTGCGTATTATCCAATAAGAAAACCACTTTTCCACTCCCCATAGGTTGCACACCCGCAAACACATTACCTGCCATACGATCCAAGTTTTCTTGAGAAGCATAGCCCGCTGCTAATAGCTTTTGAGCATCTGATTCATACCTGCCAACGGTTTGGAAACTGGCATTGGGTTTTAAAGCTTTAGAGCCAAATTTTAAACTATATAAATGATTGGGCATTCCGAATGCTAGTGGATGGCTATTATCCAAACTTGCATTCAT
>CALJIQ010000285.1 GCA_937973995.1 uncultured Saprospiraceae bacterium
CACTTTTACCAATCGAACAGAAGAATCTGTATTTATGTTACAACAAAAAGGGTTGGTTCAACAAACTATTGTGAATAACATCTAGAGACTGTTCAATGAACTGTGTCACCGACAAATACTCATAAAAAGGAGATATTTGTAAAAAACACAGAAAAATGACAGTACGGAAAACTTCCAAACAAAGACAAACAAAAGGACAACAGCGCTATTCAGAGCTAAGTGATTTAGAAAAAGAAGCGGTAGATCGCCTTATAAAAGGAGATAAGTTGAGCGGCAAAGGAGGCGTATTAGTGCCGTTGATTAAGCGGATATTAGAAGCGAGTCTAGAGGGAGAGATGGAAGATCATTTAAATGAAGAGCGATCCTGTGGTAAATCCAATAGGCGCAATGGACCAGTAAGCAAGCGAATCAAGACGGAACACGGAGCAATAGAATTGGAAACGAGCCGAGATAGAGCTGGCACATTCGAGCCACAATTAATTCCCAAACGACAAACGGTATTAGGCAAAGGCTTAGATGATAAGATTATCTCTATGTACAGCAAAGGGATGAGCTATGGAGACATAAAGGATCATCTAGAGGATTTATATGGGTTAGAGTTATCCAAAGGGAAACTTACCGCCATCACCGACCAAGTGTTACCGGTATTAGATCAATGGCGAAATAGACAGTTAGAAAGGGTCTATTCCATCATCTGGATGGATTGCATACACTATAAGATTAGAGAAGATGGAAGAACGGTAAGCAGATCTGTTTATGTAATACTAGGCATTAACTGTTCAGGAGAGAAGGACTTATTAGGCTTATATGCCTCAGAAAATGAGGGAGCTAATTTTTGGCTTGGCGTATTGGCAGACCTACAAAATCGAGGAGTACAAGATATATTAATAGCCTGTATTGATAATTTGACAGGTTTTGTGGAAGCGATTCAAGGAATTTTTCCCAAGACGGAAGTACAATTATGTATCGTTCACCAAATTCGCAATAGCATAAAATATATAGCTAGTAAAGATCAAAAAGCTTTCCTGAAAGACTTGAAGAAAGTCTATCGCTCAAGTAGCAAACAAGCGGCAGCAGGGATGCTAGATGAACTAGAGAAAAAGTGGGGAGAAAAGTATCCAATGGTTATATTGAGTTGGCGAAATAATTGGGAAGAATTAAGTCAGTATTTTAAATATCCTCCTGCCATTCGTCGCATTATTTATACGACTAATACAGTGGAAGGCTTTAATCGCCAATTAAGAAAGGTTACCAAATCTAAAGGCGTATTTCCAAATGAAAGAGCCCTATTGAAAATGATCTTTTTAGCCTCTATGGATATTCAGAAAAAATGGACAACCAAGCTATCTAATTGGGCTTTATGTGCTCAAGCATTAGCTATTTATTTTGAAGGGAGAATGCAGCTTGATTTGAATATGGGTGGGTAGAAGTCTTATCGACTTGGATTGGTCAAAGGAGATCAGTTATATTGACATTTTGCTAAAATATCTTTCCCACAATTTCCACAACACTGATGGGAAGGAAACTTTTAAAGGTTTCCCGATTGTGTTGTGGAAATGTGGAAAAGTATTATAGCTATTTTTTAATAAATGACACAGTTCAGTGAACAGAACCCCGCCTTTCGTAATAACTGATCTTTCTTACCTTATTTATTATGTTATTGATTCAATTAAGCATTTTTAGTAGCGACTTGGTCTAATAATTGATACGTAAAAGTATTTACCCACCTATAAATTCTTCCAAATACTTCCCGTTTACTCAATTTATTCCTCCCTTCTTTTTTGATAACAATTAGTTATTAGCAATATGATCAAACAAACTCAGTTCAAAAGACTAGGCTTTATATTCCTGCGTTTTTTATTAAAAATGATCCCTGCCATACTCCTAGTAGTAGTAAGTACCTACCAAACTATTGCTCAAACTTGCTCCGTTAACGCAGGAGTGGACGCGAAGGTATGCCCTAATAGTGATAACTTCGCACCGGTTTTAAATACCTTCCAGCTAAGCGGAAATCAATCTTCTATTAATACAGTTTCCAATACTATTAGGTGGCGTATTGTCAGTCAACCAAGCGGGGCAAATGTCAATATCAATTCGCCTACTTCGCTTTCCACCACAGTAGGAGGAACCGTAGTAATAGGAGAATATACCTTTTCTTTAGAGGTAGAGTGTACGGACGGGGTTACAACGATTGATTATGTTACCTATACTGTTGGAACAGAACCCACCGATCCGATTATCTATTCTCAAAATTTAGGTTGCTATACTGGAAGTCCTTTAGAGATAGAGATTAATACTTTAGCGGCTAACGAAAGAGTATCTAGTTTCTATGTGAATTCTGGAATAGACGGTACCCTGACTAAATTCGATCATAATACTTATCTATTTACACCTGAACCCTTGACATCGGATTGTTACGGTGATAATGGATATTCTTCTACTTTTAATTTTACAATTAGCAATGATGACGATTGTGAAAAGCGAATTTATCACACCGTCCATTACAATTACGCACCAGGAAGTGTATATGCCAATGCCGTACCTGATATAGTGTGTGGATCTACAGAACTATTTGCCGCTTGTAGCTTAAATGGAGGTGGGCAATGGACTTATACTGGACCTGGGAGCGTTAGCTTTAGTAATGGTTCTACCAATCCACGTACCTGGGTGAGTACCAATACCCCTGGTAATTATACCTTTACTTGGACCGTATCGGGTGGTTGTCGCTCAGGTTCTGCATCTGTTCCTGTAACTTTTGTTAATTGTAGCGGTACTTGTACGGTTGCGGCTGCCTATGCAGGAGAGAATAAAGAATACTGCGGTTCTTTTCCTAGCTCTTTTACGATGGAAGCTTCCTATTTAGAGACAGGGCAAACGGGGGAGTGGAGGCAAATTAATGGTACACCAGTTACTATTGGCAATATCAATGATCCCAATACAGTTGTTAAAGGAATAACTACTGGGGGAGGTCCGTATGAGTTTATTTGGTTGACCTATGGTAATGGTTGTTTGGATAGAGATACAGTGGTTTTTACTGAACTACCAGAGATGATTGTAAATATACAATCTACAATTGGATGCAATGAGGGTATTGGATATTTTCCAGCGGAGTTTACCCTATTCGAAGCCAAAAACTATCCACTCAATTCCTTCTATGCACAAGAAAATCTTGAAATTACGGTATTAATCAATCAGGTACCTGCTACTGCAGTAAATGACGATGGTACCTTTATTCAAAGTATTCGACCTTATTGGCTTAGTAACAAAAATGGATGGATTTCAGCAAATGACGTACCTTCAGGAACGGTTACGGTAGGCATACCTTATACCTTCACTATTTCAATGGAGGACTACTTAATAGGAGAAGAATTTAGAGAAAGCTCTTACTTTAATGATCTAGCAAACCTTACTATTAGTTTCTCACCATATGATTACCCTGTAGGGTTTTATGATATAACCACTACCGTAAAAGACCAGTGTGGCATATACACTTATAATGCTCAAAATGAAATCTCTGTAATGGGTGGATTCCAAGCAACAGCAGGTACAGATATTGTACTTAATTGTATGGTATATGAAACCACACTTGCAGGCGTAGGTTTATCATTGAGTTCTAATCATATTGGTCAATGGACGATGCTTTCAGGACCAGGTCCTTCTCCCTTAACAGAAACTAGTCAGTATGAAAAGAATCCCTATTTATCTAACTTAAGTGCTGGTGTTTATGAGTTTCGATATTTTAGAAATTTGCCTGTTTCTGAATGTGAACCAGAATTTGATGATGTCATCGTGCTAGTGCCTGGTTCTAATGCTTCTACTAATACGGCTGTAGTAGATCAAGGTGTCGCATGCTCAGGAGGACCCGCAGTGTTAATAGCCGATTATCAATGGGCATTAAGTGGTACCTGGCGACAGGTAAGTCCTTCTATTACCACTGAAGTATGGAACAGTAGTGGCGTATTAGGTAAAGATACCTTAACTGTTACTGGACTAAGACCCAATACGACCTATACTTACGCTTTTACCTCTGCTAATGATTGTGGGTCAGATGTTTCTCAAGTTACTTTTACGACTAACTCCAGTCAAGGACCAAGTTTGGCCGATATTCAAGAAGAAGTTATTTGTTTAGGAGCTACGACGAGTTATAGCCTTTCCGCTGCCTCAATTAGTAGTGGTACTGGCAATTGGTCGATTATCTCTCAGCCATCGGGAGCGAATGCTAGATTTAGCAGTAGTAGCAATCCGAATACTATCTTGAGCAATCTAGTGGTAGATGGTATTTATGAAATTAGGTGGAGGGTGTCCACGAGTTCTTGTTCAGTTCCTTCAGAGGACTTTGCTAAGGTAGTGGTAGGTGAGACGGATATTCCCAACGCGGGAGACAATAGAGAATTTTGTGATGTGAGTATTCCATATACGATGACTTTAAATGCGAATAGTATTGCAAGTCCTTCCCAAGGACAGTGGATATTTTTGGCAGGTCCTACTATTCCTATTTTTAGCAATCCGGCATCTTCAACTTCTACCGTAACTTTTACCCAATATGGAAAATATGCGATTGCTTGGCAATCTTCAATAGGAGCAGGCTGTGATGTCTTATTAGACCCTATAGAAATTGAAATTGGGCAGGGGGCTCCTACTGCTAATGCGGGACCTAACCAAAATCTATGTGGCACATCAAATACTACGAATTTAAATGCCTTGGATTTACCTTCTGGTGGCAGAGGTACTTGGGTCATAACAAATCTAACAGGTAGTGTAGCTGCGGATATTGCCGTTCCTTCAGATCCAAATTCTGCTGTTAGTTTAACAGGCGTAGGTAGGGTCTCCTTAACTTGGATAACACAAGCTACTTCTTCCATTTGTCCAACCAAGACGGATGAAATGTACATAGATTTCTTTGGGGCAAATGCAGGAGAGGATATAGTAAGATGTAATGTATCAACGATTACTTTAGAAGGAGGGGATGTAAGTGTTCTTGCAGGTGCCTCTGCTTCTTGGTCATTGGTATCAGGACCGAATACGCCTACCATTGCCTCTCCAACTAATGCAACGACTGCAGTTAGTAATTTAGTAGAAGGAACCTATATTTTTAGATATACCGCCTCTAATGGTAGTGGTTGTACCCATAGCGATGAAGTAACGGTTACGATTAGGTGTGGACCTATTTGTCAACCCACCTCAACGGGAGTAGTTTGTGCAGGAAGCACAATTTCTTTAAACGAAATAGGTGGTGATGCTACTTCTTGGTCTTGGTCAGGACCAAATGGGTTTTCTAGTAATTCCAAAAATCCAACCATTAGTTCTAATGCGACTACTGCAATGACTGGTACTTATACACTGACTGTATCTGATGGCTCTGGTGATAGCAATACTTGTGATGTGGATATAACCGTACATGCGAATCCAACCACCACCGCTATCGTTGAAGATCCTTCTTGTTCTGGCATAGTAGCAAATAATGACGGACGCATTACTTTATCTGGATACACCACAGAGAGATATGATTTAGTAACAGGCAGTAGCTATTCAGGAAATGCAACTTATTCCTCCGCTTCTTTCATTCCAACAGGAGGAGTTATTGCCAGTGGACTTACGAACCCTACTGGCTCTAGAGATTATACCATTAGAATTTTTAATAATGACTGTTATATAGATCGAACCGTTACTTTGAATGAAACGAATTGTGGACCAGTTTGTACAACTACCTATTCTGGAGCAGTTTGTGAAGGTGGAACGATTAGCTTATCAGAAATAGGGAATGAGGCCGTTTCTTGGTCTTGGTCAGGACCGAATAGTTTTTCCAGTAATAGTAAAAGTCCTACTATCAGTAATAACGCTACAGCAGCGATGTCAGGGATTTATACTGTTACCATATCTGACGGGGTCAATCCCAACACTTGTTCCGTAAATGTGACTGTTCATGCAAATCCGATTGCTTCTAACACGACCATTATTGCTTGTAGCACTGAAGGAGGTTCTGCTAATTTTGAATTGACGGATGGAAATAGTTCTATCGTAGGAGGACAATCAGGTATGACGGTAACTTATCATGCGACGACCTCGCAAGCTCAAAGTAATACTAATGCATTAAATAGTCCTTATACAGCGAGTAATGGGACGACCATTTATGCCAGAGTAACTACTAGTGAAGGTTGTTATAATACTACTCCTGTTACCTTAAGCGTCGTTACACCTCCTACTGCTAATGCAGGCATAAATGAGGAAAACTGTGTTGGTGTTGGTACTAATTTATCTGCTAGTGGTACAGGAGGTAGCGGAGGTTATACCTATATATGGAATAATACCAGTAGCTTAAGTAATGCCAATATTGCAAACCCTATAGCTAACCCATTAACAACGACTACTTATACCGTTACCATAACGGATAGTAACGGCTGTACCGATACAGACCAAGTTACAGTTAACGTAATTGATGTACCAGCCGCTAGTTGTAGTTTATTACCACCCTATAATTCAACCGTTTTAGATACCACCATCTTTGGTGGAACAGAATTGGGTTCTGGTTGGACCACAGGCGGAACAGTATCCAATGATAATAATTATACGAGTAGTTTTATTTCTCCTGATAATTCTCCTTCTCCTAGTTTAGATATAAGTGGTCAAAATTGGAACCTACCCGCAGGAACTACGATCCAAGGAATTGAAGTGACCATCCGAAAATCAGAAGGAGGGACGAGTTCTAAAAAATTAGTGAGAGACTTTACCATCCAGCTATTAAATGGCAATAATAACGTTGGAAATAATTTAGCCAAAACCAATGAAGATTGGAGTACCTCAGAGCAAGTGAGTGTTTATGGAGGGCCAACCGATTTGTGGGGCTATAATTGGGATGATAGAAACATAGCCAACTTAGGGCTTCGATTCCAAGCAGAAGTTTATGGCAACGGTAAATCAAATGAAACAGAGACTGTACGAATAGATCAGGTGCAGATAAAAGTATTTTATACGCCACCCATTGAAATATGTGGTGGAGATCAATTAGCTGTTAGTACTAGTGCCTTTGCGGATAACTATACTTGGACTATTGATGGTGGCGGTACGATTAGTTCTGGACAAGGTACTTCATCTGCAAGCTTTATTTTTCCCTCAGAAGGTATCTATAAAGTGTGTGTGACCGCAGAGAATGAATGTGGTACGTCTGATCCTTGCTGTTTTAATTTGGCCGGTAAACTTTGTTATGAAATATGTGGAAGTGGCTCAGATGAAGATGGCGACGGATTAATAGATTGTCAGGATTCCGATTGTGCCCCTGTAGTGGAATTAGTTTTAGATAATAATGAGACTTGTGTAGATGAGACGAGTTTAGTATTAAGTGGTGGTACTCCAGCAAATGGTACGTATTCTGGCACAGGTGTCAGTGGAACTAGCTTCAATCCAAGTGTCGCAGGCGTAGGTACCCATACCATTACCTATACCTACACGAATGCTGGGGGCTGTACCAGAAGTGCTACCGGAACGATTACGGTCTATGCCTTACCAACGGTGACCTTATCCTTACCTGATACGGATGCCTGTGTATCCGAAACCAGTGTAAGTTTAAGTGGCGGCAGCCCAGCTGGTGGTACGTATTCTTTCAATGGCACGACTATCACGACCTTCGATGCAAGTACCGCAGGAGTCGGCACGCATTTGATTACCTATACCTATCAAGATGGTAATGGCTGTGAAAACACCGCTACCGATGATATCATCGTAAGAGATTTACCAACGGTAAGTGTTAGCTTTCCAGACCGTAGAAAATGTATCAAACAACCTAGCTTCGCATTGAGCGGTGGTAGCCCTACGAACGGTACGTATTCAGGACCAGGAGTTAATAATGGTAACTTTGATCCAAGTGCTGCGGGAGTAGGCGACCATACCATTACTTATACATACACGGATGGGAACAGTTGTACGAATAGTGCTACCACTACCTTGACGGTCTATGCAGAACCAACGATTAGTTTGAGTGTTGGCAGTGCTAGTTCGTGTATATCAGAAACTAGTGTTAGTCTAACAGGAAGCCCAGCCAACGGCAGTTACTCAGGCACGGGGGTAACAGGAAATACCTTTAATCCAAGTGCAGCAGGAGTCGGCACGCATACGATTACCTATTCTTATACCGATGGAGGAGGCTGTAGTAATAGTACCACGGAAGATATAACCGTACATGCTTTACCAACGGTAAGCGTTACTTTACCAGATACAGATGTCTGCGTATCCGAAACATCAGTAAGTTTCAGTGGCGGCAGCCCAACTGGTGGTAGCTATTCTTTCAATGGCACGACTATCACGACCTTCGATCCAAGTACCGCAGGAGTCGGGACGCATACGATCACCTATACCTACACCGATGGCAATGGCTGTGAAAACACCGCCACCGATGAGATAGTCGTACGAGCCTTACCAAGCGTGAGCTTTAATTTACCAGCAACCCAAGCCTGTGTGCAGCTATCTAGCTTTACCTTAAGTGGCGGCAGCCCATCCAACGGGACGTATTCAGGCACAGCAGTAAACGGCACGACCTTCGACCCAAGTGCAGCAGGCTTAGGCGATCATGTTATCACCTATACCTACACCGACGGCAATGGATGTAGTAATACCGCTACCCAAACGATTACGGTATATGCTGCGACTACGGTAAGTTTAACACTACCGACCACTACAGCCTGTGTGGCCCAAACCAGTATCACCCTTGGAGGCGGCAGTCCAGCAAACGGGACGTATTCTGGTATAGGAGTTACAGGCACGACTTTCGATCCAAGTGCCGCAGGGGTAGGGACACATACGATCACTTATACCTATGCGGATGCCAATGGCTGTGGTAATAGTGCTACGGCAAGCATAGAAGTAGGCAGCATACCAACAGCATATAGCACGATTACAGGAGCAGCGGAAGTTTGCATAGGCGCAAGCCAAACCTATTCCATAACGGCAATTGCCACAGCAGATAGTTACACCTGGAGTGTGCCAAGTGATTGGACGATAAGTGCAGGACAAGGCACGAATAGGATCACGGTAATAGGAGGAAGTGCAGCAGGCGATATTTGCGTAACAGCCAGCAATAGCTGTGGAGATAATAGCCAAGAATGTCTAGGTGTCAGCCCAATAGAGATACCCGTACAACCAGGACTGATAATAGGATCGGAAGACGCATGTGAAAATACAACGGCAATTAGCTATAGCATTGATCCAGTAGCCGAAGCGGATTCTTATACTTGGAGTGTGCCAAGTGGGTGGTCAGTGACGAATAATGGAAGCACGAATAGCATATTAGTAAGCAGTGGCACGACAGGCGGGACGATTTGTGTGCGAGCGAATAATACCTGTGGAGCGAGTATAGATCGCTGTATGTCGGTAAGTGTAACCAACGTCCCAGCAACTAGCAGTTGTAGTATAGACGTACCCACCGCACCGAGCAGTACTACTGCAACAGGAAGTGCCTCGAATATTACCTCCCAAGACTGTGGAGATCGGACGAATTGGAATAATACAGGCAATATATCCATAGCAGATAACAGCTATACCACTACGACCTTAGGTAAGAATGATGAAGGGGATTGTCTTCGTATTCAGGGCTTAGGCTTTAACATCCCACAAGGATCTATTATAGAAGGCATCGAAATAAAGGTAGAAGGCTACCAACAAGGAGATTATGTATTAGGAGATAATGTAGTGAGATTATTAAGCGCTACGGGTACGGAAATGGGCGTGAATAAAGCCAATAACCCAAGTACAGGAACCGTATGGGGCACGACGGAAAATAGCTGGGCTTATGGAGGCAGTAGCGATCTATGGGGCACGAATTTAAGTCTATCAGATATAAATGATCCAGACTTTGGCTTGAGTATCCAACTACGCAATGGATCAGGTTCTGGTAATAGTAGCACTACAGCCTACCTAGATCAAGTAGAGGTCATCGTACATTATTTACCACCAGCAAAAATCTGTGCAGGAGAAAACCTTAGTACCGCACCAGTAGCAGGAGCCACGACCTATACTTGGAGTGTCGTGAGTGGCGGCACGGTACGAGAAGGACAAGGCACTTTAAATGCGAACTTCACTTTTTCAGGCCCTAACCTATATCAAATCTGTGTAACAGCAGGTAATGATTGTGGGATAGCAGCAACTTGCTGTAGATGGATAGAAGTAGAATACTGTGTAGAGATATGTACCAATGGCATAGATGATGATGGAGATGGTTTAGTAGATTGTGAAGACCCAGACTGTGGTGGATTGAGTATCACAGAAGTAGTGAGTAGCGAACCAGATAATTGCCCAGCCTTAACCAATGGTAGTATCACGATTACCGCAGTAGGCAATAATTTAGCATACAGTATCAATAATGGAAGAAGTTACCAAACAAGCAACATCTTTAACAATCTAGAAAATGGAAGCTATAATATCCTTATCAGGAATAGTGTAAAAGGTTGTCAGATAGCATACCTCAATAATCCAGTAGTGATAAGTGATCCCGTGTGTGTAGAAATTTGTGGGAATGATATAGATGATGATGGCAATGGGGTAGCGGACTGTGATGATGTGGTTTGTGGGAGACCGAATATCGTGAGCGTACAAAAAGCAGACCCAGATAATTGTCCAGCCTTAACCAATGGCAGTATTACGATTACGGCGACAGGAGATAGCTTGCGATATAGTATAGATGGAGGATTAAACTTCGTAACGACCAATGTATTTGCTGATTTATTAGATGGCGATTATACGATCCATGTCAAAAATAATGAAACGGGTTGTACAGCAATATATGGTAGCAGTATCACGCTTACAGATCCGGTGTGTGTAGAAATCTGTGGGAATGATAAAGATGATGATGGCAATGGGGTAGCGGACTGCGATGATGCGGTATGTGGCACACCAACTATTACAGATGTAGCCTCAGCCAGTCCAGCGAATTGTCCAGTTTTAGATGATGGGCAAATTACCATTAGTGCCACTGTAGGTACAGGCGATACCTTAGAATATAGTATAGATAATGGAAGTAGCTATCAATTAGATTCCACCTTTACGAATCTAATAGCAGGAGATTATACCATCTTGGTAAGAAATAAAGAGAGCGGCTGTGAAGTTACTTACGCCAGTAATCCAGTTACGCTAAGCGATCCAGCATGTATAGAAATCTGTGGCAATGAATTGGATGATGATGGAGATGGAAAGATAGATTATCAAGATGAAGACTGTGGAGATAGCTGGCCAGAAGTAGCGCATCCAGTCGGACTATGGTTATGTGATGGGACGAATTATACCTTTGGGGTACCGGCAGCACTACCAGGCTTTACGTACTACTGGGACTTTGGGGTACATGCCAGCCAAGCCAATGCCTCTGGCATCGGTCCGCATGTGATCCAGTTTAGCACGCCAGATGCGGAGACGCCTGTATATCCCAAAGTAATATTTGTGGCCACCCATTCAGCCTATGAAGTAAGAGATACCTATGATTTACAAGTAAGACCAATACCAACCATAACGGGAGAGACGATTACCGCTCCCTCAAATTGTGGTGCAAATAATGCAGGCTTAGAGGTAAGCATTACCAAAGCCACAGGCAGTTGTATTCAGATTAGTTTAAATGGCGGCGTTGATTGGCAAGCATCCGATAAGGTGAACTTTACAGGCTTAGCCTCTGGTAGCTATAATGTAAAAATTAAATATTGCGATGATAGTTGCGAGAGTACGTATGGTATTGTAAATATCTCTGATCCTGATCCAAGTAGTAGCTTAGGACAAGACCTATTCACGAATATCTGCCCAGGACAAGATTATAAAAATACGGTATCGAATAATGATACCACCGCTACGAATACGATTTTTAATTTAGAGAACCAAGCAGACTTTGGAACGGTAGTGATGCAGTCGGATGGAGCATTTAGCTATACGCCAGATACGACCTTCTGTGGAACGGATCAATTCAGTTATACAGTTTGCTTGGAGAACAGTTCTTGTTGTGTGTCTTCTACGGTGACCTTAAACTTTGAGGATACGACCGATCCAGTATTACAAAATGTGCCAGCGGATATAACGGTAAGTTGTGATGAAGAAATTCCCTTACCCCCACTCATTACGGCATTTGATAATTGTCCAGCGATCACGATAGATAAAGAGGAAGTAAGTACCCAAGGCTTGGATGAATGCTCTCAATACTCCTATACGATTACCCGCACCTGGACGGCGACAGATATATGTGGTAATAGCACGACGGCGGAACAGAAAATAGAAGTACAAGATAATACGGCACCAGACATTTTTAGAATCTACACCTTACCGAATGGTAGAAAGATGATAGCAGGGGTGATGGAGAATGTCTATGAAGAATGGAAGACGGTTTCTTTCCCGATCCAATTTGTAAGACAGCCGTTGGTATTTACACAAGTGGTAACGAGTAGAGAAGATACACCTGTAGCGGTAAGATTGCGAAATGTATCCACCAATCAGTTTGAGATGAAGTTGCAGGAAGAGGCAGGACAGGATGGAAAGCATATCAGAGAATCCATCGCTTGGATAGCGATAGAACCGGGTAGCCAGACGGAGGACTATATTTTAGAAGCAGGTAAAATAGAGGCAACAGAGGCATGGAGCAACATTAATTTTCCAACAGCATTTGGAGATATTCCTGCGGTATTTACCAGCATGCAAACGATCAAGGATACAGAAACCAGTACAGGAATACTACAAAATATTAGTAGCACAGGAGTAGAAGTAGCGATAGAAGAAGAAAGCTCCCAAGATAGTGATCTAGGCCATATCGCAGAAGAGTTAGCCTATTTTGCTTTAGGACAAACAGATAGCTTAACCGATGCAAGAGGAGATATAATAGGAGAAGTAGGAACGATAGAGGTAGATCAAAACCAAACAAGAATCATTACCCAAAATGAATATTACAATCCAATAGTGATTGCTCAGGTAGTTAGTGATAATGAAAGCGATCCAATCACAGTAAGAGTACAACATCTAAGAGCAGGTAGTTTTGATATACAAGTACAAGAATGGGAGTACCTAGATGGTATGCACAATAGTGAGACCGTAGCGTACATGGTTATTGAAGGAAGTTTGCCACTGAACACGGAAAGAATCTGTGAATATGGTACCGATAGTTTGGTGATCGGAGAAGACATCATTGCCGTAGATAATTGTGATGCCAACATTACGATCCAGTATGATGAAAGGGAAGCCATCCTAAATGCCAATAAAGAATTAATTAGAACTTGGTATGCGGAAGATGCTTGTGGGAACACGACAACCTATACGCAGACGGTAACGTGTCAGGGAGTGGCCTTACGCCTAAGAGGCTATTTACAAGGCGCATTGGTGAACGTTGATGGTACGGACTTAATGCGAGATGATTTAAGAAAATTAGGTTATTTACCCACTACAGAACCCTATACAGATTTACCAAATTTTATGCATGTAGGCGATGGAGGAGGAGAGACGGTATCTCAAGAACTATTAGAGGTAACAGGTCCAGATGCCATAGTAGATTGGGTATTTATAGAATTGAAATCGGGAGAGAATTTTGAAGACGTGGTAGCGACTAGCTCAGGTTTACTTCAAAGAGATGGCGATGTAATTAGCTCAACAGGAGAAGCGTTAATTAGTTTTCACAATATAGATCATGGAGAATATTATATAGAGATGCGACATCGAAATCACCTAGCAGTGGAGACAATGTTCCCCTATATCTTCACAGCAACAAGTGTACCTGAAATAGACTTTAGTTGGGAGTTCCAACCTACGAGAGGGCAGAACCCATTAACGTTTATAAACAAAAAAATTGCTTTATGGTCAGGAGATTTAAATGGGGATAATTTGACAATTTTCCAAGGCCCCAATAATGATGTGTTCTATATGTTCTTGAAGATATTGACGGATGAGGCGAATAAGAATAACCTAACCAACTTCATAAGTTCAGGATATACGAATCGAGACTTCAATATGGATGGGCAAGTTATCTTTCAAGGACCAGGAAATGATCGCTCTATCCTATTGTGGAATACCGTATTTAATCATCCAGAAAATCCTCAGAATCGATCAAATTTTGTGGTGAGTACCAAAGAAAATGTAAAAGACTCAGATTATAATGAATGTGCCAATGATGATAGTTTTAGTTTCTGCGACCATGATAGAGATGGCATTCTGAATGGAGAGGATCCAGATGATGATAATGATGGCGTAGCAGATGGGAATGATATTGACCCTTATGATAAAAATAGTGATAGCGATCTAGATGGCTTGAGTGATGATTTTGAAACGGGAGGAGATGGCATTTATCATGCAGGCACGGATAGTGATCCTTTAAGTGCTTGCGATCCAAGCCAGACAACAACGGCATGTCAAGCGTCAGATGAAGATGGAGATGGCTTTATTGGGAATTACCCAGTGGATCATGAACAGTATGATCCCAATGATATGAATGCTTGTGAGCCAGATGGTAGTGCAGCTACTTGTCAATGTCCAGATGCAGATGGGGATGGGTACATATTTGTCTGCAACATGGCGAGTTTTATAGGTGGACCACAAACAGTGAGTATAGCAGTAGAAGATTGGGAGGCGCAACAAGCAGGAGGTAGTTACTGTGGACCTTGTCAAGAAGCCGTAACAACAGACTGTGAGGCAGGCGTAAGTATCTTAAGGAGCAAGACCGTAACGGCAAAAGGTGCAGGTACAAAAGGAGTTCCAAAACTGAGAAACCTAACCATACCAAAGGGACAGAATAGGATGTTGTTAGTACTAGCCTCTTTTGAAAGAGAGCATTGCAATGATCCGCAATTTTGTTCAGCTTCCAATACTTCAGGTGAGGGTTTAGGAACTAATTATGCTACTGATGAGACCTCTGAGTATTCTGGGAACACCATCGTTCGGATTAATGCTAGATTCACCAGCCCTAGTGGAAGTATAGATAAAAGGAATAGACTAGCAAATCCCTATTCACATGCTGTAAAACAATATGTTCAGCCTCCAACAGCAGCACCAGGAAAAGCTTATTTATCAAGAGAAACTTACCCCATTTTATTGAATGAATCAGATATTCAAGCTTTGTTGGGTGGAACACAATCTGGTCAAATAGACATCAGTTTACCTAATATTCAACTACCTCAGAATGACGCCGATGATGCTATATTAACCGCAGTCGTATTTGAAAATGTAGCACAAGATAGTACTGGAGCAATACTCACAGGTTGGGCTTATAAATCAATGGATAACAATCACCCAGCTAATTATCAGATGGCTATTGATAATATAGGAGCAGGGCAGGAGCTTACTCAAGTAAAACAAGGATTGATTTTATTTGGTATGAGTGGTAGATGTGAAGGCTTTCAAACTTCTGCTGGATTTGAAGAGATAGAAAGAGGTATGATACTCAATGACAATGGCGCCTATACCGCCTTGAATGAAGGAGATGGTTTTAGTACGTCGGTTCAGTTTAGAAATGGGACTGGGACAAATGCCCTTAATCAGATTAGCTTGCAAGCAGCAGGTAATGCTGCAGATGAATCTAATGGAGGAATGGTGTTTACCATATTATTAAATCCATGTGATAATCCCGGGGCAACAGCCACGCCTCCAGTGGGGTATATTGACAATGATAATGATGGGTATTACGCGAATGTCTATTCTACCAATTCTACTTTTGATCCAGATGATGCCAATGCCTGTATTCCAAACCCAGACAATTCAAATGGAACCTGTACGGGAGTAGCTACAAATGGAGCATGTGATGATGTTTTTTCAGACAGTACTTTCACTTTCATTCCCTCCGTCAGATTAGGAACTAATCAATGGCTGGAAAATGTAGATTCTGTATCAGCGATGATTGGAGAGACGGTACATTTGACTTGGGGTTACGAATCCACTTCTTGGAACTTTAGTCCATCTGATGTTACGGTCAGATGGCTACATCCATCTGGCTCGGTTGTCGGGACGGGTGATATATTAAAACTATTTGACATTACGACCTCAGATGCGGGTACCTATATGATAGAATTGAACTCTGAATCAGGATGTCAGTTTTTACATCCTTATCAACTAACTGTTAATTAAGGGAAGCATTATTTTGAGGGGAAAGGTTACATTTTTTAATTTACATTGATTCAGGTTTCTTTAGAGGCAGCGATTTAAAAAGCGTTTTTTCATCGCTGCCTCTAAAAGAACCTCCTGACCGAGTTGGCGAAGCAAGTGAGGTATAAGATCTATTCCAAATAACTCTCCAATACCCAACCCTGTACCCCGTTATAATCAACATAATACCAACCAGATACCTTACCATCTAGATTGATTTTATTCTTGTCATTATAATCTAGTAAGCGCACATTTACATTATCAGGTAGGCGTTGATTTACTTTACCAGCATTCATTTTAGGGGCAGTGCGTAAGGCTAAGCTACCACCTTGTCCATCCACCAAGGCGCTACCTCCTACTTGTAAACCAGCACTTTTTCTAGTGACACTAGAACTGGCTTTCGGAGTCTTCTTTTCTTCTTGTAGGAGTTGATCTAGAATATCTCCAAAGTTTGGTTTTTTCTCTACTTTTGGAGGAGTAGACGTCTTTCGAGTAGAAGTAGTTTTGGTAGAGGTGGACCGAGATTTCTTGGTAGATCCACCACCCATAATAGAATCGAAAATAGCCCCGAAATCTTCCTCTTTTTTAGGCGTGGTTTTCTTTGCTTGTTGTTCTTTTTGAGCACCTGCTAAGACTCTTCCCAATATATCATCTACTTGAGGAGGACCAGTTGGCGATCCCCAATCTGGTTGAGCTTCTGCTTTCTTTTCTACCTTTACTTTTTTATCCTTTTTAATCGCCTCCATTTCTTTGTGGATCTTAGCTAGTATATCTTCACTAGCCGTTTCTTCTTTTTTATTAGTAGCATTTTCTGCTTTTGCCTGGTCAAATTTTTCCATGATTTGACTAAAGATAGATCCTTTAGAACTTCCTGTTGTTCTACCTTTCTTGGTAGTCCTTCGACCTTGCTGTTCTTTTTGAACTTCTTCTAATTTATTTCTTAGGCGATCAAAAATTTCTTTTGGAGCTGTCTTTTCTTTAGCATTTTCTCTATTTGTTTGTTGTACTTCTGCTAAAGCATCCTTGATTTTTGAAAATAAACCCATAGTACAATATTATTGGTTTTGAATGTTAATAGTCATTGGCTACCAGTAACGAATGACCAACCACTATTTATGTAATTTTTTCTTTTATAATTTCAATGCCTTTTTCTTGAAATATACGTTTGATACGTAAAATTAACTCTGTTGGTTTAAATGGCTTTACCACAAAGTCATCTACCCCCATACGAAAGGCTTCTAGTACTTCCTCATCTTTCTTTTCAATAGGGGATAATAAGATGATGGGTGTTTGTTGCTTTAACTCTTCTCTGATTTTATAGATTACCTCATAGCAATCTGTTTCAGGCATGACCATGTCTAAAACAATAATATCCACCACTTCTGTTTTTAATACATCAATAGCTTGTTCTCCGTTTTTAGCACGAAGGATACCCAAACCAGCTTTTTGCAAACGGAATTCAATTGCCGTCAACATTATTTCTTCATCTTCACAAATAAGTACTTTCATAGAAAATTCTAGCTTTTGGAAATAAAATAACTATATTACCTAATCATTTAAAATCACGCAAATATAGGAATAAATAACAAGTATTGATTACTATATAAAGGACTTACGGCCATACAATTATGATAACGCAAAACGAACCAACTAATACCTACAGCAGTAGTTATAAGGCGTATGTATTACTGATTTTGACAGGTGTTTACACTTTTAACTTTATTGATCGCCAAATTCTTGTTATTCTACAAGAATCTATTAAAGCAGAACTAGGCTTATCCGATACCCAGTTGGGACTAATGACAGGGTTGACCTTCGCTTTGTTTTATGTCACCTTAGGTATTCCCATAGCTAGATTGGCAGATAGAAGTAATCGAAGAAATATTGTTGCCTTTTCTTTAGCTATTTGGAGTGCTATGACGGCATTATCTGGATTGGCAGGTAATTATATCCAATTATTATTAGCCAGAATTGGGGTGGGCATAGGTGAGGCAGGTGGTAGTCCTCCTTCGCATTCTATTATATCCGATTATTTTCCTCCTGAAAGGCGAGCAACGGCTTTATCTATCTATTCCGTTGGGATTTATATCGGCATTCTAGTAGGGTATTCCTTAGGAGGATGGCTAGATCAAAATTATGGTTGGCGGATCGCTTTGATGGCCTTAGGGATTCCAGGGATTATTTATGCATTGGTCCTTTTATTTACAGTGAAGGAACCACAGAAAGGTCATTCCGATCCAGAACATTTGAAACAAGCAGAAGATTCTTCTTTTGGAGAGGTATTAAGCTATTTGTTCTCCAAAAAAACATTTCTCTTTTTAGCATTTGGATGCGGTTTGCACACCTTTGCCAATTATGGCGTAGGGAATTTTTTCGCCCCGTTTTTAGCCAGAGTGCATGGGATGGAGGTTGCCCAAATCGGTACGGCTTTAGGACTAACGAGTGGTATTGGTGGTATGATTGGGACCTTCGGAGGTGGATATTTGGCAGATCGGTTAGGAAAAATAGATTTGCGTTGGTATCTATGGGTGGCGGTAGTGGCGGAGGCGATTAACTTTTTACCCTCTTATATTATCTTCTTCTTTGATGATACCACTACTGTTTTAGGTTTCTACTTTCTTACATCGCTAATTTCTGCTATCTATCTAGGGCCTTGTATTGCCGTTACCCACAATCTAGTCAGTGCGAAAATGAGAGCCTTGTCCTCCGCTATATTATTCCTCATCCTGAATTTAATAGGTTTAGGCCTCGGACCTTTGGCAATAGGAGCAATCAGTGATTGGTTAGCGCCTACCTATGGAGTGGAATCGCTTCGCTATGCCTTTACCTTTACTTTTTTTACAGGCACTATCGCCTTGATATTGTTTTGGCTAGCTGCTAAAAATTATCCTAAGGATTTGGGTAGAACGACCGTTAGCGCTCAATAAGGGACATTGAAAAAATAAATGTTCCAATTGACTTTTTGTTAGTTTTCAAAAATGAACGTATGTCAATGAGTTTATTTTTGAAAGCTAACGAAAAGTTTCAAAAAATTGGAAAATTTATTTTTGTCCCACTACTAAAAATGAATCACTCTTGAATATTAGATGACATAAAAGCATTACTTGGGCATTAGAATTCTTTATAGATTTGTCGTTTGATGGTACTTTATTAACCCCCTCATTGCTTACTTATTAGGAACTTACCATCAAATAAGAAAATTGAGATTATGATTAGAATTCTACCCTTATTTATTGCTTTCCTATTGGGCTGTTCCTTACAGGCCCAACATTCTGAAGCTCGACAATGGAATGAAACATTGTTGGAGGCGATTAGGATGGATTTTGCTAGACCTACCGTACATGCCAGAAATTTATTCCATAGCTCGGTAGCGATGTATGATGCTTGGGCGGTCTATGAAGAAAATCCCCAAACTTATTTTTTAGGGAAGACCATAGGAGACTTCAATTGTCCATTTGACGGAATAGCTATTCCAATGGATAAAGAAGCGGCACAAAATACCACACTTAGCTATGCGGTCTATCGTTTATTGATCCATCGTTTTGAAAATTCTCCTCAAGATTCTGCTACTTTGGCGATGTTCGAGGCTAAATTTTTGGAAATGGGCTATGATGCGACCTTCTCCGATAGAGATTATAGTACAGGTTCGCCCGCAGCTTTAGGTAATTATTTAGGAGCACAACTCATTGAGTTTGGAATGCAAGATGGAGCAAATGAAGAAAATGATTACGCTAATGAATACTATTTTCCATGGAATTTTTCGATGAATCCAGCCATACCAGGATCTGGATTTTTATTTGACCCCAATAGATGGCAACCCTTGAGCTTTGATGTATTTAGGGATCAAGCGGGTAATGAAATTCCTGGGGGGGCTATCGAGTTTTTGAGTCCTGAATGGGGAAATGTGATTCCATTTTCGCTAACCGACGATCAAAAGATCACTTATTCAAGGGACGGATTTGATTTCCATGTTTTTTATGATCCCGGGGCACCGCCGATGTTGAACATTGTTGACGATCAGGAAAATGAGGAAGCGAAGTTATTTAAGTGGAACTTTAATTTAGTGTCTATATGGTCTTCTCATTTAGATCCATCGGATAGTGTTTATTGGGATATTTCTCCAGCGACTATTGGCAATATCCCTAGTTTGCCAACCAGTTTTGAAGACTACGATCAATTTTATAAAGAGATAGAGGGAGGTGATCCTAGTTTGGGACATCCTATCAATCCTACAACAGGTCAACCCTATCCCCCTCAGATCGTCCCTCGTGCCGACTATGCCAGAGTACTGGCTGAATTTTGGGCAGATGGACCAGAGTCAGAAACCCCGCCTGGCCATTGGTTTACGATCTTGAATTATGTCAATGACCATCCTGATTTTGAAAAACGATATAAAGGAAAAGGCGAAATATTAGAGGAATTAGAATGGGATGTAAAAGCCTATTTTCTCTTAGGGGGAGCAGTGCATGATGCTGCGGTAGCTTCTTGGAGTATTAAGGGGTGGTATGATTATGTTCGACCTATTTCTGTTATAAGGTATATGTGTGAACAAGGACAGAGTTCGGACCCTTCCAAACCCAGCTATGATCCAGCGGGAACCCCTCTAATAGATGGATTTATAGAACTGATTGAAGCGGGGGATGAGCTGGCTGGTGATAATAATGTGAATGTTGGAAAAATAAAATTGTACGCTTGGCGAGGGCATGGCTATTTAGAAGACCCCGAAACAGAAGCCGCAGGTGTAGGCTGGATACTAGGGGAAGAATGGTGGCCCTATCAACGTCCAACCTTTGTTACACCACCCTTTGCAGGTTATATTTCTGGTCATTCTACTTTTTCAAGAACGGCAGCGGAGGTAATGACTTTACTGACAGGTGATGAGTTTTTCCCAGGTGGAGTAGGGGAGTTCGTGGCTAAGAAAGATGAATTCTTAAGACATGAGAAAGGGCCTAGTCAAGATATCATCCTTCAATGGGCAACCTATCGGGATGCCTCCGATCAAACCAGTTTGTCAAGAATATGGGGAGGTATTCACCCTCCTGCGGATGATATTCCTGGGAGGATTATCGGCATTGAGATTGGAAAGAAAGCCTTCACTTTCGGAGAGCAATACTTTGGAAATTTAGATACCAACATACCTTATATAGAAAGGGAACAAGCAGGGAAACTCTATCCTAATCCTATTAAAGCAGGCAATCTATTACAACTGGAAATACATAGAGATGCAACAGATGCTACCATAGAAATTTATAATAATCAAGGTCAGCAACTATATCATAAGAAACTGGCGAATTTATCTAATCACTCCATCTTTAGCGTACCTACCGATCAGTTAGTTAGTGGTTTCTACACGCTAAAGATTACGGGAGATTGGACTAGTACTTATAAACTTAGTGTTTATTAGGATTTATTCGGTAGACGGTAGACAGCAGAGCTGTTAAGTTCTAAAGATGCTGGTGAGGACTTGAAGTCCGAAACCTCTATTGGCTCGCCTCTGGCGAGTGTTTTGAATAGAACTACTTGCCAGAGGCAAGAAAAAATACAGGTATCGGATTGAAAATCCTAACCAGCACCACTTGACAAAATTGAACTTAACAGCTCTGCGATAGACCATCGTTTCACTTGACGGTAGACGATCCACTCAATACGATTTTTGTAAAAACCACTATTAGAATGGTAGCAATTGGGTAAAACGGATTCTTTCCGTGCCTAAAGGCACGGATAAAAAGCATAATTCGTTCTTTTCTACCGACATGATGTACCTAAAGGCACATTTTCGTACATCAAACGGCGGTTATACTTTTGGAATAACCACTTTTAGAATGGTTGGCAAATAAGGATTTTGGAGGCAGGTCCATAAAAATGGATTTGAAAAATCCATTTTTATGGACCTGCCTCCAAAGAATCCTTTTACGAGACGGTGATAAGCCGTCGAGTAAAAAGAGAAATTATGCTATTAGCCTACAGAAAAAGAGCGTTTTTAGCTAAGAAAATAAGTTTTAAAATATTTTAATTTTCACAATTATGAAAATTTAAAAACAATAAACAATTGATAATCAATTATTAATAAAATAATTATTAATTAATAATCAAAAAACAACATTCACAAAACGAGTTTTTTGTTTTTTGTATAACTCTAATATCCTTGCATATTTGTACTGTGCTTAAGAACATAGCACAAAAGCTAATAAAAGATTAGCTAATAATTTTAGGATATGTTCATGGGATTTTAGTCAGGAAGCAGCAAGTTGTATTAGTGGGATTTTACAACTTGCTGTTGAACGACCTCTTGCAGTGCTAGCTTAAAAAGACTAAAAAAGTTCCCAATTCTCCACTCACAGACTTGTCACTCGTCCAACGCTAGTTATATATCAATTATATTGAATAAGAATAGCAGTTAACTTATATCTTATTCATTTCTTCAACTATAGAAAAGACCTTAATTTACAATATATCATCATTTTACAATCTTTTTTTATTCAAGACCATGAATTAAGTTCTTGTCCTAGTCACAATATTTAAAATTTGGGCTTTAACGAAGACCACTTTTATACTAAATTGTGTTCTAGGGGGTAAAAATAGAAAAGGGGTTAAATTGGCTTCGGCTGGTTTGCTCCTTTTCTCATTATAGGGATAGGCGTTGTGGTGTTGTGGCATTTTGGCTTTATGGCGGCGTTATGGTTTGCTTCTTGCCTTTATTAATTTGCCTAGCATATGAGAAACATGTTCGTAATCTGCAACCAATGTATTGGAGTGATTTTCTTCAATATATCCTACCTCGTGCGCTATTATTAATTGAGTAATGACCTCAGCGGTTGATCCTTTAGAGATATAAAAATGACGAACGGATTGTTTGTCAAGCCACAAAGCCACAAAGCCTACTTTATCATCTTCCCAGCAATTTCCTTCAATAACTTCGCCGCTACAGCCGCCGTCATATCCGAAATATCTCGATGTGGATTATATTCCACTATATCTGCTCCAATGATAGGTACATCAATGTTTTGAATCAACCGCAACACTTCGCGAGTGGTTAAGCCACCAGGTTCATGGTGAGAAACCCCCGGTGCAAAGGCGGGGTCCAAGCCGTCTAAATCTAAAGAAATATATAATGGGCGGTTAAAAGTAGGTCGCTTACCTTCCTCAAAGTCTTTCATTTCGATCATGTTCACGCCATACTTTGCTGCTTGTTCCCGTTGGTGCGGATTTAAGGTTCGGATACCTACTTGGGTTAATTGTTCACATAGACCATTTTCCACAATACGTGCAAAAGGACAGGCATGGGAATGAGGATCGCCTTCAAACTCGTGATATAAATCTCCATGTGCATCAATTTGTAAAATATCAAAAGCTTCAAAAAAGTGAGCATAAGCTTTAATGATCGGGAAGGCAATGGAGTGATCTCCACCTAAACAAAGCGTTCTATTACCCTGTTTTAACTCCTTTGCAATGGCTGTTTCGATGCTAAAATAATCGCTAATAGCCATATTCCCTTTATCCTGAAATAAGTCGTGCGCTAAAGGATTAATCGTCAACTCTGTCCAATTATTACCTGCACCATTATGTAAGGTGGTACGTATTTTATCTGGCGCAAGAGCGGGTCCTTGTAAAAAACTGGATTTTTTGTCCCATGGAATGCCTAGTAGGGTGATAGGGCGTTGTCTGATTTTCATAAACTTGTCAGTGTTATAGTCTGATGATCTTTTAGTCTAATGGGCGGTCCTTTTTAAGCCAAAACGCAACAATGCCAAAGTGTCGGAATACCTTGTTTTTCTCGTTGATTTTTAGGCTATATTTAGCTATCTTTGCAGCCGCTTTGAAGAAAGCAAAATAATTAGATTTAATTCTATTTCTTATTTATTGATAATCAATGTTTTGGAATTGGGTAAATTGATTGTTGATTACTAATTATTGATTAGTTGCTATTGCGTACGTTTCTAAATTTCAAAGGCTTCCAAAAAACACCCATTGCTAGACGCCAAAGGCTTCGAGCAATTACGAATCGAAATTTCAGAAACACAACACGCTACATTAGAAAAATAATTAATAATTAATAATTAATTAATTATCTAAACTCAATTTTCAATTCTCAATTCAAATCACATGTTTGCAATTGTGACGATAGCTGGTCAACAGTTCAAAGTTGAGGAAGGTCAGGAGATCTTCGTCCACCAGTTAGCCGCCAACGAAGGAGACAGTGTTCGTTTCGACGATGTACTCCTGATAGACACTGGAAGTAGTGTCTCTGTAGGAAGCCCAAATATAGGAGGAGCTTCCGTAACTGCTACTGTATTAGGTCACCAAAAAGGAGACAAGGTAATTATTTTCAAGAAGAAAAGAAGAAAAGGGTATAGGAAGAAGAATGGTCATCGACAATCTTTTACAAAGATTAAAGTGGATGCGATAGCCGTTTAACATGATGAATGTAAAATGATAAATGCGCAATAAATGCATTTAGTTATTCAACATTCCTCATTCAACATTCATCATTAAAATAAATTATCATGGCACATAAAAAAGCAGCCTCGAGTTCGGATAATGGAAGAGATAGTATAAGTAAAAGATTGGGCGTAAAGTTATTTGGTGGTCAAACTGCCAAAGCTGGAAATATTATCGTTCGTCAGAGAGGTACGAAATACCACCCTGGACAAAATGTATATAAAGGAAAGGATTTTACGCTTCACGCAAGAGTGGATGGCGTAGTAGCATTTCGCAAAAGAAAATACAATCGAACTTTTGTTGATATTGTTCCTTTCGAGGATGTAGAAGAGAAATTAGCTGAACTAAGAAAAGCGAAAGAAGCGTCTAAAGCAGGAAAAGCTGCCAAAAGAGAAGCAAGAGCTGCAGAAGCTCAGGCAAATGCGGACCAAGCTGCTGCGGACAAAAAAGCAAAAGCAGATGCTGCCAAAGCAGCTAAGGCTGCTAAAAAAGCAGCAAAAGCAGAAGCGGATGCTAAAAAAGCAGCGGAAGCGCCTGCTGCTCCTAAGGTAACACCTGACCCTACAGCAGAAGCACTAGCAGTTACTAGTGCAATCGCAGAGACACCAAAAGCAGAAGCTCCTCCAGTAGTAGAAGCAAAGGAAGAGGCGCCAGTGGCAGAAGCACCAAAAGCAGAAGCTCCTCCAGTAGTAGAAGCGAAGGAAGAGACACCAGCGGCAGAAGCACCAAAAGCAGAAGCTGCTCCAGCAGTAGAAGCGAAGGAAGAGGCGCCAGCGGCAGAAGCACCAAAAGCAGAAGATGCTCCAGCAGTAGAAGCGAAGGAAGAGGCGCCAGCGGCAGAAGCACCAAAAGCAGAAGCTGCTCCAGCAGTAGAAGTAAAGGAAGAGACGCCAGCGGAGGAAGCACCGAAAATGAAAGCTGCCCCAGTGGTAGTACCACCAGTAGCAGAAGCCACACCAGAAGTGAAAGCTGTTGAAGAGACACCAGCTGCTCCAGCAATGTTAGGGGGCATGAAGGTAAAGCAAAATGACTTAACTATTATAGAGGGAGTAGGTCCAAAAATTTCAGAATTACTGGCAACTGCTGGTTTGGATACTTGGGCGAAAGTAGGAGCTGCTACTCCTGAGCAAATTAAAGAAATCCTAACCGCAGCAGGTTCTAGATTTCAAATGCATAATCCAACTACTTGGCCTAAGCAAGCAGAATTGGCAGCCGCAGGAAAATGGGAGGAATTGCAGAAGTGGCAAGATGAATTGGATGGAGGAGTTTAATTTGCCTTTGATCTACAAATAAAAAAAGCCGCTTGTCACCACAAGCGGCTTTTTTTATGGACTTGTCTCGCAATAGGGTAGAGGTTGTCAGTGTTAGACAGAATAAATAAAGCAGTTGATTTACTCGTCGGATGGCTGCGCCGTCCGATGAGCCTTCCCATCCGACGGCGTTAGCCATCGGTCGGGATGTCGTCCTTTCTGTCCAAGTACTTCTAATACGTGAAGATTACAAAAGTTTTTAAAACTTTTGTAATCTGTCTTTCGCAATTATTTGCTTAATTTTAAGCAGCCATTCTCAATTTGAAAAACTGACCAGCATGACAAAATCTACCTATCTATTTCCCTTCCTCCTATGCCTTTTAGGATGTTCTACCACAGCCATCAGCCAAGAGGCATTAAGTAAATATATCAAAAACGAAGATCGGTTTAATGCAGGGATTGTGGTAGGTACGAATATCGCTCAAATTGATGGGGATTATTTTACAGGCTATGATAAATATGGATTTGTAGGCGGAATAAAAGGCATTGTCAGAATTCTACCGAGATTGGATTTCAATATGGAATTACTGTATAGCAAAAAGGGTAGCAAGATACCTTCTGGGAATAAGGTGGCGAATGAGTTTGTAAAAGATCGAATTATTGATTTGACCTACATGGAAGTTCCTTTCAATTTCAAATGGTTAACCAGAAATCGAGTGAATTCTATGCACTTGGAAGCAGGTTTAGTTTACTCAAGACTGATCGATCAATCGGTGACAGAACTATTTGAGGAACCTGATAGGAAGTTTTTCTATGCGAGTATTGTAGAGGAGTTTGAAAAAGATGATCTAGCTGCAATGGGAGGCGTAGGATATACTTGGAATAATAAATGGACCATACATGGTAGATTCCTATATAGTTTTACCCGATTTTATCAAGATGAAGCCTTTACAGAACCTTTAGGCTACTCACCTTTTGCATTGCCAGTGGAGTTTTTAAGGAATTATCAAGTTAGTTTCCAATTGTCCTATACTTTATTTTAATGGCTCTGTGGTAATCAGGCTGACCGACCATGTATTTGGTGGCATGTAAGAGGGTCACTTTGAGTGTAATGTCGTCAACTTAAGGAACAGATCGTCGAAGTTTATAACTTCGATGCTATATGATTGTCAGATAATCATAAGGAATCGCAGTTACAAACTGCGACTATCCA
>CALJIQ010000286.1 GCA_937973995.1 uncultured Saprospiraceae bacterium
AAAAAAAAGTACTATCAAAGCCGATGGTTGTTACATTGCAGTCAGTAATTTCTATGCGAGTCGTATCAGAAGAAAGAAACATAAATTGAGTAATCACCAAACTATCACAACCATCAGTATTAATTAAAGCTAAAGTATCCAAACCAACTTGATTTAGATCGCAAGTCATTGCCGCTAGTCGTTCTATATCCACACTTTCATCTAAAGTAGTTTCTGTAATAACTAGGCTGTCGCAGCCATTTAGGTTGGAAAGAAAGAGCGTGTCAAATCCAAGATTCCCAACTTTACAATCAGTCATTTGTAAACGAGTCGTATCAGAAGCTAATAGTGTGAATTCAGTAATCACCAAGCTATCGCAGCCTGCGCTATTGGTCAAAGCTAAAGTATCCAAACCAACTTGATTTAGATCGCAAGTCATTGCCGTTAGTCGTTCTATATCCACACTTTCATCTAATGTAGTTTCGGCAATAACTAGACTGTCGCAGCCATTTAGGTTGGAAAGAATTAGTGTATCAAATCCAAGATTCCCAACTTTACAATCAGTCATTTGTAAACGAGTCGTATCAGAAGCTAGTAGCGTGGATTCAGTAATCACCAAGCTATCGCAGCCTGCACTATTGGTTAAAGCTAAAGTATCAAATCCAACTTGGTTTAGATCACAAGTCATTGCTGTAAGTTGTTCTATACCTACGCTTTCATCTAAAATAGTTTCTGTGATAACTAGACTATCGCAGCCATTTAGGTTGGAAAGAAAGAGCGTGTCAAAACCAAGATTTTCAACTTTACAATCAGTCATTTGTAAACGAGTCGTATCAGAAGCTAATAGCGTAGATTCAGTAATCACCAAGCTATCGCAGCCTGCATTATTGGTTAAAGCTAAAGTATCCAAACCAACTTGATTTAGATCACAGGTCATTGCTGTAAGTTGTTCTATATCTACGCTTTCATCTAAAATAGTTTCTGTGATAACTAGGCTATCGCAGCCATTGATATTAGAAAAGTAGAGTGTATCAAAACCAAGATTCTCAACTTTACAATCAGTCATTTGTAAACGAGTCGTATCAGAAGCTAGTAGGGTGAATTGGGTAATCACTAAGCTGTCACAACCTAAAGTATTAGTTAAATTTAAAGTATCAAATCCGACTTGATTTAAATCGCAAGTCATTGCTGTAAGTCGTTCTATATCTACACTTTCATCTAAAGTAGTTTCTGTGATAACTAGGCTATCGCAGCCATTGATATTAGAAAAGTAGAGTGTATCCAAACCAACCTCCATTACATCACAATTCATGGTCGATAGTCGAGTTGTATCAGAAGTTAGAAGCGTTGTTTCTGTAATAATTAGACTGTCGCAGTTATTTTGATTGAAAAGGAATAAAGTATCCAGCCCCATTTTACTTGGATCACAGTCTTGTTTTTCTAGATATAAGGTATCTGCTTTCAACAAATTAGTAGTGGTAATTATTAGACTGTCGCAGCCAAATTGATTAACCAATAAAAATTCCTCTTCTCCTGCAAGTTGGGCATCACAGGTTGATGCTGTTAAATAGGTTGTATCTTTTTTAATCAAAGCAACAGTCGTAATAACAATATCAGAACAACCATCTGTTTGCCGTTCGGCTACTTCTTGGGTGCCTGCTTCAGTAGGATTGCAAGTAGTTAAATTTATGTAAATAGTATCCTGTGAGATCTCTCCGATTTCAATTTGATCCATAGCAATACAACCATTTGCATTGCTTACTTCAATAGTATAAGTACCCGCTTCATTAATGGTGTTTTGAGCAGTCATTGTGGTATTAGACCAAAGATAAGTACTAAAAGTATCTGGAACAGATAAAGTCAAATTCTCATTTTCACAAATATCTATTTGGTCCGTTTGTATAGTAACCGCTAAGGTGATGCCTTCTTGAATCGTAACGGTTTCTGTAAACTCACATCCTTGTAAATCTTTGACTATTACTGGGTAACTTCCATCTGGTAAGTTGGGAAAGATACTGTCATTTTGAAAAGCATTGTTATCAATACTATAAGTGTAGGGATATAAACCCGCAGAAGGAGTGATAATGATTTGACCATTGTTATCCTCCTTGCATACTTCATCTTGCTGTTGCACATCCGCTTCTATTTCTTCAAATAAATGATTATTTAAATGGGTGAAATCATTTGTTGGATAGGCGATCCATTCTTCAGATAAAGTGGGAAATTCACAGTTAGACGGATTAATAGAAACCCCTTCTTTGATACAACTTTTTCTCACTAAGGTAACATCCAATGTTCCAATTCCATCCACCTTCCATTCTTCTCCTGGATCACAGCCGATACTGCCAAATATATCTATGGCTACTTGATTTTTTTCTAGGACTAACGCATCATCTCCAGTATGTCCAGCAGCGAAATTAGCATCTCTTGGAATATCATCTAAGTCGTTTGTTTGACTTGCCCCATTACAGATTAGATAGGTCTGTTTGGATCCAATTATACCCGTTAGGTTTCTCAGTGTTACGCCATCTGGATTTCCTTCTCGATGAATGCGAATACGATACATTCCATCCAGTGTAATGTCTGAATTGGTGGGATTGAATAGTTCAATACACTTATTATTAGAAGTGCCTTCTACATATTCCGAGAAGAATAAGTCTCCTTGTGCAGCGAGTTGTACTACTAGCAAATAGCAGGTGCAGGAAAGGATTCCTTTCCACAAAGGGGTAACACAAAACATGATTAGAAAGTGTTAGCTTAGTTTAGAAAAAGAAAATTGTTCGTAACTGCGTATTGTTACGAAAGGGCGAGACTAACAAAAGGAAGGAAAGACTATAAGTGAAGGTAAGGAATGTGGATAAAAAATAAAAATTTTTAACATAAATATTAAATTCCTACACATACCCTTTCGCCTGCAAATGAAATAATTCTGCATATTTTCCATTTTGTGCAATTAGTTCTTCGTGACTCCCTAATTCTTTCAATTGTCCGTTTTCTAAAAATAAAATTCGATCTGCCATACGGACCGTGGAGAAGCGGTGGGAAATTAATACTGCCATTTTTCCAGTAATTAATTCTGAGAATCGGAGAAAAACTTCATGCTCGGCACGCGCATCTAAAGCAGCGGTTGGTTCATCCAAAATCAAGAGTTGTGCATCTCGCATATAGGCACGAGCAAGGGCTACTTTTTGCCACTGACCACCTGATAAATCTACGCCATTGGCAAAGCGTTTTCCTAGAACTTGTTGATATTTTTCAGGTAGTTCTTCTACCACGGTATCTGCCAAACTTTTTTGCGCTGCTTCTCGGATGGCAGGCAATTCTTTGACATTGACAATATTTCCAATAGCTATATTTTCAGCAGCTTTCATTTGAAAGCGCACAAAGTCTTGGAAAATAATTCCTATTTCTTTTCTAAGTTGTTGAAGATTGTATTCTTTTACATCCACACCATCTAATAAAATTCTTCCTTCAGTGGGTTCGTACAAGCGAGCGAGTAATTTTACTAAGGTAGTTTTGCCTGCACCATTTTCTCCTACCAATGCTAATTTTTCTCCTGGCTTTAAATGAAAGCTCAAGTTGCGAATGGCATATTTCTCACTATTAGGATATTTAAAACTAACGTTTTCAAAAGTGAAGCCTTTTTGAATCGGACGAGGTACCGATACTGATTTTGGATCGTAAATAATGGTAGGTCGAATAGCAAAAAAATCGAATAAGTCTTGTAGATATAAAGCCCCTTCTGCGATCTTCGAAAAACGATTCATTATTACCTGCAACATGTTTTGCATCCTTTGAAAAGAACCAGAGAGAAAGGTGAGTGTTCCTACCGTAATAATGCCACCGACTGTTTGTAAAATAATAAAAACGAAAGCCCCATAATAGGCCAGCGTTCCCACGGTAGATAATAATCCTCCCCAACTTGCTCGCTTGACAGCTATATTTTTATTGGCTACATAATAATCATCTGAAATCTGTTTAAACCGATCGGCTAAGAAATTTTCTAGGCCAAAAATTTTCACCTCTTTGGCCGTCATATCGCTCGCCCCAATATATCGTAAATAATCTAGCTCTCTTCTCTGCGGCGTCCAATTTTGGGTCAATGAATAACTGCGTTGATTAAAGTGCGACTCGCCTAAAAAGGATGGAATGACGGCAACTAATAAGAGTACTAATAACCAAGGATTAAAAGCAATTAATCCGACTGCCAAAAAACCAATCGTAATGGTGTCTTGTAGTTGCGTAAGCACCTGTGACATGAGTGCCGTTCGACTATTGGTTTGTCGTCTTGCCCGTTCGAGTTTATCATAAAAATTAGCATCTTCAAATTGGTAAAGGTCTAGTGAAGCAGCGTGTTGAATGAGTTTTACAGAGGTCGCATTAGAAAATAAATCCCCTAACAAACTATCTAACAAAGCAATCCCTCGATTGAGTAAACTAGAAAAAACAACCAAGCCCAATTCTATACCTACCAAAAGCCACATATAATTCATATCCTTATCAGCAGCATCTATCAATCGAATGACTTCATCCACAATTTCCTTTCCCACCCAAAGTATCGCCAATGGAATGGCAGATTTCACCAAGCGTAGAAAAGCATTCCCCACTGCCATCCCTTTATTGGTTTCCCATATCAATTTAAAAAAAGGAGGTAAGTTTTTGAGGGCAACGAATTGCTCTTTGAAGGAAACGTTTTCTTTTTTTCTTCTTCTTGCCATAGTAACTACCAAGTTTATTTGGTTAGGGAGAATACATTACAAAAGTTTTTAAAACTTTTGTAATGTTCATTAAACGAAGGGAGGGGATACCATCAAGGTATCCCCTCCCTTATAAACATCGTATTGTCTAGAAAAGATTACAAACCAGCCTTAGCGGAAATCTCCAACATGCGATCAATACTAGCAACTCCTTCTTTAATCACCCAATCAGGTAAGTGAATCTCAGGTAATTCATGCTTCATACACACATATAATTTTTCCAGCGTATTTCGCTTCATATGTGGACAATCATTACAAGCACATTTATTTTGTGGAGGGGCAGGAATAAAAGTCTTATGTGGAGACTTTTTTACCATTTGGTGCAAGATACCTGCCTCCGTTGCTACAATAAATTCCTCGGCAGGGTCTTCTTGTGTAAATCGCAATAAACCACTAGTAGAACCAATATAATCCGCAGTTTCTAAAATATGTGGCTCACATTCAGGGTGAGCAATGAATTTTGCTTTAGGATGGCGCAATCTTAGTTTAGTAATTTTCTCATGAGAGAAAATCTCATGCACCATGCACGACCCATTCCACAAAATCATATTATCTCTACCCGTCTTCTTTTGCAAGTATTTCCCCAAATTAATATCTGGTGCAAAGATGATGGGTTGGTCTGCTGGAATACTATTGATAATCACCTCTGCATTAGTAGAAGTACAACAAATATCCGTCAAGGTCTTTAACTCAGCCGTACAGTTGATATAACTCACCACCGTATGGTCCGGATATTTCTCCTTAAATTTTCTAAACAGATGCGGCGGACAAGAATCAGATAAAGAGCATCCCGCTTTTAAGTCGGGTAATAATACCTTCTTACTAGGAGATAACATTTTTGCCGTTTCCGCCATAAAGTGTACCCCTGCGAAGACGATGATTTCTGCATCTGTGTTAGCTGCTTGTTGGGAGAGACCTAAGCTATCTCCAACATAATCGGCTATATCTTGTATTTCTGCCTCTTGGTAATAATGCGCCAAGATGATGGCATTCTTTTCTTTTTTTAATTTTTCAATCTCCTCAAATAAATCCAAAGTAGGGTCCACTTCCAAATCGAGGAAGCCTACCTTTTCTAAATCTCTTTCTGCAATGGCTATGGAACTCATATTTTGTAGGTTTGAATTAGTCATTAGTTATTGGTCATTAGTAGACTACCACAAATGACTAATGACCAATAACTAATGACTAAAATGACACTTTTTAATAAGACTAACAAGCTAGTATAAGTCTTTTGATTTTTGGACGAGGGTAATTATTTAAGTTACTATCCCTTTTGGTTAATTATTTTAACAAGAAAAAGGCGTACCAGTTTATACGAGTATGGAGATTTTGAGCAAATTGGTTGACAACTTCCAGTTGCCCGTCCATTCAATCAATATATGTAGCGGGAGGACATTATTAATTACTGATTATTAATTATTTTCTAAGCGTAATGAAAACGTAGAATTAGCTAATAATCAATAATTAGTAATCATTTTCAAAATCACTTTTTTATCCCGTTTGCAGTATATATTCTAATCCTTTCTATCTTGTGCCAAAGACAAAAAATTCATGTACAACGAAAAGAAAATATTCATAGCTGCCTGCCTGTGTCTCTGCTTGTTTGGGATGGTAGCCGTGTCCGTGGGTTCTGTATTACCAGAAATTGTCACCAAATTTGGAGTAGGCAAACTAAAAGCAGGATTTATTACTTCTTTATTGCCCGCAGGTATTCTAGCAGGGTCCATCTTTTTTGGTCCCATTGCAGATCGCTATGGATATAAGGAGTTATATATCAGTTGTTGTGTCTTGGTCTTAATTGGACTACAAGCCCTTGCTTTTGGAACGGATTGGTGGATGATTCAATTGGCGGTGTTTGCGGTGGGTTGCGGCGGTGGCGTGCTAAATGGAGGAACGAGTGCTATGGTAGCAGATATTAGTGATGAAGAGGAAAGAGGGTCCAGATTAAGTTTATTGGGAATTTTTTATGGGGTTGGGGCGATTGCCATGCCCACCATCTTGGCAGTTTTAGCCCAATGGTTTACAAGAGAGACTATTTTTTTAGGAATTGGTGGATTTGTTTTGGGCATTATCTTCTATTTAATAAGCATTGCTTTTCCACCACCTAAACAAGCAGGAGGTACCCCCATAGGCGCGATGGGTAAATTGATTCAAAATAAAGTACTCTTAGGGTTGAGTTTGTTTCTGCTTTTCCAAAGTGGTATGGAGAGTGTGGTTAGTAGTTGGATTACTAGTTTCTTGCAAGTACAGCCTAACATATTACCTGAAATGGCATTGATGGCATTAACGGTTCACATGGGTGCCTTAACCCTTATGCGAGTCCTTTTAAGTCGACTATTAAAAATTTATCCATCCTTTCAAATATTGGTAGCAGGTTATTTATTAATTGTCTTGGGCTGTTTGGTCTTATGGTGGAGTCCAAATTATACGGGTGCTTTAATCGGTTTGGTCTTGCTAGGTTGCGGTTTTGCGGGTGGATTTCCTATCATTTTTGCGCAGATTGGTACACTGTGGTCGGAGGTGTCAGGTACTGCTTTTAGTGTAGCACTGACCATTGCGTTGACAGGGGGAATTGGCTTGAGCTATTTGATGGGCGTAGTAGCGCATCATTTTGGGGTTGAGCAATTGCCTTTGTTATTATTAGGGGCGGTGGTTTGTTTAGGGCTAATGGTATTGAATACTCGGAATACTTTTCGGACTTCCAAAGTGTAATGCTGGCACAAAGGCTACTGCCTTGTGTCAACAATCAAAAAGGCTTTGCCTTTTTATATAGAAGGTGGAACCTTCTGGATAGTAAGCACATGGCGAAGCCATTGCGCTAGCGTGTGCAAGTTGAGAGGAGTAAACGCATTTGTTTTAAATTTAGATGTTTGAATATAAGTATCATTATTTTGACGGAATTAATAATGTTTTATTATTTAATCTAGGATACTTAACTTTGAGACTTTGTAGGAATAGAAAAATAGTATGAAAGAAACCGCAGAACACAAACGCCTCAACCAAAATTATTCAAGAGAAAAATACTGGCTCAAATGGGGACCTTACCTAAGCGAACGGCAATGGGGGACCGTAAGAGAAGACTATAGTGAACATGGTACCGCATGGGAGTACTTTCCGCATGACCATGCCCGCAGTCGTACTTACAGATGGGGCGAAGACGGGTTGGCAGGAATTTGTGATACCCGTTGTAATTTGTGCTTTGCCGTAGCCCTTTGGAATGGCAACGATCCCATCTTAAAAGAGCGGCTATATGGGTTGACCGGGAATGAGGGAAACCATGCTGAGGATGTGAAGGAATTGTATTATTATTTGGATAGTACGCCGACGCACTCCTATATGAAGCATTTGTACAAATACCCACAAAATGCGTTTCCCTATGCAGACTTGGTGGAGACCAATCGAAAAAGGGGACGACAAGAACCCGAATATGAATTGTTAGATACGGGT
>CALJIQ010000287.1 GCA_937973995.1 uncultured Saprospiraceae bacterium
TATCGGCTGAAAACCAATATTTTATGAACCTGACTTTGAAAAAATGAGTTTGCTTAGCCCGCTAAACGCACTAATTTTTTCTTTGCCAGAACCACAAACTATTGATTTTCAACTCGAAATAAATTTTAGACATACTCTTAATCAATCCAACCATTATTAAGCAATACCGCTCTCATCCGATCCTCTTTTTCTTATTAATCGCCTTTCCTACTTTTCTTGGGTCTCAAAACTGGCATTGGTGGCAAGTAATTAGCAGTCAAGGAGAAATGGACTTAAATAGTCTCGCCACAGATGCTAAAGGAAATACCTATTTATCAGGCACCTTTACCAACTCCTTATCTTTATTAGGTACTGATTACCAGTCATTTGGATTAGCAGACAGCTATGTCTTAAAACTAGCAGATAATGGAGAGTTGCTATGGAGTATAGCAGGTGGAAGTGAGGGCAATGATACTGACGCAGGTATTTGCACAGATACTGCTGGAAATTTGTACTGGGTAGGTGGATTTTGGCTTACAGGTAACTATAAGGAACAGCAATACCAATCCACTAAAAGTTCTAAGAGTTTATTTTTTTCTAAATACGATGAAGATGGACATATCCTTTGGTCCAAATTAATTGAAGGTACGGGAGTTAAAAACGGTAGTCCACCAGCCACTGATGAGGATAACAATGTATATCTCACTGGCTCTTTTTCAGACAGTCTCTTTATTGATGACCAAATGCTATTTGCTCAGGCTACGGAAGACCTTTTTATAGGAAAATGGAATGAAGAGGGGACTTTGATTTGGTTGAACCACTTCGGTATCAGCGGATTAAATAGAGCAAGTGAAGTACATATCACTCCAAATGGTCAGGTTATCTTAGGAGGTACCTTCAAAGGTAGTCTAGCAATCGCAGGGGATACCATCCGCACCAACACCCCTGATTTTGATGTATTTATTGCTGCTTTAGATGCAGAAGGGGTTCCTCTGTGGATTCAGAAAGCAGGAGGTGTGTTGGAAGATAATTTTAGTAGTATGACCTCCGACCTAAATGACAATATCTATGTAGTAGGACAATATACAGGAAGATTAACCCTAAATGAGGAAGTCGAAATTACCACCGATGGGTTCAATGAAAATGGGTACTTACTAAAATACTCCTCAACAGGTCACCCTCTATGGGCAAGTTCCATAGGAGGTACTTCTTTCGATACTAGCACGGATATTCTATATGATGACAATTTAACGATTAGTGGTTTTTTTGAAAAAGAAATTAGAACAGGAGCACTATCCATTGTTGGAAATGGTGCATTAACAGGCTATCTCTTAACCGTGGATACCGCAGGAAATAACAAAACACTTTCCAGCATTTCTTCAAATAATTTATTACTAATCAACCAATTAGAAAAATCTGTCAGTCAACAATTGGTTGTGGGTAGCACTTTTAAAGGGCGGCTTTTTGTTGGTAATGAGGAAGTATTGTCAGAAGAAAATTTTTCCGTTTTTATAGGTCAATTCACCGATCCTAGTACGAGTGTAACCGAGTATCAATCCCCCATCATAAGGGTTTATCCGAATCCTTCCCATCATTTATTAAACATAGATACGCCCTTCAATAATTTTCGAGTCCGATTATGGAACAAGGAAGGTCAACTTGTATTTCAAGAAGAAAATAAGCACCAATTGAAGGTGGGTCAATTGCCAGCAGGTACCTATTTTTTAGAGCTAACTCATTCGTCTTCCGTCCAATTTATCGAAAAAGTGCTGATACAACACTAGGAGTTTATCTCAAAAAACTTAATCTATGCCCTTTCCTTACCGCTTAATTATCGTTATCTTGCGACTTGCAGTTATTTTTGGTTTAAGGTTCATGTAATGTCATGGCTACCATTTTGATTGCAAAATCTTTCCATTACAGACATCACTAGAATGTGCGGATCCAACACTATTATCATACTGTCCATTCTTGAGATGACTATGGCGGGCTTCAACCGTTGACTTGTCCGGTTTTTCAGGTAACTGAAACAGAAGATTACAGAACCATCTCAGGTGGCTAATTCCTGAATTTATGGGGTCCTATAACCCTTGGTGTCTGTATGGATTTTTTTGAAATATCAGAGGTCAGATGTCAGACCATTTCATTGTCAAAACGCCTTACGGCTGTCAGAATTAAACCTGACCCCCTGACTACTGACCCCTCTAAATAACATTTTTTGACATTTAAAGAACTGGGGTTGAACGAGCAATTGCTCGAAGGACTCGACGCAATGGGGTTTGAAACAGCTACCCCTATCCAAGAAAAAGCTATTCCTTCCATATTGGCTGGCAAAGACTTAATTGCCTGTGCACAAACAGGGACGGGTAAAACAGCCGCATTCCTTCTTCCTGTCCTACATGAATTAACCAATACAGAAAGTGATTCTATAGATGCACTAATTTTGGTGCCTACTAGAGAATTGGCTGTTCAGATTGACCAAAACCTAGAAGGGCTTAGTTATTTTACTAATCTTAGCTCTTTGGCTATATATGGAGGTCGTGGAGGAGAATCCTTCAATCAGGAAAAGAAAGCCCTTTCGACTGGCGCAAATATTGTGATTGCTACGCCAGGTCGGCTTATCGCACATTTAAACTTGGGGTATGTAAAGATTAAAAAGCTCAAGTACTTCATTTTAGATGAGGCAGACAGAATGTTGGATATGGGCTTTGTGAACGACTTATTGAAAATAGAAGGTTTCTTGCCAAAAGAACGGCAAACGCTCCTATTTTCAGCTACGATGCCTCCTAAAATTAGGAGTTTTTCTAAGCGCATCCTCAACGAACCTGACCAAATCACCTTTGCCGTATCTAAGCCCGCTGAGGGAATTATGCAGATAGCGTATTTGGTGCAAGACGAAAACAAAGCGCAACTGCTTCAAACCTTGCTTAGCAAGCGAAAAGGCAAAGGAGAAAAAATACTGATTTTTTCTAGTACCAAAGCAGCAGTCCGAAAGATCGCTCAATCCCTAAAGGCTACTGGTTTATCTGTTGGAGAAATCCATTCAGATTTTGAGCAAAGCGATCGAGAAGAAACGCTAAGAAAATTTAAAGCCAACCGAGTAGAAGTACTAGTGGCTACAGATATATTGAGTAGAGGAATTGATGTGAAAGACATCAACTTGGTTATCAATTATGATGTGCCACCAGACGGAGAGGATTATATCCACCGAATTGGTCGTACTGCCCGTGCAGATACAGATGGCGTGGCAATGACATTGATTAATAGAAAGGACGAGCGAAAATTCCAAAGAATTGAACACTTAATGGAACGTCAAGTGCCTAAATCGCCTCTTCCTCCAGCTATTCAAGAAAAAGAGGAGAAGATATTGGCTTCTATGCCTAGACGATCTTCTAATAATAGAAAATATGGTAAAAAGAAGTCCTATAAAAAGCCTTATAAGAAAAAGAAGCGCATGGAGCGTCGGTGAGTGATTAGTTGTTTAGATGCTTGTTAATCCTGCAAAAAGCCCAATTATCGTATTGATAGTTGGGCTTTTTGCGTTTTTGGAATCCCCTTATTGACTTCAACTCAGCTCAGCGACTAACATCGCCTCGCAATAGGTTTCTTTAGCGGCAGCGATTTAAAAAGCGTTTTTTTCAAAAACGCTTTTTAAATCGCTGCCGCTAAAAGAACCTCACTGTCGAGCTTGCGAAGCAAGCGAGACATAAAATTTATGGTGTTGGCTTCACCAAGTTAGGATATAGACAAAAAAAAAGCCCATGACTTCTCATGGGCTGGAAAAAACGAATCTTACAATTCTTTAACCAAAACTTACACATTAAAGAATTTTGCAATGATTGTGCCAAAAACTTTATAATTAATTCTTATATGTATTTTTTTATGTTAATTTTTTTAAAAATGTAAAATATTGGCAAAGAGCGCTTAGTGTCTGCTAACCATTATATGGTAGGGAATCGGTAGCGTTGGCTTTTGCTTAGAGATAAACCGCATAAAGTATCTAGTATCGGTGAGTGGAAAACAAAAAAAATAAAAAAGTCCTGTTCCTTTCAGTAAGAAATAGTGTCTAAATAAGTATCTAAATCCGATTGCTAGGGAATAGTGTCCTTCCAAATCAGGAATAAGTGAAATATCGAATTAGCCTTTATCGGATGTTAAAGCTCTTCTTGAATATCCATTACTTGTTGGGAAACTATTAATATTACAGTCCTATCCTTTACTATCCTCATTTTGTTCACTAGTAACCCTTCTGCTATGCACAACCTAATTTGGTCAAAAGACCTATGGTCTTTATTGTTTATCCTATCGTTTAGCACCCTTTTATTTGCTCAAAACCCACGTAAAGTCGGCGTTGGACCCGTGGGTTCTTTTAAGCATCAACCACGTATAAAAAACACAGCTACTTCTAGGTCCAATCCCTTATATCGTACCATTGATGGCACCAATAATAACTCTTTACACCCTAATTGGGGAGCTGCCGATATCATGTTGAAGCGAGAAATGTATAGTGCCTACAGTCCTCCCGACCCTATGAACGGATTGGCTGGTTCGAATAGAAAGAGCCCACGAGAAATCTCTAATATACTATGCCAACAGCCCTACTCTATTTCAGACTCCAAGCGTTTAAGTAGCTTCGTATTTACTTGGGGCCAATTCATAGATCACGACATCAATTTAACGGGGGAAGGACATACAGAGTCTGCGCCTATCACTTTACCTACTAATGAGGGAGCCTTTGCCATTCCTATTCCGTTTAACCGATCGGAGGTGATGCCCGGTACAGGTCATCATATGCCAAGAGAGCAAATGAACCTAATTACCTCTTGGTTAGATGGTTCTATGGTCTATGGCTCTGATCATCAGCGTGCTTATTGGTTAAGAACCTTTAGGGATGGTAAACTGAAGACCTCAACTGGTAATTTGCTTCCTTATAATACTTATACTGGTCAACTAAACAGCCCTATTGATCCCAATGCTCCCTCAATGGCAACCATACCAGGTGGGTCACCTCATCACTTTATTGCTGGTGATGTACGTGCCAATGAGCAACCAGGTCTTACTGCGCTACACACGCTGTTTGTAAGAGAACACAATCGGTATTGCGATGTACTCAAACGACAAGGCTATTGGAATGATGAAGAAATCTATCAAATGGCTAGAAAATGGGTAGGTGGCATCATACAAGCCATTACCTTTAGAGAATTTTTACCTGCCTTAGGGATTAGACTAAATCCCTATCATGGATATAATCCAAGCATTCAGCCAGATATCATGAATGAATTTGCTACTGCAGCCTATCGTTTAGGGCATACGATGGTGACCGATCAGTTAACGGTACTGGATAATAATTGCTACGACATCCATACGAATACCTCCCTTATAGGAAATTTCTTTAATAATAGTCTAATTCAACAATATGGATTAGCCCCAATTTTAAAAGGTCTTTCTACCCAAACGCAAGAAGCGATAGATTTAAAGATCGTTGAAAATCTCCGCTCCTTTTTATTTCAAATACCAGGCGCACCACCTGCTGGACTAGACTTAGCTGCACTCAATATTCAGAGAGGGAGGGATCATGGTTTGCCTGATTATAATTCTATGCGTCAACACTATTTAGGGAGTCGAGTCAACCGTTTTTCTCAAATTACCAATAATAGAACTACTCAAAACCAACTACATCATGCCTATTATGGAGACATTAATAATATCGATCCGTGGATTGGTCTATTAGCTGAAGATCATGCACCTGGGGCATCAGTAGGTCCTACCTTGTATGCCATGTTGAAAATGCAATTTCAAAGATTAAGAGATGCCGATTATTATTATTACGAAATAGATCCTGTATTACATCAATCTGTTCGACGAAACATTAGAAACACTCGTTTGTCAGCAATCATTGAACGCAATACCTCTATAAGTACTATGCCTAATAATGTGTTTCAACCAAATTTTTGTACTGCTGATACTGGAATTAGCGACGGCAATGGGAACGGAAACGGCAATGGCAACGGTAATGGTAATGGTAATGGTAATGGTAATGGTAATGGAAACGGTAATGGCAATGGAAACTTAACCAATTCCAGCTCTACTCGCCAAAAAGGGGACCTACTAAAGCTTACAGCCTACCCAATGAAACAAGAAGTTCAATTATCCTGGGCGACCAACGCTACTTTTAAAGGAAAATCCTTTATAATTGAACGATCTGCTAATGGAGAAGACTTCCAAACGATCAATACGCTACCCATTAGTAAGAAAAGCACCAATCTTGAGACCTTTAAACAATTAGACAAACATCCACTCGACGGTACAAACTATTACCGCATTCAATTATTAGGAGAAGATGGGACTAGTACTTATACGCAAATACAAGAGGTTCTTTATCAAAGTCTTCCAACATTAGGTCTATTTCCTAATCCCTCTTCTATGGAAGCCTACCTGAATATTAGTTCCTTCCAAGGAGAAACACTCCATTTGTTAGTGTACGACCAACTAGGTAGGCAGGTGTTTACCTCCATTATTGAAGAGGTGAACTCTGATTTATATCGCATACCAACGGCCTCCTTTGACAATGGTATTTATTTCGTAACCGTTCATCGGCGGGGCCTGGCACCTATTAGTCAGAAGTTGGTGGTGGATCGAGTGCGGTAGGAGATTTTTATTTTAGAATAATACGAACTCATCAGTTATACAAAAGCAAATGAGTTCGTATTATTCCAATCTTTCTTTTAGAGATTTTATCAACTTACTAAGTTCTTTTTCTGTCAATTTACTTGAGTGAGAAAGTAATCTTATTGCGAATTTTCGTAACGCATTATTAAACCATCTTTCAGTTTTTCCTTTCTTTTTTGCCAGAATAATATCCATCCACTCTTCTGCCAAGAAATCTTGCCAATCGGTTAATAATTTTAATTTTTGACTAACCACTGCTGGATCTGATTTTAATACCAATATTTGTTCTTCGGTATAGCGATTTGCTTTATTCCATTTCATTAAGGTATTAAAGGCAATAATGGGTCTTGGACTTCTATCAGGGAAAGGTAATTTCTCTGTTATACTATTTAAATATTGACCTGTGACAACTTGTATTTTTGTAGCATTCCTTTTAATAAAAATCACCCATTCATTAGGATTAATTTGCTGAATACTAGAACCTCGTATTGAATTATTTTTAGTAGATTTTATTTCAATAGATTCATAAAAAACTTTATTGTATCCTTCTATTTTAAGTAGTAAATCAGGGTTCGTATATACCGATCTTTTGGACTTAGATAGTTTGGTTTTTAGTTCATTTGGTAACTCCTTTGGTAGGTAAATACTTGTAATTTTAAATCCATTGAAGGAAGCTATTTTAATCGGTTTATCTTGACTCAACAGATCAGAGAAAACACTTTTGATCTTTGTATGAAGTATCGAATTATTGATTAACAGTTTTTCTTTTAAAAACAGCTTCACATATTCATCCGTATTGGATTCTTCTGATTGAAATTTGAGTTGAGACAAGGAAGCTTGATCGGCATTTAAAATAGCTTCTAACTCAAAGAAATAAACAGTAAGAAAAGCATTTAGCTTTACCTGTATCGATATTCTAGGCATTGAGATTTAAGATTTAAAGTAAAAATCCCAATTAGATTCAATTTTCTTTGCTATATGGTAAGCAAGTAAAGGAGGGACGGCATTACCAACTAATTTATAGGCTTGAGAAGGGCTTACTTTAAATTTTTTCCTTGACTCAATAGCAGGAATAACAAATTGAAAATCATCAGGGAAAGTTTGGATTCTAGCACATTCTCTTAAGGTTAGCCTACGTTCTAATTTCCCTGCTGCCAATTCATCAAGATACTTTCCACCATTTTCTTTAGACAGCCTTCTAAATTCTATATTTCCGTGGTGTTCTGCACGAATGGTAGGAGCTAATTGATTTAACACAACTTCCTTTTGACCTTGGCAATGTGCCCCCATATATTTCGCCTTAGAATAATATCGTTGAGATAGATCGTCCGCTAACTCAGGCTCCACTAAGTCTATTAGTACTTCTTGAGATTGGATGAAATTTTCCAACAGATATTCTGTTTCTGTATAATGTATTTCCCCATTGATTCGATGAGTTGGGCTAGGAAAAGGACTATGTTTATCGGCTATATGTTGTTGAGAGAGTAATTTTAAGGCTTCTGCTTTTAATGCCGATTTCTTAAACCCTATAAAAAATATCCGTTCCCTCGATTGTGGAATACCATAATTCCCTGCATGAAGTATCTGAGGATTTATTACTAAGTAACTTTCTCCATCAATACTAGCAAAATCATCCTGAATAATATCTTTGACTTGTCCAAGATTCGCTAAGCCCTTCACATTTTCTGCAATAAAAATCTTTGGTTTTGTGATTTGAATAACCTCCCGCATCCACATATATAGTTTGCCTCGCGTCTCCTCTGTAGGAATAGCTTCTTCTATTAATTTACCATTGTGGTCTTTATGTGAATTGAATCCTTTCCTTCTACCCGAAACGCTAAAATCTTGACAAGGAAATCCACCCGTTACTATATCAATATTATCAGGAAAAATAGACTCCCCTTCTTGATGTTTTTTCACATAATCTACAATACTACCAACCTTATAAGTACCATTTAATTCCTTTTTCCTTTTAGAGGAGAAGTATTGATTCCATGCAATCCTAGCATATTCATTAATATCATTAGCAAACACTGTTTCAAAAATAGTATTAGCTAATTTTAATTGTTGATTATCCTCTGCTTGCACCCAATTTTTATGGATTTGCTGATTAATAGTGGCCTTTGGAGTCCAAAAGCCGCCCTCAAAACCAATATCCATTCCACCACAACCAGAAAATAGTGATAATAATCTCTTTTTCATATTTATAAAAACGTGTCTCAACTGATTTGTTAAAAGTAAACAATATCCATTACAGGAACAAATTGGTTTCTGATTTCTCTTCTTTTTTCAAATTTCTAAACCACTTCTATACATATTAGTTTATCCTTTATTAATTTTAGCGAAAATTCGCATTTAAATAACTATGAAGAAGTTTGAGTATAAGGTAGTTTCATTTCTAAAAGAAGGTGTTGGATTAAATACATTGAATTTAAGTGATATTGAAAGCACATTAACTGGAGAAGGATTAGTCGGATATGAAGTAATACAAATGTTCGATAGTGCAGAAAAAGGATACCCTACCCTTTGCTTCTTACTAAAAAGAGAAATTAATCAAGAATAAAATAATTACCAATAAGTAACGGAACGCCAACTCGCAACCCGTAACTCGCAACTCGATTCAATATGTACGAAAAATTACTTTCCCCCTTAGACTTAGGATTTACTACTTTAAAAAATAGAGTCTTAATGGGTTCTATGCATACCATGTTAGAAGATGTCGAAAATGGTTTTGAGCGAATGGCCGCTTTTTATGGAGAGCGTGCTAGAGGGCAAGTAGGATTA
>CALJIQ010000288.1 GCA_937973995.1 uncultured Saprospiraceae bacterium
TAGGTACCAAAAGTGACTTTAATCTCTATATCTTCTCTTTGTAGTCGTCTAAACAAAGCAATCAGTGCTTCTTGAAATATATCTTTAGCATCATCTTCCCCCCCACTATTATTAACTACAAAGTTTTTGATAGGTAGGAAGTTCTTTTGATAGATTTCTTGTAGAACTTTGTTATCCGATTTTTTAATCCCTTCTAAATATTTGTTCATCTAATGCATTTTTACTTTTATTTGGAGCAATAAAAGTAATAAATTGCTTGAATTTCCTTCAATAATTGCTAGCACTATTCTTTAGTATCGTCTTTTGATTTAACGTGACAAAAATTTTCAAATAAATTTTACTATTTTAAACATTTTTAAGTTAAAAAAATCAAAAAACAATCACTATTGCAACTAACAGCCAAAACCTTCCACGGTCTAGAACAAGTATTAGCCAAGGAAATAGAAGATTTAGGAGGAACGAATATTGAGATTCTAAAAAGAGCCGTCACGTACGAAGGCGATCAAAAATTGCTCTATCGCTCTTGCTATGAATTACGCACGGCGTTACGTATACTGAAACCCTTCCATCAGTTCAAGACCAAGCACGAGAATCATTTATATAAAAAGATCAAAGAGATAGATTGGGTCTCCAAATTTGGGTTGGAGCAGACTTTTATGGTAGATGCCGTTACCAATTCTAAGTATTTAACGCATTCCCATTATGTAGCCTTGAAAGCAAAGGACGCAATGGTGGATTCTTTTCGGGAGATTTATGAACGGCAACGTCCTAGTATTGATCGAAGAAATCCTGATTTTCGACTGAATCTGCACATTGGACGGGATAATGTTTGCACCTTATCCTGGGATGCTTCTGGAGAATCTTTGCACAAACGAGGGTATCGAGTCGAGTCGGTAGAGGCACCCATCAATGAGGTATTAGCAGCAGGTATGGTGATATTATCGGGTTGGAAAATAGATAAACCACTTATAGACCCCATGTGTGGTTCGGGGACTATCGTAATCGAAGCCGCTATGTTGGCGAACAATATTCCTCCCCAACGGAATAGAGAACAATTTGGATTTATGAAGTGGAAAGACTTTGATGCGGAATTATGGAAACAAATTCGGCAGGAAGCGAAAGATCAAATCGTTCAAAACAAACAGGCTATTCAGGGGTACGATAAAGATTTTCAAGCCATCAAAGCAGCTACCAAAAATAGTATCGCTGCTGGTTTGGAGAACCATATATCGCTTGACCGACAAGCATTTGATCAAGTCTCTTCTTCTGTAAACGATGGCATCCTCATCACTAATCCTCCGTATGATGAAAGATTGGAAGAAGCGGATATTTTTGCGTTTTATAAGGACATGGGACATATCCTCAAACATCAATTTGAGGGCTATGACGCATGGATGATTTCCTCTAATATAAAAGCCATGAAAAAGCTAGGATTAAAACCAAGTAAAAAGAAAATATTATACAATGGCGCATTAGAGTGCCAATTCAATTGCTATGAATTGTATAGAGGGAGCAAAAAATGAGAAAAATCCCATCAATTAACCAAATAAAAAACTAAATTTGGTCTAGAGGACAGGTATTGAAAATTTAGAATGACCAGCAATACTTAAAAAACGTCAAACTCGGAGAAACGATATATGGGAACCAATTTCATCCAACTTTCATCAGATTATGTAAAAGAGCTATTCGCAGCGCAGTTATCTCCTGACTTGCGCTATCACAGTGTCCAACATACAGACTCTGTAAGAGAAACTTCCCTATTACTCGCTGCTCATTATGAGCTAAGCGAAGAAGAAAAAGAAATATTAGAAATAGCGGCTATTTTCCATGATTCTGGGTATGTCAAAGTGTATAAAGGACATGAGGAAGTAAGTCAAGATATTGCCGAAGAATTCTTACTAAAGCATCAATATCCTACCCATAAAATTGAGACCGTAAAAGCCCTGATCGGAGCCACCAAGCTGGTTACCCCTCCCACCAATCTAAGCGAAGAAATTATAAAAGATGCAGACCTTAATAATTTAGGGCAAAAGCAATACATGCAAACCATTGCTAATCTTAGGTATGAATTATCTACTTTTTTGAAAGAAGAATACTCTACTGAAAGTTGGTATCAAACCAATATAAAATTCATTGATAGTCATTACTATTTTACAGACTACGCTAAACTACTATTTGACAAAAAGAAAAAAACAAACCGCAAAAAAGTAAAAACGGCACTACAAGAATTAACAGCTCCAAAAAAAAAAGGAAGTAGTAAAAGTAAAGGCATCAACGGAAACCGAAGTGCCCAAATGATGTTCAAGACTGCTCTCCGAAACCATATTGACCTCACAAGTATTGCTGATAACAAAGCAAATATTATGCTGAGTGTCAACGCTTTAATCATCACCATTACTATTTCCTTAGTGGGTAGTAAAGTAGATACGAATAATCACTTAATCTTACCGGCCATTGTTTTATTGACTACTTCTGTGATCTCCATCATTTATGCAACATTAGCTACCCGTCCTATCAAAACTAAGGGACTTACCGAGTTGGATGAGATTAACAGTGGTCCAACCAATCTTTTCTTTTACGGCAATTTTTATAAGATGCCTTTCCAGAGTTACAAAGAAGGGGTACAAACCGTCATTCAAGATGATTCAAAATTGGATGATTCCATCACTTCTGATTTATACTACTTGGGAAAGGCGTTGGGTACTAAGTTTGCCAGACTAAGAACTTGCTATAATGTCTTTGCCGTAGGGCTTACGTTAACTGCTATTGCCTTTGCGGTAAGTTATATGATGATTCCTTCTTAAAGATCAATGTCCGCTGACTCCTGACTCCTGACTCCTGACTCCTGACTCCTGACTCCTGACTCCTGACTCCTGACTCCTAAATAAAAAATAATTCGAGTCCTTCCTTCTTTGCTTTCTCTTCTTATGGTACTTTTGCCCTTCCTAATTAACTAGGATGACATCGAATGAAAAGTGAACAACTAGGAAAAACATTAACGAAGCAGACGGTCAATATTATGCGTACCGTCCAGCGGAACAATATTGACTTGACTGCTATTGCAGATGGTAAGGCGAATGTATTATTGAGTTTGAATGCCATTATGCTGACCTTTCTAATACCTACTATTGCAGCTAGTCTGGATATGATTTTACAAGAATATCTCTATATTCCGTTGACGATTCTTGCACTTACCTGTTTTGTAACTATTTATATCTCTGTACTGGTCTTAAGACCTTCCAATTTTGAAAATTTCATAGAAGACTTAAATCCAGATATGAAATTTAGCCCTTTCTTTTTTGGTAATTTTTACAAGATGGAACCAGATGAATTCTTCAAGTATTTAAAAGAATCGGCATCGGAAACGGAATTAGTGAAGGCACATTTAGCGCAAGACTTGTACTATGTTGGAAAAAGGCTAGGTAAGAAAATGACGTGGGTAAGACAAGCATTTGATATTTTCCTAATGGGAATTTTCTTAACCTTATTATCGACGGGAATTGTTTTATTCTTTTTTTGAGAAGGTAGTCGGTAGGTTATCTTAATATCCTTTCTTAAATGTCTTCAATTACGGCGGATAATCCTTTATCCGTTAAGGCTTCTTTTTTAGGGCGCAATTCTGACTTAGGCGCCGTTTTCACGGTTGCTTTTCCATTAAAATGAATAATCATTGCCAATTGCTCGGCTTGTTGACTAGAGTGTTGCAACACTTCCATAAAGCACTTAATCACCCAATCAAAGGTGTTCACATCATCGTTATACACAACCAAATAGGATAAATTCCCCGTTGTGGTATCCTCTATTTCCTCTTCTACCAATACTTCCTCTAATTCTTCGAAACCGTTATATGGTGACATCACTATTATTTTTGTTTTGTTTGGGTGCTTACTTGAAGTTATGGAAAGTC
>CALJIQ010000289.1 GCA_937973995.1 uncultured Saprospiraceae bacterium
CTAGCACGATTAGAAAGACTAGTTGAATGATAGAAAGATTGCAATACTAGTCATTATGCAATCTGCTTGGCATAGCCGATCATAAACTACACCAAAGAAAGCGGTTTGGGATAAAAAAGCGTGTTTAAAAAAGGTGGGTTCATTGAAAACTGCAGTACCCACCAATCCTGCAATCTGCTTTATGCCATTGTTTTCTTTGGCATAAAAGAAGGCGGTTTTTCTAAGGGCGCGTGTGTTGAGGGTGTAACCGCCGATTGATGTACGAAAATGTGCCTTTAGGTACATCATGTCGGTAGAAAAGAACGAATGCCGTTTTTATCCGTGCCTTTAGGTTCGGCATGTGAATTTAAAATGGCCACATGTCGTACCTAAAGGCACGGAAAGAACCCGTCTTCTCCAATTACTACCGACATATCGTACCTAACGGCACGAAGAGCTACATCAAATGGCGGTTACACCCAGTACCACAACGCCATAAAGCCAAAATGCCACAACGCCAATCTATATAGTAGGGTTGTACTTTCGTGGCTTTTAGTGCCATAAAGCCAAAATGCCAAAACGCCACAACGCCGATCAAATAACAATGGAACAAAAAGAAAACTTACTAGACCTACTGCGAGTCCTACTACAATGGAAAAAGCCCATCCTCTACACCTGTATAGGTATTGGCTTATTGACTGCTTTGATTTCTTTATTACTTCCCAACTACTATCAATCTACGACCATATTTTATGCGGCTAGTATGGACCAAGTCAAGCCAGGTCATATCTTTGGAACGGCTACGACGGATACCGATTTTTATGGAAACGACCATGATAATGACCGCTTGCTAACCATTGCAGAATCGAATGATGTTGCGACTTACTTGATTGATAAATTTGACTTATATACCCACTACGATATTGATACAACAGACCAACGAGCTTCTTATAAAGTCAAAAAGAAATTTTTCAAATACTATAATGTAATAAAGACCAAACGAGATGCCATAGAATTATCGATGGAGGATATTGATCCCGTTCAATCGGCTGGTATCGTTAATGCTGCCAGGGAAAAAGTAGATGCGATCTACACCAAAGTGATTCGAGAACAATTAGGGACACTCAAAAAATCAATGGAAAAAAATATTTCGGAAAAAGAAAAACGCCTACAAGTAATTAGCGATAGTTTATTGGCTGTGAAAAATAGATTTGGTATCTACGACGCCACCAGCCAAGGAGAAGTATTTGCAGAACAAATCTTGACATCGGAATCTAAGTTGAATAGAGAGAATGCAAAACTGAAAGCTTTTCAACAAATTTCTTCCATTCCTAAAGATACGATCACTTTATTAAGAGCAGTAGTAGCAGGCTATAAGAACGAATTACAACTCTTAAAAGAAAAACAGGTCTTATACAATCAAGGTCTTTCGAGCGTCAATGTATTTGAACGAGAGCAAAAGGAATTAGCCAACCGCTTGAGTTTTCAAAAAATAAATTTGAACCAGTTGATTGCGGCTAATGAAACGCCTATGACGGGCATCAATCTAATCGAAACTGGCGATGTACCTGTGATGAAATCACGTCCTAAGCGATCGATTATTGTGCTGAGTGCGGTCCTCCTTTCTTTTCTTTTTAGTGTGATTGGTATTTTATTATTTGATGCTTACAAGGGGGTGGATTGGAAGGCTTTGTGGCGTGGGGAATAAGTAAAGAAAATTATACGGATGAGATAACTGGTATTTTTGAAATCTATTGATACCCCACATCTCCAAATCCCGAAGGGATTCAATATGAATAGCACCGTATGCAATACGGTGACATCATGTTTGGAGGAATTCCCCAACTCTGAAAGAGTTGAATATCGTGAATTCAACCCATTCTGGGTTGGGAAATACACCTTATCTCTTATCCCTAGATTGCATCTAGGGCTATTTGTATTCAATCCCTTTGGGATTTTAAGTGATTAAAAGATGTGGGGTATCAATAGATTTTTGAAATGCCTGTTATCTTAATAAACCTTCTATAGCCTTTATCCTTGTCATCTAACCTAAATGAGTACTTTCCAATCAAACATAAATAACCGGTCCAATACCCAACTTCTTTTCTTAGGGTTATTGCTTTCTATGTTAGTAGGAATAATAGGTGGATTACTCACAGATACTATCGTTTTATTTGCTTTGCCAGCCGTTTTTTTACTTGCCTACATCACTATCGTTGATTTCCGAAAAGTATTTTATTTATTATTAGTCATGCTTCCCCTATCGACAGAAGTGGAATTGCCAGGGGGCTTTGCGACGGACTTGCCTTCAGAACCGCTTATGTTATTATTAACAGGGGTGTTTTTAGTGTATGGCTTATACCATGGACGACGATTGAATGTCGCTTTTTTAAAGCATCCCTTAACGGTACTATTGCTGTTACATATAGGGTGGATTGCAGTGACGACCTTACAGTCTGAACAATTTATTTTTTCTTTTAAATTTTTATTAGCGAAAATTTGGTATGTGGTTACTTTTTATTTTCTGGCAGGTTACTTACTGAAAATAGAAAAAAATATACGTACCTTTTTTTGGTGTGTATTCAGTTCACTATTATTTACGGTCCTTATTATTTTAGTTCGACATGCAGTAGTAGGGTTTTCTTTTGAGGAGGTTAATTTTGTCCTCAAACCTTTCTATCGAAATCATGTTTCCTACGCTTCTTTATTGGTTTTATTTTTTCCGTACTTATGGTATGCTCCAACTTGGCACAAGCGGTATAGCTTTACTTGGTGGTTGTTGGTAGCTTGTATTGTATTGTTTTTAGTAGCTACCTATTTTACCTATACAAGGGCTGCTTATGCGAGTTTGGTAATAGCCGCAGTCGTTTATTTTATTATTCGATTACGGTTGATGAAGGTAGCGATTTGTGGGGCTTTAATTATCGGCGTACTAGGGATTGCACATGTAACTACCAATAATAAATATTTAGATTTTGCACCAGATTATAATAAAACTATTACACACAAGAAATTTGATAACCTACTAGAAGCAACGGGCAAAGGAGAAGATATTTCTACCATGGAACGAGTCTATCGTTGGGTAGCAGGATTTTTCATGGTAAAGGAGCATCCCTATTTTGGATTTGGTCCTGGTAATTTTTATAGTTTTTATAAACCTTATACGGTAACGAGTTTTACTACGTATGTTAGTGACAATCCAGAACAATCAGGGGTGCATAGTTATTTTTTAATGACGGCTATTGAGCAAGGGATTATTGGGCTACTGATTTTTATAGCGCTGTGTTGTGCTACCTTATTATTGGGAGAGAAACTATATCATCAAACCAAAGACCAATCGAAAAGACACCTCATTCTGATGGCTACCCTTTCCATAGTTATTATTGATTCTATCCTACTTATTAATGATATGGTGGAAACGGATAAGGTGGGGTCTTTTTTCTTTATGGCTATGGCGATTTTGGTTCGGATAGATCTAAAATCTAACCAAGAAATATAGAGACTGTCAAGAACATATAAGATAGCCTCTAGAAAAATTTCTTTATACATTTGTTATTTTAGGAGTCAGGAGTCAGGAGTCAGGAGTCAGGAGTCAGGAGTCAGGAGTCAGGAGTCAGGAGTCAGGGGTCAGGTAGGTCGCATCTGACCCCTGACTCCTCATTAACAAGCATCAGGCGAATCAGGAGCCAACTCCCAAAATGTATCTGATTTATTTTCTTCCGCTCGGTCTAAGCAAGGAAAATCTTTTTCTATTAGAATGTGTAGGCTTTCACTATTGTCAAGCGTGTTGTTCACTTCGATCCCTACTTCATTGGAATTGATCCAGTTGGCAGCTACAGTTTTGGGGAGTTTGACGACTAATTTATTATTTACAAAGTGGGCGGTTACTTCTTTAGCTAAACCACTTATAGTTAATGCAAAAGTTAGGGAGACCCCTTTTCCAAATTGAATCTTTTCTTCTATCCGTTGTTCGGTTGCTAACTGTTGTAGTTCTGACTTTCTAATGCGTATCCGAATACTATTGGTGGTGCATCTTAATTTCATGTTTACGTTTAATATCTGTTCTTTTTCCTTTATACTGCGTTGAAAATACTCCGAGCGGGCTTGTGCCCAGAGGCACAAAGAGCTAGAGCAAAAGCAAAGCCCCCGTCCGCAAGCGGTTCACTACGTTAGAAAGATTCACTGAATCTTTCTTGCTGCGCACCACTTCGTTCATGTTTTTCGCCTTGTCTAAAGAAAAAATAACTTCCTAAAATTTGGGTATCTTATTTATTTCCTACTCCCTAATTCCCAATATTTTCATGGGCATTGAATTATTCCAAAGTTAATAAAAAGTTTTAACAGAATGAATGGAAAGCGTTATTAGAAAAAATTCTTCAAGCAGGAGTGGCGTCAGGTGATTTTCAAAAAGATATTAACGTTACACAAGAAGCATTTTTTATTATCGCTTCCATAGAAGGGAGCATCATGCTTGGACAGATAAAGAGAAGTCTTGGTTTGATGATGGGCGTAGATGACTTTGGAGTCATCAGATGAGACGTTCTCATTTCATCTGCTCACTCCAAAGTGAGCTGATGAATAAATTTGATGCCCCCAGATTGTTTTACACTCAATTTATTTCATTTATCTTTAGAAAAATCTCGGACGCTTAAATGATGATAATTACCTTCTATCTTTGAACATTGGTAGGTATGATGCGTTAACGGGAGGATTTGGGTAAAAGAATTTTACAAGTAAGCGAGAGTGGCTATTGGTACAGTTGTAGATATAAGGTACAAGAGCAAAGAACAGAGACCAATCCATCGAGAATAAAAAGATAAATGCCTAACTCACTATTCTGAAAATAACAATCATGAACGATAATCCAATGTCCGCTTTGGATAGAAAGCAATTATTAAAAAAATTACAATCAGAAACTTTCGATCTATTAGTCATCGGTGGTGGTGCCACAGGAACGGGCATTGCTTTAGATGCAGCTTCAAGAGGCTTAAAAACGGCACTGGTGGAGAAAGAGGATTTTGCCTCTGGTACCAGTAGCAAATCTACTAAACTCATCCACGGTGGCTTGAGATATTTAGCACAACTAGATGTAGGCTTGGTTAGAGAGACAGGGACTGAGCGAGCGATTGTGCATCGCCTAGCTCCGCATATTGTACTGCCTGAAAAAATGTTGATGCCCATTGTAAAAGGGGGTAGCTATGGCTATTGGATGGCCTACCTAGGGCTTACTGTTTACGATGTACTAGCGAATGTAAAAGGAGATGATCGAAGAAAGATGCTCAACAAAAAGGAAGCATTAGAATTAGAACCCTTATTAAGTGAAGATAAATTAGAAGGTGGCGTTTTCTATGCAGAGTATCGGACGGATGATGCACGGCTCACGATTGAATTAGCAAAAACAGCAGTACGGCACGGAGCTACGGTTGCTAATTATTGTAAGGCAGTAGATTTTTTGTATGAGGATGGAGAAGTAGTAGGGGTGAAGTGCAAGAATGAATTGACCAATAAACCATTTGAAATTCGGGCAAAAAAAGTAGTAGGTGCAGGAGGACCGTGGGTGGATATTTTAAGAAAGAAAGACAAGTCGCTCAAAGGAAAAAGACTACACCTCACCAAAGGCGTTCATTTGGTGGTGCCTTATTATAAGTTTCCATTGGGACATACGGTCTATTTTGATATTCCTGATGGACGAATGATTTTTGCAATCCCTAGAGGAAAGACGACTTATATTGGTACAACAGATACTACTTACAAAGCAGACTTAAATAGGATAGTGGTAACTAAGGCAGATGCAGAATATATTTTAAATGCAGTCAACGCTACTTTCCCCTCTGTTCAATTATCCTTTGACGATCTCATTTCTAACTGGGCAGGTTTACGTCCCCTGATTCATGAAGATGGAAAATCGCCCTCAGAATTATCTCGAAAGGACGAAATTTTTGAATCAGATACGGGGTTCATTGCTATCGCAGGCGGTAAACTAACAGGCTATCGAAAAATGGCACAACGGGTAGTAGATTTGGTGATTGAAAAATCTGATCTAGCTGCACCAGATTGTAAAACCAAAAATATTCCTTTAACACCTGATCCCCTTAAAAATGCCAAAGCAGTCGAGCAGTACATTAAAGAACTAGAAGCTCCTATTCAGCAAATGGGCTTAGATAAATACTATGCTTGGTATTTGGCAACCGTCTATGGAAAACAAGCAGATGGTATTTTAGAAAAAGCAAAATCCTTTAAAAATAAAAATGCCATGGTGGCTTTGGCAAGAGCGGAAGTTTGGTTTACTGTTCATCACGAAATGGTCAATAGTGCAGCAGATTTCTTCGTTCGACGAACGGGACGGCTGTATTTTGATATTGAAAGTATTCCCATTATTCGGAAAGCAGCGATGAAGGACTTACAACAATTTTTAGGTTGGAATGAGAGCAGACTTGCAGCGGAAGAGAGCTTGTTGGATGAGTTGATTAAAGATGCGACTTATTATTACGAGTCGGAACTGGTGGCGGAGAAGCAAGTATAAATTAGGTTGATTGATTATTGATTATTAATTATTCACTTGATGTTGTATCACGCTAATAATCAATAATCAATAATCAATAATCAATCAACCTTTCTATTTCAAAGCAATATCCAACACCTCGTTCATACTTTCCACGTAGTGAAATTTCAATCCCTTGATATAAGCATGATTGATTTCCTCCACATGTTTTTCATTTACTTTGCAAAGTATAATATCTTTTACGCCCGCTCTTTTGGCGGCTAATATTTTTTCTTTGATGCCACCTACTGGTAATACTTTTCCACGTAAGGTAATCTCTCCCGTCATCGCTAAATGGGAGCGAACAGGTTTGCCTGTAAAAGCAGAAGTTAAAGCAGTCAGCATAGTGATACCAGCAGAAGGTCCATCCTTAGGAACGGCTCCTTCTGGGACGTGGATATGAATATCTTTGTCTTCAAATAGACCCGACTTGATGCCTAAAGATTCAGAATTGGCTTTAATAAAACTCAAAGCGGTAGTTGCTGATTCCTTCATCACATCTCCCAAATTACCCGTTAATTGAATCTTGCCTTTTCCTTTACTTAAACTAGCTTCGATGAATAAGATGTCTCCACCAACGGAAGTCCATGCTAAACCAATGACAACGCCGGGTACATTGATTTTTTGATAAGCGTCTCTGCTATATTTGGTAGGACCTAATATGTCTTTTAAATCTTCTGGCTGAATACTCGTATCATAGGTTTCTTCCATTGCTACTTTCTTAGCGGTATTCCGCATAACGGAAGCGATTTGTCGATTGAGGGAACGAACCCCAGACTCTCTCGTGTAATCTTGAATAATTTTGGTGATTACCTTGTTATTCAATTTAATATGCTTCGCCTTCAAGCCATGTTCCACTCTTTGCTCTGGAATCAAATGCTTTTTAGTAATCTCCACTTTTTCTTCTGTGGAGTACCCACTGATTTGAATGATTTCCATTCTGTCCAAGAGTGCTGGCTGAATGGTATTTAGAGAATTGGCAGTTGCTATAAACAAGACCTTAGAAAGATCATATTCCAAGTCCAAATAATTATCGTGGAAGGTGCTATTTTGCTCAGGGTCAAGCACTTCTAATAGGGCAGAAGAGGGGTCTCCTCGAAAGTTTTTCCCTACCTTATCAATCTCATCTAAAATAAATACAGGATTGGAAGATTGTACTTTTTTCAAAGATTGGACAATCCGACCGGGCATGGCCCCTATATATGTTTTTCTATGTCCTCGAATTTCCGATTCGTCATGAAGGCCCCCTAATGACATTCGGATAAATTTTCTTTGTAAAGCAGTGGCAATCGATTTTCCTAAAGAGGTTTTACCTACACCAGGAGGTCCCACTAAGCAAATGATAGGTGCTTTCATATCACCCTTTAGTTTTAAAACTGCTAGGTGTTCTAAGATACGCTCTTTGACTTTCTCTAGCCCAAAGTGATCTTTATCCAATACTTTCTTTACCTTCTTTAAATCAAAGTTATCCTCTGTATATTCATTCCAAGGAAGATCTAGCAAGAGGTCTAAGTAATTCATGGTAACAGAAAACTCAGCTACCTGCGGATTGATTCGCTTGAGTTTTTTAAATTCTTTCTCAAAGGCTGCTTTGACTTCTTTGCCCCATTTCTTTTTGACTGCTCGTTCCTGTAATACTTTAAACTCCTGTTGTTGTGGATTTTCTCCTAACTCCTCTTGAATAGTCTTGAGTTGTTGATTGAGAAAGTATTCTTTTTGTTGCTTTTCTAAATCTGTTCTAACCTTGCTTTCAATCTTATCTTTTAATTCCAACAACTGCAACTCATTATCCATTTGCTCAAGTAATACTTCTGCCTTATCTGCTGGGTCGTTGATTTCAAGAATTTGTTGCTTTAAATGAACATCAATATTGAGGTTAGACGTAATGAAGTTAAGTAGAAAAGCGCCATTGTTGATGTTTTTCAACATGACCACTGCCTCAGAAGGTAATTGTGGCGATAGCTCTATTATTTGTTGAGCAATATCTTTAATAGAGGCAATAATGGCATCGAATTCCAACTGATTCTTAGGCGTTTCTTCCTCTACTGGACTAATCTGTCCTAGGAGATATGGATCTTCCTTAATCATCTCTACTAGCGAAAATCGTTGTCTTCCTTGCAAAATGGCAGTGGTGGTACCATCTGGCATTTTGAGTAATTTCAATATTTTCGCTACGGTACCAATCGCGTATAAATCTAGTACGCTAGGGTCTTCTGTCTTAGCTTCTCGCTGCGATAAAACAGCAATCCTTTTACCATCTTCATATGCTTTCTGTATGGCTTTGATAGACTTATCCCTTCCGACGGTAATGGGAATGACAATACCTGGAAAAAGAACCGTGTTTTTTAGGGCAAGAACAGGCAAATTGGCAGGGTATTCTTCCTTTCTACCTTCTGCTTCATCTTCTATAGAAATGAAAGGTAGAAAGTCGCCTTCTTTATCTATTCCTGTAAGTGATAATTTCTTTTTGAACATATATATACAAGTGATATTTATTTTTAATTACTACTCTTCTAGCGTTTTGCAATCTATTTTGCCGAGTTGCAGTTAGCCAACGAAGCCTATCAAAATTGCTAATCAAAGTATTTGAAAAGTAGTACTACAATCGTGTGTATTTCTCCTAATGCCAATCTGACAGCAAGATACGAAACATCTTATTCACTAGGACGGGTCAACTACTGTGCCATTGCCTAAATAGGTGACAAAAGGTGGATTTTCTCAAGATATGCCTGAAATGAGTGCCAATATACAAACTTGTACGAGTCAAAAAGGCAGGTTGTTCGGGTGGGGGCGAGTTGCGGGTGAACGAGTTGTAGGTCCTATCACAAAGAGATATGGTATTGTCTGTCTTTCCGTGGTACATGTTCTGTATGCCAACCCGTCCACCCGC
>CALJIQ010000290.1 GCA_937973995.1 uncultured Saprospiraceae bacterium
TAGTGTGACATTATTAATTATTGATTATTAATTATTTTCCAGACGCTACTGAACACGCCTAATTAGCTAATAATCAGTAATTAATAATCAATCAACTGAAAAGCAAAGTTGTTAACTTATTTTTGTCAGACTACTTAACTACTTACAAGCCCGACACCTATTCCCTCATTACTACGTAACGAAGAAAGAAAAATAATGACAAATAAAAAACTAAAAGTACTGATTTTTTCAAGCCTTTTTATCTTATTTTTAAGTAAAAACGAGGCACAAGTAAGTATTACCTTCCAAGTAGATTTAAGCTATCAAATAGAGTTAGGAAACTTTAATCAAGATTCCGAGTGGGTAGAGATAGCTGGTTCTTTCAACGGTTGGAATGGATCAGGTAGATTCGAAGACGATGATCGGGACGGCATTTATGAAAAAACAATTAGTGGGTTCCAAACGGGCGATAATATAGCCTTTAAGTTCCGCTATAATGGGCAATGGGATGGGCGGGAGGAATTCCCGGGCGTTGGCAATGACCGAATGCATACAGTTGGCAATTCTTCCGAAACCTTGTACCATTGGTACAATAATGAGACACCTCCCAATGCGGATTTAGTAGCCGATTTTAATGCTAGTTTGCGCGAATTTTACGAGCAGGGAATCATTAATTTCTCAGATCGTTCCTCTGGTCAGGTAGAAGCATGGGAGTGGGTATTTGAAGGAGGTACGCCAAATGTATCCACCGATAAAAATCCAGTAGTTCGATATAATAACCCCGGTAAATACAGTGTGCGATTACGAGTCAGTAAAGGGGATAAAACCAATACGGTAGTACTGGAAGATTATATAGAAGTATTGGAAAGAAATACGGAAAACATTCCTTGGTGGAACGAAACTGTTTTTTATGAAATCTTTGTACGAAGTTTTAATGATAGTGATGGAGATGGTATCGGTGATTTCAAAGGATTGACTCAAAAACTGGATTACCTAAATGACGGAGACCCAACAACGTCAGATGATTTAGGCATTACGGGTATTTGGTTAATGCCGATCCATGAAGCGGGTAGCTATCATGGCTATGATGTAATTGACTATACCTCCGTAAAAGAGTTATACGGTGGAATGGATGACTTTAAAGAATTTTTGGAAGAAGCACATAAAAGAGGCATTCGAGTGATTATTGATTTTGTACTCAATCATAACTCTAGTCAAAGTGAGTGGTTTCAAAATGCCTTGCAGGGGCCTGGGTCCAAGTATAGAGATTTCTATATCTGGTCCAACACAGATCCAGGTTTTTCTGGACCTTGGGGACAGCAAGTATGGCATAGAAGAAATGGACAATACTATTACGGATTATTTTGGGATGGCATGCCTGATTTGAATTATAGAGAACCCAAAGTGAAAGAAGAAATTTTTAAAGCGGCGGATTTTTGGTTGGAGGAGGTTGGCGTAGATGGCTTCCGATTAGATGCGGTAAAATTCATAGTAGAGGACGATGGAAGGCTAGAAGATACCCAAGGTACTTATACTTTTTGGGAAGATTTTACGGCTCATATTAAGGCAACAAAGCCGGATGCTTTTTCAGTAGGGGAGGCGTGGACCAATACGGAGACCGTCATTAATTATGTCAAAAATGATCGAATAGATTATTGCTTTGATTTTGATTTAGCAGGCAATATCATGTATTCGGTTAATGAAGGAAAGGTAGATAATTTATATGACCAAGTTCAAAAAATGTATAATATTTATCCCCACCTCCAATATGGTACTTTTCTAGCTAACCACGATCAAAATCGGATCATGAATTCCTTTGGCAATGATGAGTCCAAAGTTAAATTAGCTGCTGCTTTATATCTTACTTTACCGGGTATTCCATACCTCTATTATGGGGAAGAAATAGGAATGAGCGGAGCCAAACCTGACGAAAATATTCGTCGTCCGATGCAATGGGATGCTACGTTAAATGCCGGATTTACAACAGGCAACCCGTGGCGAGCAGTGCATGGAGCTTTTTCAAAGTACAATGTAGAGAAAGAGGAAAATGAGGCAGGTTCTTTACTAAATACCTACAAGAACTTGATTCATTTAAGGAATCAGGAGAAAGCATTGCAATTGGGAACCTATGAGCCTGTACGTACTAATAATGCTCGGGTATTTGCTTATATAAGGCAGTATGAAGGAGAAATTGTATTGGTAGTACATAATACGAGTACGAGCGTTATCCGTTCATTAGAGTTTGATTTAGCACAAGCAGAAGTACCGCTAGGAAATTGGAAAGCGTTGGATTTATTGGATGATAATGCTACTACTCCAATTTCTAACGTAAATAATAAATTTGAGATGGAACTGATCTTAGGAGGTAGAAACTCTAAGGTGTATAAATTAACGAATACGGTATCCAATAGAAATACGCTCGTAGAAAACTCCTTAGCGGTATTTCCTAATCCTGTAGCGGATGAACTTACTATTACAGCTAATACAGCTAACTCATCACATTGGGGACAAAGCTCGTACCGCATCCTGACGATTCAAGGACAAGAAATAAGTCAAGGACAACTGGATTTGCGTACTCAATCCAATACCATCTCTACTTCCAACTTTCCACCAGGCATCTATTATATCCAAGTCATTGAACGACATCAAGTAGCTTTGCTTCCTTTTGTTAAAAAATGAAGAGTACTTTGAATCGTGTAAAATTATAAGCTCGTCGGCTATCGCCGACTCGCAATAGCGTTTTTAGGAGGCAGGTGTTTAAAAATTTGGCTTTGAAAAGCCAAATTTTTAAACACCTG
>CALJIQ010000291.1 GCA_937973995.1 uncultured Saprospiraceae bacterium
TAGTAGCTACGGATGTAGCAAGGGCAGTATGGCGAGCTGATACTAGTCTTTCGTGCCAAGATTGTTTAGAGCCTATTGTAAATCCAGCTAATAGAACCACTTATTATTTGACGGTCAGTTCCATTGATGACTGTGTCGCTAGCGACTCTTTGACTATTCAGGTATTAAAAATTAGAGATGTTTATGTGCCCAATGTTTTTAGTCCCAATCAAGATGGCATTAATGATAAATTAGTGATTTATGCGGGTCCTGAAGCGAACGCTATTAGCTCTTTTAAAATTTTCACACGATGGGGAGAGCAGATATATGATGAACAAAATTTCTTACCGAATGATATGCAGTTTGGATGGGATGGAGAGAGTAATGGACGTAATGTAGGCAGTGGCATTTATATTTGGATGGCTGAAATTGATTTTATAGATGGAGAAAGAATTGTCTATTCAGGGGATGTGGCTTTGGTTCGATAGTCCCATAAATAAAACAAAAGACGGGTATTTAGTAAATAAAACATAGTTTAATTAAATTTGGTAAATTTGGGCCTTCAATCAAGCGTCTCAAATTAGTCCTCCAAAGACAAAGAACAACATACACCCCACAAACACAATTCTTACTACCTCTTCAAACACCTAAATAATTTAAGCTGTCAACAACTTATATCAAATTCCAAAACAGACACCTTGCTAAATTTTCCTATTGGCATTTGGTGCTTGGAATTTGAAAGTTAGTGCTTAATACTTGGTGCTTGAAATTTTAAATTATTCCTATTTACTTAATCAAAATAAACTTATTAGTTATGTCTGGAAAAATGAAGAAAGTTACACTTATTAATGCCGAAGGTAAAACTACTGGCACATTAGATGGTACAAAAGCCAATGTCAAATTAGGCGGCAAAGGTCATGCAGGGGATGTCACTTTGATCAATCATGGTGGCAAACAAACCATGCACTTGGATGGCATGCGTGGTAACATTACAATGGGTGGCGGTGGTGCTTCAGGAGACATCACCATGAAGCATGAACAAGGAAAACAAACCGTGCATATTGATGGTGGCGATGGCAATATCACTTTAGGAGGCGGTGGTGCTGAAGGAGATGTATCCTTACTGAATCCTAAAGGAAAATGTACGGTCCATATTGATGGCGGTAACGGCAATATTACTTTAGGAGGTCAAAAATCAGAAGGAGATGTTTCACTCTTAAATACAGTAGGGAAATGTACCGTACATATTGATGGAGGTCAAGGCAACATTACTTTAGGTGGTGAAACCTCTCAAGGAGATGTATCTCTTCTAAATCCTGTTGGCAAATGCACCGTTCACATAGATGGTGGTGGTGGTAATATTACTTTAGGTGGTCATACAGCAGAAGGAGATATTACCTTATTGAATGCACGAGGTAAATCTACTGTTCATGTGGATGGTGGCGATGGCAATATTAGCTTGGGGGGTGCAGGAACAGATGGAGATGTAGTCCTCAAAAATAAGAGAGGTAAAGCAACGATTCAATTAAGTGGAGATAAAGGAACAATCAAAATGAATGGTAAAGCTTTAAAGCCTGCTGACTTTGTTTTTGATGCGAATTATGCTTTACCACAGTTGGATGATGTCAATCAATTTATCACAAAAAATAAGCACTTACCAGGTATTCCTTCTGGTAAAGAAATGAAAAAAGAAGGGTTAGATTTGACTACCTTCAGCATGGGCTTATTGCAAAAAGTGGAAGAGTTGACGCTTTATGTGATTCAGCAAAATGAGCAATTGCAAAAGCAAGCAGCGAAGATTGAAGAACTAGAAAAAAAGAGCTAATTGGCTTACAAGTGGTCTAAAAACTAGTCAATTAAAATAATTTATTCAAAAGCGGCTTATTCTGTAATAGGATAAGCCGCTTTTATTTTTTATAAGTGGTGATAATCCTGTCAATCTACAAGGTAGAAGGATTTTGCATTTGGAAATCATGAAGTGAATAGTTCTACACTATATTTTTTAAAGGAGTCAACTTTAAATAATGCATAGGCGCTTTATACGTATAAGTAACTTTTAATCCGGACTGTTCACAAATCCGCTTCACAATAGATAGTCCTAAACCAAGCCCTTCTTCAGAAGAGGAAGATCGTTTAAAACGCTTAAATAACTGCTTGGGTGCTATGGGAAGCGGTGCACCCGGATTGCTAATGGTCAATTCGTTTTCCTCCATACGGATGTCTATGTACCCTTCGTCTCCTTCCTGATTATAGCGAATGGCATTTTGTAGTAAATTAGCAATAAGAATCTCTGCTAGCGTTTCACTCATGGTTACTTGAAACAGGGCTTGGTACGCTCGATTGATCTTTAGATTTTGAATTTGAATCAAGTCTTGAAAGTTGGTCAATATTTCTTCAATTACTTCTTCAAAATTCACTAGACTCGCATCTATAAATCGTTGATGTTCAATTTTGGAAAGTAGGATCAAAGCACTATTCAACTTAGATAAGCGATTGGTATTTTGCAGTACCACCCCTAGTGATTGCATCTCCTTTTCTCCTATATTGGGGGATTGTAATAAAATTTCTATATGCCCTTTAATAATGGCTAATGGCGTTTGTAATTCGTGTGAAGCATTTTGAGTAAATTGTTTATTGGTCTGGTAATCGGTTCTGATTCTATTGATCAATTCTATTAAATAATCACTCAGTTCATTAAAAATAGGAAAGGGAGATTTCTCGAAGGCAACCTTAGTGGGTTCATCTACATCAAATTCTTCTAAGGTTTGAAAAATCTGATACAATTGGGTTCTAAAATTTTGAATTCTTCGGAAGGTAATCCAGCGAAAGCCAATAATTAAAATAAGCGTCGGTAGGAGAATGGCCAATGCTACTTTCCCGTATTCCTCTGATGGGAATAAAGACCAAGCAATCAAAATGCCTACTAAAAAAGAAAGCAGAATGGGAAATATATAAGGTTTCATTGTGGGGGTTGCCTCAAATTGATTGAAATTTATAACCGATACCATACACGGTCTTCAATAAATCACTACATCTATTTTCTGCTAATTTCTTCCGTAAATTTTTTACATGGGCATATATAAAATCATAAGATACCGCCTCGTCCATATAATCTCCCCAAAGATGTTCTGCAATACTATCTTTAGTCACCACCCTGTTTTTGTTGCGAGCTAAGAATAATAAAATATCGTATTCTTTCTTAGTCAATTGCAACTCTGTTTCATGGGCAACTACTTTTCGTTCCTCTACGTCTATAGATAATGGACCAAATTCTAATACATGATTAAATTGATTCGTCTTCCTTCTCATGACCGCTTTAATTCTCGCATTGAGTTCAGAAAGATTAAATGGTTTCGTTAGGTAATCATCTGCCCCAATATCTAAGCCCTTGATCCGATCATCTATCGTATCTCTAGCGGAAACAATAATAATGGCAGTCTGAGAATTATCTTTTCTAAGATAGTTGACCAATTGCAAGCCATCCCCACCGGGTAGGTTTAGATCAACAATAGCACAATCATATTCGTGGTTATTGATTTTTTTATACCCATCCTTGAAATTCTCTGCCACCTCACATACATACCCTTCTTTTTTAAAATAGCGTAAAATTAGATGTTGCAAATCTAATTCGTCTTCTATGATTAATATTTTCATTTTTTGTCAATAGGAAGATTCAAACTCTTCCTTCAAAATTACCCAAAAAAAATGTCGGATGGTATGGCGCATCATCCGACAAGAAGGGAAATTAGTTTGATTGTACCGCTCGTAGCGGCTTGATATTTATAATCTATTCAATTACCCTACAAATTACGCCTCCCTTTCTGAAGAAAATCTGAATATTCTTGGCTTTTCAAAAAATAATTTGACCTGAGTAAGAAATCTTATTAGTGCTGACTAAAAGCCTTAACTCTGTTTATAAGACTCTACCGCAAAAAGGTGTCGGACACTTCACTTTAAATAAATATAGATGCTTTATCTATTGGCAGAAAAGCTTTAACATATCGTAAGTGTCCGATCCCTATTCTCCAAAGCCCTTATTTCATTGAGGCCTTATAAGAATTTCCAAAAAAATGATAAAACCATTAAAAAATTTAGAATTTCTTCAGAATTGAGGGGTAGATTGGAGTCGAATTATTAAAACTAGTCCCTCAATTAATTAACCATTCATCATGTTACGCAAGGAAAAATCCAAAAAGAAATTTCGCAAATTATCTGAAGAAACAGACTTTCGCCCTAAACGCAAAAAAAACACTCCTAAGCAAAAGTACAAGCACCGCCAAATCTGGCTAGCAGAGGACGAAGAGATAGATAGGAATTGGAGAGAAGAAGACCGATCTTTTCAATCGGAATAGCGCCTTTGTTGGACAAGATAGCTGGCATTTCAACAAAATGCCAGCTATCTTATTTCATATACGTTTCTAACTATCCACATCTTCTTCTGAATATCCATCCAAATCTATTCCTGCTGTATCCTCTAAATCATCTACATAAAAGTCGTTTATATCTTCCTCCTCTATCTCTTCCTCCGCAGGCTTCGTTATGATAGGTTTACGAATTACTCTTGTTAGAACTTTGCGAGCTGTATTTTTAGGCGTTGCCTTAGGACTTTTTGGTTCTGCTGCTTGCTGCTGAGTTGAGTTACCTGCTA
>CALJIQ010000292.1 GCA_937973995.1 uncultured Saprospiraceae bacterium
GTCGCTTGTTTATTTGTTTACAATGTTTATTTGTTTATCCCTATTACACTTGGTAGTGGGACAAAAATAAATGTTCCAATTTTTTGAGACTTTTCGTTAGCTTTCAAAAATAAACTCCTTGACATACGTTCATTTTTGAAAACTAACAAAAAGTCAATTGGAACATTTATTTTTTCAATGTCCTTTAAAGTTTAAACAAATAAACTCATAAACAATTAAACAAAAAGGATTTAGTGCTTGGAATTTGAAATTTCTTATTAGCTTTAGGTGTTATTTCAATAGAACAAACACCATGAAAAAGTTGTACACTTACCTTTTTTTATTCCTTTTCTTTAGTACTTCTATCTTATCTGCTCAAGTTCGAGAAGCTCCTGATCGCTTTCGGGGAGAAGGTCCTTATAATCAATTAATCATAAGAGGAATCACCCTGATTAATGGGAACGGTGCGCCTCCAAGGGGACCTATGGATATAGTCGTGGAGGATAATAAAATTGTCAAAATTGCAGTAGTCGGCTATCCAGGAGTTGAGATTGATGATACCAAAAGACCTCAACTGAAAGATGGTGGTAAAGAACTGGATTGTGAAGGCATGTACTTGCTCCCAGGATTTGTTGATATGCACGGGCATATTGGGGGGAAAGCGCAAGGGGCGGATGCAGAGTATGTATTTAAATTGTGGATGGGGCATGGTATTACTACGGTGCGTGATCCAGCCTGTGGCAATGGATTGGATTGGGTATTATCTCATCGCAAGCGGAGTGAAACGAATGAAATTACCGCTCCTCGCATAAGTGCCTATACCGTTTTTGGTCAAGGTAGTGAAGAACCCATTAGTACTCCAGAAATGGCTAGGGCATGGGTTCGAAGCAATGCCCAAAAAGGGGCAAATGGGATTAAGTTTTTTGGTGCTCCACCAGAGATTATGGCAGCCGCCTTAGACGAAAATAAAAAGTTAGGCTTAAGATCCGCTTGCCACCATGCACAAATGGATGTGGGGAGGTGGAATGTGCTACATTCTGCTAGGGCAGGTCTTACTACGATGGAGCATTGGTATGGTTTGCCAGAAGCACTTTTTGAAGATAAAACCGTTCAGCATTATCCTTTAGATTATAATTACCAAAACGAACAACATCGTTTTAAAGAAGCGGGTCGCCTATGGACGCAAGCTGCTGAACCCTATTCAGATCATTGGAACAAGGTCATGCAAGAATTATTAGACCTTGATTTTACAATTGATCCTACCTTTAATATTTACGAAGCCAGTAGAGATTTGCAGCGTACCCGACGCTTAGAATGGCATGAAGAATATACCATGCCTTCTTTATGGCGTTTTTATATGCCGAGCAAAATCTCTCATGGTTCTTATTGGCATTATTGGGGTACCGAAGAAGAGGTAGCTTGGAAAAAGAACTACCAACTTTGGATGACTTTTATTAATGAATATAAAAATAGAGGAGGACGGGTAACGGCTGGTTCAGACTCCGGATTCATTTATCAATTATACGGTTTTGCCTATATCCGAGAGTTAGAATTATTGAGAGAAGCTGGCTTCCATCCATTGGAAGTGATTCGCTCAGCGACCTTAAATGGTGCAGAGGCATTGGGCATGGACGATCAGATAGGTACGGTGGAAGTAGGTAAATTAGCAGACTTTGTCATCTTAGAAGAAAACCCACTTCAAAATATGAAGACCCTCTACGGAACAGGGGCGATTAAATTGACGGAGGACAATGAGGTTGTAAGAGTTGGGGGCGTAAAATACACGGTTAAAGATGGGATTATTTTTGATGCAAAGCAGCTATTGGAGGATGTGAAAAAAATGGTGGCAGCGCAAAAGACGAGAGAAGATTATGAAATCGAACAACCTGGTATGAATAAAACAAAAGAGAATTAATTTTCTATTCTCTATTTTTAGTAGTGGGACAAAAATAAATGTTCCAATTTTTTGAGATTTTTCGTTAGCTTTCAAAAATAAACTTCTTGACATACGTTCATTTTTGAAAACTAACAAAAAGTCAATTGGAATATTTATTTTTTCAATGTCCCTTAAGTTTCTTTTTAAATTGTGTTTTTTGGAACATTTATTGTCTTTAATAATATGCGAAAGTATTAAATGTGATAACCCCATTTTCTCCCCATCCCTTTTAATGCGCTTCCCTTATTTCGTTCAGTTTTTTCAATATCTCCCCTTCCCATTAAATACCGATACCTCGATAGTTTTTACGTGTTCGAATGACATTTCCCTTACGTTTTAGGCTATCTTCTTTCCCCTTGAATTGAGTATAGACAACATACAGGCTTGCACTTATGAACAACATGTTTTGGCTAATAAAACAAATGTTGTATAGGTTGGGTGCATGGCTGACAGGTATTTTATTTGCGTTGATGACTATCCTTTGGAGTCAAAAGAGAGCTTCTCTTTTGAACGGTTCTTTGATGCAATTTATCTATCAACCATTACCCACCCTATACAAAAAAACGGGTTCGTTGGTAGTAGTATTATTGATGGTTTCATCTCTGATAAGTCAAGAAGATGGATCTATTCAAACAGATGCAAACTATTCACCAGCTCAACTCATCAAGGACATATTCATCGGAGGAGATTGTTTTGAAGTAGAAAATATTAGATATAGTGGGTCTCCTGATGCAATAGGGGTTTTTCAAAATGGTGGACAATCAATTAATATAGAAAAAGGCGTTATCCTTTCAACCGGAAATATTAACAATGCTTCAGGTCCTAATGTCTCCACGCGCATTAGTACCGACTTTGAAGAATTTTATCCTATAGACAATGACTTAGAAACACTGCTGGATAGCAGAAATGTTACCCTAGAAGATGTGGTTGTCTTAGAATTTGATTTTACACCCACCACTGATCGTATCCAATTTCAATATGCTTTTGCCTCTGAGGAATATTGTGATTATGTCGGTTCAAAATTTAATGATGTTTTTGGGTTCTTTTTAAGTGGACCAGGAATCAATGGTCCTTTTGAAAAAGGGGCAGCAAATATTGCCTTCGTTCCTGGTACATCAGATTTTGTAGCCATCAATAATATTAATCATTTAACTAACTCAGAATACTTTGTTAATAATGTTCCATCTGGACAGGTACAGTTTGTACCCTGTAATAATTTTCCCGATGAACCGGGCATTGCTACAGAGTTCATTGAATTTGACGGATTTACAACTGTATTAACAGCAGTAGCGAATGTGGTTGCTTGTGAAACCTATCATATCAAATTAACTATTGCAGACGCATCGGATGCACTTTTTGATTCAGCCGTATTTCTAAAAGCCAATAGCTTTAATGCAGGAGGTGCCGCTTATGTGACTAGTCAAATACCGTCCATTGGTTCAATAGAAGGATGTACAGAAAGTTCTTTTTTATTTCACCGAACCAATGCGGAAACCATTGATGAAGAGATAGTAGTTCATTATAACATATCGGATTTAAGCACCGCCACGGCAGGGGAAGATTATATACCGATTCCAGATTCTGTTATCATTCCTGCTGGCGAATTATTCATAGAATTACCTATTCAAATACACAAAGATGATTTAATAGAGGGACAAGAACACCTCATCATGGAATTGGAGTCTGCTTGCTCTTGTGCTGATTTAAGTATAAACCTACCAATGACCGATTACATCCCATTTACAGCAGCAAGTCAGACAACATCCATTTGTGGGGCGCAAGACTTTACAATCACACCAAACATTGACGGAGGTATCGGCCAATTACAGTACCACTGGAGTACAGGCGATACAACTGCGGAACTGCAAATATGGGCAGATACCTCCAACACCTTTACGGTGACCGTCACGGATGCTTGTAATAATGCCATAACCAATACTAGATCAATAGAAGTGTTGAAAGCTCCTCATGCTGCTTTGACAGGAGATCAAGTAGTTTGTGAATTGAATGAACCCGTTTTTTTCGATTTGGAACTAGGAGGGGAAGGACCTTGGAACATAGAATATACTATTAATAACACCCCGCATACCCTATCAAGTACGCTTCCCAATATGCAGTTAGTAGCTAATCAAGAAGGGATCTACCAATTACATCAAGTCAGTAATAATAACTGTTCTAAGCAGATTAACAGTGAGGCTCGCTTAACGGTGGCAAAGCCAGAAAGTGCAGCTTTAATAACTCAACAACCCCTTTGTTACGGAGAAAAAGGAATGATACAGTTAGAAGAAGTCAGAGGAGGTGAAGCACCTTACCAATACTCTATTGACGGTGGTTTGTCTTTCACTTCAGATCCTTACTTCGATCATCTCGATCCTAACAACTATACAATCGTAGTGAAGGATAAAAATAATTGCACTTGGGAAACGAATCAACTCATCCATCAACCCAATGAAATTAACTTACAAGTAGAAGATAAAGCAATTATAACATTAGGGGAAACATTGACCCTTGATGCACATACGGATTTACCAGAGCATGAATTTGAAAAAGTATTATGGACACCCGAAGAGTTAGTGGAGTGTCCAACTTGTTTGATTACAGAGGCAAAACCATTAACAAACACTTCTTTTGAATTACAGGTATTAGATCAACTAGGCTGTTTGGAAACGGCCACAATTTTCGTAACCGTTAAAAACGACTATCAAATTTATGTGCCTTCTGCTTTTTCCCCTAATGGAGATGGCAATAATGATCTATTTTTTGTGTATGCACAAAAAGGGCAAGTAGCCGAGGTTCGTTCTTTTCACGTAGTGAACCGATGGGGGGACTTAATCTATGAAGCCCAACATTTTCAACCGAACGACCCAAGTTATGGGTGGGATGGCACTTTTAATGGACAAATGCTCACAACTCAAGTACTAGCTTATTTTGTAGAAATTGCCTTTGTCAACGGTAAGGTAGAAGTATTTAAAGGTGATGTTACTCTAGTAGATAGTCAGTAGGTAAGTGTTATATTCAAAACTCTTCACTCTTCACTCTTCACTCTTCACTCCATAATGTCCCACTACATCAAAGTCTAATTTTGATTTGATGATGGTTGCTTTATCAATTTCTGCATACAAAATACCTTCGGTGTTGTACAAAGGACCAGCTATGATTTTTCCCAAAGGATCAACAATTAGGCTACCACCTCTACACATGATATCTGGTTGATTTTCTAAATCTGCTCTACCTATCAACTCTTTAGGATACTGATCTTTTTTTACAAATTGATTGCTACTAAGTACATAACAGCGACCTTCTAATGCGATATGTTGCATACTAGCCACCCATCCATCTCTACTATCTGCAGTTGGTGCAAGGTATAATTCCACTCCTTGCTGATATAATGCTAGGCGAGCTAAAGGCATGTAATTTTCCCAACAGATGAGCCCTCCTATTTTACCCAAAGGGGTGTCATAGACTTCTATATCTTTACCATTCCCCTCGCCCCAAATAATCCGCTCAGCAGCGGTAGGTTTTACTTTGCGATGTTTACCTATGATTTGTCCAGATGGATCGACATATAATAAGGTGCAGTATAAAGTACCTCCAACAGTGCTTTGCTCTGTTATTCCAACTACAAGATAAATATGATGGTCTTTTGCTATTTGCCGTAAGCGTAGAGAAGCATCACTTGGTAAATGAATAGCACTATTCCAATACTGCAGCCAAGTCTCCCGACCATCTTTAGAGCGACTACCGACCACCGTGCCAAAACTTAAGCCTCTGGGATAAACAGATATAAATGTTTCAGGGAATAAAACTAGGGTAGCTCCATTTTGTGCAGCTTCATTTGCCAATTTTTCTAACTTATCAATCGTAGGATGGACTTCAAATAAGATAGGCGAAGCCTGCACTACCGCTACTTTAGCACTATTTTCCATTTTATTAATCAGATTAATCTGTCAATGAAGCAGTGGGGCAATAGATTTTTTATTACCGATTCAACGGGACCATTGCACTAACCAAACTGAACCCTATCAGCATAATAGAGCCCAATGCGGCATCATAAAAGTTGGGAACTAGAGAACTACCAGTAGTAACATAAGCCCAAACGGCAAACGCAATAGAGGAAAGAATAAGATGATTGATCTTTGGTTGTCCCTTTTCTGCTTGTCTGTTTAAATAAAGCGGGGTTAATATTTGACACAAACCAAAGATGACCCAATATACCACTTGCCGATTTCCTACAATTTGAATCAAAGGCACAAAACCTATCATAGCCAAATAAGCAGCAATGATCTCACTGGGAATCAGCTTAGCGATTTTTTCTAAATAACCCCCAGAACTAGTCTCCCTTCTTTCTACTACAACTTCTTCCGCAGGGGGAGCATTTCTACTTATAGACCGAGTACTTCTTGTAGTTGGGGCAGGAGGGCTAACCTCTCTTTTCTTTTCATAGTATAATCTACTCATAAGTATTGTTTTTTGGACTGCAACATACAAACTATTAGGCGATTCTTGTCCACTCAAAGAACACTTTATTACAGGTGTAAAAAACGGGTATAAAATTTTGAATAACTGTAAAATAGTGCTACCTTTGCAGTCGCTTTGAAAAATGGGGTTTTTTGAAACCCTTTTTTCAGTTAAAAAAACCTAGTGTTTATTAGGTTTCTGCCTTTCTTTAAAGGCAACTGACTCAAAGGAGTCAACTAGATAAAATTAAATTTACGAATAGATACCGCTTCTTTTTCTTATGTAAAAAGAAGTTTTTTTGAAAATATTTTTCAAAAAAGTCTTCCTCTTATTCAATTTTGAATGAATTAAATTTTGAATGTTGAATGTATTATCGATTCAAAATTCAATCATTCAACATTCAAAATTATAACCAGTAACGAAGATGCCTACAATCAATCAATTAGTGCGCAAAGGTCGCAAGAAAATTGTCACGAAGAGTAAATCTCGTGCATTGGATTCTTGCCCACAGAAACGTGGCGTGTGCACAAGGGTTTATACTACCACACCAAAGAAGCCGAATTCTGCGCTTCGTAAGGTGGCCAAAGTTCGTTTGACGAATGGTCAGGAAGTCATCTGCTACATTCCTGGGGAAGGTCACAATCTTCAAGAACACTCCATAGTACTGATAAGAGGAGGTCGTGTAAAGGACTTACCTGGTGTTCGATACACTATAGTAAGAGGTGCTTTAGATACCGCTGGTGTTACGGATAGATTACAGAGTAGATCGAAATACGGTACAAAACGACCTAAGTAAATTGATTTGTTTAGAATTTTGAATAATCAATTTTGAATTTTGAATCACGTTTCATTCAAAATTCAATCATTCAAAATTCAAAATTAATTATAAAAGAAATGCGTAAAAGAAAGCCAAAATTAAGAATTACTCCTCCAGACCCAAGATATGGTGATCCATTAATCACGCAGTTCGTGAATAATATGATGTGGGAAGGGAAAAAGTCAGGTGCATTCAAGATTTTTTATGATGCAATGGATATTGTGAAGAAACGGTCTAACGGCGACGAGTATGCCATGTTCAAAAAGGCTTTGAATAATGTAATGCCGCAGGTTGAGGTGAGAAGTAAACGTATTGGTGGTGCTACTTTCCAAATTCCTATTGAAGTAAGACCCAAAAGGAAATTGTCTATTGGTATTAAATGGATGATTGGTTTTGCAAGAAAGCGTAGTGGAAAAGGAATGGCAGAAAAATTAGCAGCAGAAATTCTGGCAGCACATAAAGGCGAGGGAGCAGCAGTTAAAAGAAAAGAGGATACGCATAAAATGGCTGAATCCAATAGAGCTTTTGCTCATTTCCGAGTATAAACACTTGTGCTTTAGCAGATAGCCTTTTGTCTTTGGTACGCATTGTGTGTATGCTAAAAACAAAAGACCAACAACTATAAGGCTTTTTTAAACATTACGAAATCCATTTTTAAATCAGCAACATTTTATAACCATTAAATTACCTTTTAGGATTTTGGTATGGCAAAAGATTTAAAATTCACTCGAAACATTGGAATTGCAGCTCACATTGATGCTGGCAAAACGACTACTACTGAACGTATATTATATTATACAGGTATTAGTCATAAGATCGGAGAAGTACACGACGGTGCTGCTACGATGGATTGGATGGAACAAGAGCAGGAAAGAGGAATTACCATTACTTCAGCAGCTACAAAAACTAGCTGGAAATGGAAAGACCAAGAATATCCTATTAATATTATTGATACTCCTGGACACGTTGATTTTACCGTAGAGGTAGAGCGTTCACTAAGAGTATTAGATGGTGTTGTTTCTTTATTCTGTGCAGTAAGTGGGGTAGAGCCACAGTCTGAGACTGTTTGGCGTCAAATGGAAAGATATAGCGTTCCACGTATTGGATTTGTTAATAAAATGGATCGTCAAGGCGCAGACTTCTTTGATGTTTGTCGTCAGGTAAAAGACATGTTAGGTGGAAATCCAGTACCATTACAAGTACCTATTGGAGCAGAAGAAACTTTTAGAGGAGTTGTTGATTTGATTACGAATCAAGCGATCATCTGGAATGAGGAGGATAGAGGGATGACTTTTGAAGTGATCGAAACGCCTGCTGATTTAGTAGATACGGTTGCAGAATATAGAGAGAAATTATTAGAAGCAGTGGCAGAGTATGATGAGAGTATCATGGAAAAATATTTCGATGATCCAGATACGATTTCTGCAGACGATATTAGAAAAGCAATTAGAGCTGCCGTTATTGATATGAGCATCATTCCGATGATGTGTGGTACGGCATTCAAAAATAAAGGAGTACAAGCAGTGCTAGATGCAGTATGTGCATTTATGCCTTCTCCATTAGATATTGAAGCAGTAGAAGGAACGCACCCTAAAACAGAAGAGACGATTACAAGAAAGCCAGATGCTAGCGAACCATTCGCAGCTTTAGCTTTCAAAATCGCTACAGATCCATTTGTTGGTCGATTAGCCTTCTTCCGTGTTTATTCTGGTAACTTGGACGCAGGTTCTTATGTAATGAATACTCGTTCTGGTAAGAAAGAGCGTATTTCCAGGATCTATCAAATGCACTCTAATAAGCAGAATCCAGTCGATAATGTAGAGGCAGGAGATATTGCAGCTGGTGTTGGTTTCAAAGATATTAGAACAGGAGATACTTTATGTGCAGTTGATAAACCAATCATCCTAGAGAGTATGACTTTCCCGGATCCTGTAATCGGATTAGCGGTTGAGCCTAAGACGCAGAAGGATGTGGAGAAACTAGGTATGGCATTGGCAAAATTAGCAGAGGAAGATCCTACTTTTAAAGTTAGATACGACGAAGAAACGAATCAAACAGTTATCAGTGGTATGGGTGAGTTACACCTGGAGATCATTGTAGATCGTTTGAAGCGGGAATTCAAAGTAGAAGTAAATGAGGGCGCACCTCAAGTAAATTACAAAGAGGCGTTAACGCAGATGGTAGACCACAGAGAGCGTTTGAAAAAGCAGTCTGGTGGTTCTGGTTTATTCGCAGATATGTCCTTTGAATTAGGTCCAGCAGATCAAGAGTTTTTAGAAAGTGATGAATTTACTTCTGGTAAAGAGAAATTACAATTTGATTGGAGCATCGTTGGTGGTAAGATTGACAAGAACTATGTCAAGCCGATCAAAGATGGTTTCAAAGCAATGATGGATAACGGTATATTGGCAGGATACGGAATGGATAGTATGAAGGTGAGAGTATATGATGGTGCGATGCACACAGTGGATTCTAAGCCGATCGCCTTTGAACTTTGTGCTAAGGAAGGCTTCAAAGCAGCAGCACAGAAGACAAAACCAGTATTACTAGAGCCTATCATGAAGTTGGAGGTAACTACTCCAGACGAATATACAGGGGGTGTTATTGGTGACTTGAATAGAAGAAGAGGATTATTGAAAGGACAGGACACCAAAGGAAATGCAGTAGTAGTAAAAGCAGATGTGCCTTTATCAGAAATGTTTGGATACGTAACACACTTACGTACGATTACATCAGGTAGAGCATCTTCCTCAATGGAGTTTTCTCACTACGCACCTGCACCAAAGAATATTGCAGAAGAAGTGATTGCTAAGGCAAAAGGCTTAGTATCAGCTTAAATAATTGATCTACTGTTTCATTGCTCTATTGCTTCATTGTTCCACTGTAACAAACTAAGCAATAGAACAATGAGACAATAGAACAATGTAACAATTTATTCAACCTTCATATACGGTTATGAATCAAAAGATTAGAATTAGACTTCGCTCTTACGACCACAACTTAGTAGATAAGTCTACGGAGAAGATTGTGAAGACCGTTCGTAACAGTGGAGCTGTTGTGACTGGTCCGATTCCGCTGCCTACTGAAAGAAAGATTTTTACAGTGTTGCGTTCTCCACACGTCAACAAAAAATCTCGAGAGCAGTTTCAGTTGCGGACCCACAAACGCTTAATTGAAATTTTCACGCCCACTCAAAAGACAGTTGACGCACTGTCTAAGCTGGAACTGCCAAGTGGTGTTGATATTCAGGTAAAATTATCCTAGTTGACTGATTATTAGTTGATTAATTATCACTAATAGTTGGAAGGTAATTAAAATGGCTCGTAGCCATCTGGTCAATGCTAAATCTTGGAGAATCATATTCATGATTCTTTTAATTACATCGTGCAAATTTTGATTGCGTTTCAATTGGTTGGATTGAAGACTGGTTTTTGGATAATCAGTAATAATACAATCGACCAAATTCATTGAAATAACTTAAAACTAATATAAAGTGAACGGAATCATCGGTAAGAAAATCGGAATGACAAGCGTCTTTGCAGAAGACGGTCGCAATGTCGCCTGTACCGTTGTAGAAGCGGGTCCTTGTGTGGTAACACAGAAGAAAACAGAGGACACCGACGGCTATTATTCCTTACAGCTGGGATTTGGAGAAAAGAAAGCGAAAAATTCATCGAATGCACTAATAGGGCATTTTGACAAAGCTAATACCGCTCCAAAACGAAAAGTAGTAGAATTTAGAGATTTTGAAATAGATAAAGGAATTGGAGATGTAGTGACAGTAGATGAAGTATTTGCAGAAGGAGATGTTGTTCATGCAGTAGGTACTTCCAAAGGAAAAGGTTTTCAAGGGGTAGTTAAACGCTACAACTTTAAAGGGGTGAATGATGCGACTCACGGTCAGCACAATAGACAACGTGCGCCGGGATCTATTGGTGCAGCTTCCTATCCTGCGAAAGTATTCAAAGGTATGCGGATGGCAGGTCGAACGGGTGGCGACAGAGTAAAGATAAAGAATCTACAAATCGTAAAGATTTTACCAGAACAAAACTTAGTTCTAGTCAAAGGAGCTATTCCTGGGCATAAAGGTTCTTATGTAATCTTAGAAAAGAAGTAAACAATCGCTCCATCTAATTGATGGATTGTTTAAAATAAATTTCAATTATGAAATTAGATATAATAGGTATTAATGGTTCATCAACAGGTCGCTCTATAGATTTGCCTGATGCCATTTTTGGAGTAGAACCAAATGAACATGCTGTTTATTTGGCAGTAAAGCAATACCTAGCGAACCAACGTCAAGGTACGCATAAGGCAAAAGAGAAAGGGGAAATTACAGGTTCTACTAGGAAGCTAAAGCGACAAAAAGGAACAGGTACTGCCAGAGCAGGTAGTATTAAGTCTCCTGTATTCAGAGGGGGTGGTAGAGTATTCGGACCTCGACCTAGAAGTTACGGTATCAAGCTAAATAAAAAAGTAAAGCGTTTGGCTCGAATGTCAGCTTTGTCTGATTTGGCTAGTAAAGGTCAAATCAAGGTAATAGAAGACTTCACTTTTGAAGCGCCTAAAACTTCTGAGTTTGTGACCATTTTGAAAAATTTGGAATGCAATGGGAAGGCCGTTTTAGTGACAGGAGATGCGGACAATATCCTTTACTTATCTGGAAGAAATATCCCAAAGACTAAGGTGATCTCTGCTTCTGACCTAAACACTTATCAGGTGATGAATGCAGGTACCTTGTTGATATCAGAAGGAGCAGTAGAGAAGATCGTTGCTTCCTTATCATAATTAGAAACTTGGTTTGTGAATTTCAAGACTAGTGCCTTATTGGACTAGGCTAAATATAAAAAGCAATGTCAAAGACCATATTAGTAAAGCCAATTATCACGGAGAAGTCGAGTGCGATGATGGAAGAAGCGAATCAATACACGTTCTTGGTGAATAAGAAGGCGAAGAAACCTGAAATAAGAAAGGCGGTAGAGGATTTGTATGAAGTGAAAGTGGATTCAGTGAATACCATTATCGTTCCTTCTAAGAAAAAAGTCCGAAATACAAGAAGTGGAATGCAAAGAGGATCAAAGGCTAGTTATAAAAAAGCGATTGTAAAATTAGCATACGGCGAAGAGATCGACTTGTACGGCGAAGTGTAATTGTTAGTTGATGAATTATTGATTATTGATTATTCAATAATCAGTAATTAATAATCAATCAATCAAAATAAAGAAAAATGCCAGTAAAAAAGTATAGTCCAGTTACTCCAGGCACAAGATTCAGAGTAGGAAATACCTTTGGAGAGGTGACTACTGATAAGCCGGAAAAGAGCTTAACAGTTGGATTAAAGAAGTCGGGCGGTCGTAACCACTCTGGTAAGATGACTATGCGGAATAGAGGGGGTGGTCATAAGCGTAAGTATAGAATTATCGATTTCAAAAGAGACAAAGATGCGGTTCAAGCACAGGTAAAGACCATTGAGTACGATCCAAACAGAACGGCTTATATCGCCTTGTTAGAATATAGTGATGGAGAGAAACGATATATCATCGCTCCAAATGGTGTAAAAGTAGGAGACACTTTAATGTCGGGTAAAGGTGCAACGCCAACGAACGGTAATACCTTGTTTTTAGCCGACATTCCATTGGGTTCTTCTATTCATGCAATAGAAATGCGACCAGGGAAAGGAGCTGCTTTAGCTAGAAGTGCAGGTACCTATGCTACCTTAATGAGTAGAGAGGGTAAATATGCAATTGTGAAATTACCTTCAGGCGAGGTAAGAAGAATCTTAGCTACCTGCAAAGCTACTCTTGGTACCACTTCTAATCCTGACCACGGTTTACAAGTGTTGGGTAAGGCGGGTAGAAAAAGATGGTTAGGCAGAAGACCAAGAGTAAGAGGGGTAGCGATGAACCCAGTAGATCACCCAATGGGTGGTGGGGAAGGAAGAGCGTCTGGTGGACACCCAAGATCTAGAACGGGTATTATGGCAAAAGGTCAGAAAACCAGAAACAAAAAGAAGCCATCTACTAAATTGATTATCTCAAGAAGAAAATAAGGAAGTCACTGGCCATTTGTCATGGTAGTATATCAATGACAAATAACCAATGACCAAATAATTAGCAATGCCAAGATCATTAAAAAAAGGTCCTTATGTTTTCCACAAATTATTAGAGAAAGTGGAAAAAGCAAAGAGTTCAAAAAAGAAATCCGTTATCAAAACTTGGTCTAGGTCTTCTATGATCATTCCTGATATGGTAGGAGAAACGATTGCGGTTCATAATGGCAAAACCTTTATCCCTGTTTTCGTTACGGAGAATATGGTAGGACATAAGTTAGGTGAATTTTCCCCTACCCGTAATTTTAGAGGACACGGAGGTAAGAAGAAATAAATTCGAGATTGGTATTATGGCGTTATGGTATTATGGCATTATGGCATCTAGATTAGGAGCCAAAACGCCAAAACGCCACAATGCCACAACGCCTAAAAAAATAACATCATGGAAGCAGTTGCGAAATTAAAGAATTGCCCAATGTCAGCCCGAAAAATGAGAATGGTGGTCGACACCATAAGAGGGAAGGATGTTGAAACTGCCTTGAATATTTTGGCATATACAAAGAGAGAAGGAGGCGTTTGGATAGAGAAATTATTATTGTCTGCTATTTCCAATTGGGAAAATAAACTAGATGGTTTAGAGAGTGCAGATGATTATGATTTATTCGTAAAAACAGCCTTTGTAGATGAAGGTACTATGCTAAAGCGTTTCCGACCTGCTCCACATGGTAGGGCACACAGAATTAGAAAGCGTTCTAATCATGTGACCTTAGTGGTAGAAAACAGAGTGCTGTTGGATAGAGAGGAAGAAGGAGCGGAAACAGAAGAGGTAGAAGCGAAAGAAGTAATAGAAAACGAAGATTAAATTTATATTGGTCATCAGTCACTAGTCATTTGTCATTGTGTAGCGAACCAATGACCAATAACCAATGACTACTGACAACAAAAAAAACCTTTTATGGGTCAAAAGACTAATCCAATAGGTAATCGTTTAGGAATCATCAAAGGTTGGGAATCCAACTGGTTCGGTGGTAAAAACTTTGGAGACAAGGTAGTGGAAGACGAGAAGATCAGAAAGTATTTGAGAGCTCGTGTGAATAAGGGGGGTATCAGTAGAATCCTTATTGAAAGAACGCTTAAACGAATTACGGTTACGATTCATACTTCTAGACCAGGGATTATTATTGGAAAAGGAGGGCAAGAAGTAGATAGAATTCGGGAAGAGTTGAAAAAATTGACTGGGAAAGATACGCAAATCAATATCGTTGAAATTCGTAAGCCAGAAATGGATGCGTATATCGTAGGAGAGTCTATTGCGAAGCAGATTGAATCTCGTATCAACTATAGAAGAGCCATTAAGATGGCTATTCAGTCTACCATGAGAGCAGGTGCAGAAGGAATTAAAGTTAGAATTTCTGGTCGTTTGAATGGTGCAGAGATGGCAAGATCTGAGGAATATAAGCAAGGAAGAACACCTTTACACACCTTCCGTGCAGATATTGATTACGCCTTAGTGGAAGCTTTGACGGTTTATGGTAAGATTGGTATCAAGGTATGGATTTGTAAAGGAGAGATTCTAGGTAAAGCAGATCTTTTTGCAGCTCCTGTCCAAAAAGGCGGAAAAGGAGATCGACGTGGTGGCGGTAGAGGAGGAGACCGAAGAGGTGGCGGAAGAGATCGACGTGGTGGCGGTAGAGGAGGAGATCGAAGAGGTGGTGGCGGAGGTCGTCGGTAATAAAAGGTCAGGGATTAAGCTAAAACCGACCTTGAAATATTTAAGAAAATTGCATTAAAAAGCGTACTTTTGCGCTTCTTTTGAAATCAGGAAAATCAAAAATTATAAATTGTTGATTTTCAATAAGAATCGTTGGAAAAATATCAATTTATTTTTCTTAAGATTCTCCTTCAAATCAGACAATCATGTTACAACCAAAAAGAACTAAGTACCGCAAGCAGCATAAGATGCGATATAATGGTTTGTCTTACAAAGGAAACAGAATTTCTTTTGGCTCCTTTGGTTTGAAGGCAATCACTTCTGGTAGAATCACCAACCGTCAGATTGAGGCTGCGCGTATTGCGATGACAAGGTATATGAAACGGGAGGGTCGTGTTTGGATTCGTATATTTCCTGATAAGCCAATTACTTCCAAACCATTAGAGGTACGGATGGGTAAAGGTAAAGGAGCCTTGGATCATTGGGTAGTACCCATTAAGCCAGGTAGAATGTTATTTGAATTGGACGGTGTACCTTTAGATGTGGCTCAAGAAGCCCTTCGACTAGCTGCACAGAAATTGCCCGTTCAAACTAAGTTTTCTATTCGACCGGATTACGTAGGATAATAGCAGAAAGTATAAATAAATTTATAAATCTGACAGCGAAGCGGTCTGATCCTGTTTAAAACGGGAACTGCGAAGCGGTCTGACATCTAAATATAAAATGGCAAGTAAAAAGTTTTTGGAGTTAGCGGATTTATCAGATGCAGAAGTGATTAGTGAGTTAAAGGAGACGCAGAATCAATACCAAAAACTCCGTTTCGACCATGCTATCAAGGGTTTACCAAATCCATTAGTATTACGAGAGGTAAGAAGAGATATTGCTCGATTAAAAACCGAAGCTAGAAGACGAGAGCTAAGTACGATGACGGAAGACCAAGTGGCAAAACGATCAAAAATTAGAGCTAGAAGAAGAAAAGCTTAAGAAGTCTTCAGTCTTTAGTCCTTAGTGCTAAAGACCAAAGACCAAAGACCAATAAAATGTCTGTAAGAAAATTAAGAAAGACGAGAGTAGGTGTGGTTTCAAGTACGTCAATGGATAAAACAATCACTGTTACTATTGCACGACGATTAGCACATCCTATCTATGGCAAATCCATGAAGCGATCTAAGAAATTCATGGCACATGATGAGACGAATGATTGCAATGTAGGAGATACGGTAAAAATCACAGAGACTCGTCCCTTGAGTAAGCGTAAGCGTTGGAGAGTGGTAGAGGTGATAGAAAGAGCTAAGTAATAAATTCAGGTGTCAGAAGTCAGCGGACAGAAGTCAGGTTATTAGTGCTTGACCTCTTATCGATGAAACCTGACCCCTAAAAATAAGGCACAATGATACAACAAGAATCAAGATTAAAAGTAGCTGATAACAGCGGCGCAAAAGAAGTATTGTGCATTAGAGTATTGGGAGGATCTAAAAGGAGGTACGCCTCTATTGGAGATAAAATCGTTGTAACGGTTAAAGAGGCAACGCCTAGTGGAAACCTGAAGAAAGGGACCGTTTCTAGGGCAGTGGTCGTGCGTACGAAAAAGGAGATTCGAAGAAAAGATGGTTCTTATATACGCTTTGATGACAATGCGGTGGTTTTATTAACTGCGGCAGATGAACCAAGAGGCACTCGTATTTTTGGACCAGTAGCTAGAGAATTAAGGGACAAAGATTACATGCGAATTGTCTCATTAGCCCCAGAAGTTCTTTAATTGAAAGTTGAATTTTCAATGATTGAATTTGGAATGAGTGTATTCAAAATTCAACATTAAACGATTCAAAATTAATTTGTATGTCTGCAAAGAAAAAATCAAACCAGTCACGTTTTGCTCCAAAGTTGCATATCAAAAAAGGCGACCGAGTAGTGGTGATTGCTGGAAAAGACAAAGGCGAACAAGGAGAAGTACTTCAAGTGTTTCCTAGTAAAAATAGAGCAGTTGTGGACCAATTGAATATAGTGAAGAAACACACAAAGGCAACACAGGATAATCCAGGAGGTATCAATGATACACCTTCGTCTATTCATCTTTCCAATTTAATGTTGATTGATCCTGCATCAGGAGAACCAACCAGAGTAGGGAAGAAGTTGGTAGATGGTAAATTAGTTCGTTATTCTAAAAAGTCAGGAGAAATTATTAAATAATGAGTTATAAGCCAAGATTACAACAGGTATATAAAGAGCAGATTGTTCCTAAATTAATGGAGCAGTTTCAGTATAAGTCTATCATGCAGGTTCCCAAATTGGAAAAGATTTGTCTGAACCAAGGGGTAGGAGAAGCAACTCAAGACAAAAAATTGGTAGATAATGCTTTGACTGAAATGACTACCATTGCAGGTCAAAAGGCAGTACCTACGAGAGCTAGGATCTCTGTCTCCAACTTTAAGTTGAGAGAAGGAATGACTATCGGAGTTCGCGTAACCCTTCGCAAAGAACGAATGATGGAGTTCTTGGATCGTCTAGTGAATGTGTCCCTTCCACGAGTAAGAGATTTCAGAGGACTTAATGACAAGAGCTTCGACGGTCGTGGTAACTACTCAATGGGTATTACGGAGCAAATCGTATTTCCAGAGATAGACTTAGACAAGATCAATAAAATCACGGGTATGGATATTACCTTCGTGACTACCGCTAAAACCGACGAGGAAGCTTATGCCTTACTTAGCGCATTCGGTCTTCCATTCAAAAATGCTAGAAATAATTAAAATCTTTTAAACCACATAAAGAACACAGAAGTGAGTCACATTAGACACATTAGTTTCAATTTTTTATTTGAAATTCTAATGTAACTTATGTAAAATAACTTATGTGACCTAATGTGGTAAACAATATATAAATGGCTAGGAAATCATTAATAGCTAGAGAAAGAAAAAGAGAGAGATTAGTGGCGAAGTACGCAGCTTTGCGAAAGCAGTTGAAAGAAGAAGGGAGATGGGAAGAATTGGATAAATTACCAAGAAATTCCAATCCGATCAGACTGCATAATCGCTGTAAACTGTCCGGACGCCCTAAGGGCTACATGCGTATGTTTGGAATTTCTCGTGTAGCGTTTCGTAAAATGGCGAACGAAGGAAAAATTCCAGGTGTTAGAAAGGCTAGTTGGTAAAACTCTATTGTAAATTTATTGGCAAGTAACTGCCGCAGATAATTATAAAAATGGCTGTAACAGATCCAATTGCAGATTATTTAACTCGTATTAGAAATGCTCAAATTGCAAGGCATAGAGTAGTAGATATTCCATCTTCTAAGTTGAAGAAGAGCATTACAGAAATCTTGTACGATCAAGGTTTTATCCTTAAATATAAATTTGAGGATGAGGTTGGTCCACAAGGAATCATTAAGATAGCTTTAAAGTACGATCCAACTACCAATAAACCAGTAATAGAAAAATTGGGTAGAATCAGTAAGCCTGGTCTTAGAAAATATGCTAAGTCAGACCAAATTCCAAGAATCATTAATGGTTTGGGAGTTTGTATTGTTTCTACGTCAAAAGGATTAATGACTGGAAAGCAAGCGCAAAGAGAGAACGTTGGTGGAGAGTTGCTATGCTTCGTTCAATAATTTGAAAAATACATTATTAATTCCTACTAACTGGGAATCGATAATCCTCATAAAGTTTGAGCTATGTCAAGAATAGGAAATGCACCGATTAGCGTGCCTTCAGGAACAAACATCGATATTTCTAAGGGAAATTTGGTTACTGTAAAAGGACCAAAAGGAGAATTGGTACAGCAGGTTGATCCAGATTTAGAAATAAAATTGGAGGATGGTACTTTAAACATTGCTAGACCTACCAATCAAAAAAGACATCGGTCATTACATGGCCTGTATCGATCTTTGATTGCCAATATGGTAGAAGGTGTTTCTAATGGATATGAGCGCAAATTGGAATTGATTGGAGTAGGGTATAGAGCTAGTAATAAGGGAAATCTATTAGAATTATCCTTAGGTTATTCTCACCCTATTTATTTCTACGCTCCAGATGATATTAAGGTGGAGACCATTTCTGAAAAAGGACAACCACCGACAATCGTATTAACAGGATCAGATAAACAACTAATCGGTCAAGTTGCGGCTAAGATTAGAGCCTTTAGAAAACCAGAACCTTATAAAGGAAAAGGTATTCGATTTGTCGGCGAAGAAATTAGAAGAAAAGCAGGTAAGACTGCTGCTAAATAATAAGTTCCAATTATCAAGCACCAAATTCCAATAATCAGTTACGACTGTTTAGAATTTGGTGCTTGGAGTTTGAATTTCTATAAATAAGCTAAGAGTTTGGTCTGCAATCAAACTCGCCAAAATAGCATTCACAATGAAATTGACTAAAGCACAAAAAAGAAAGCGCGTACATCAGCGTATTCGTAAAAAAGTTTACGGAAGTGCAGCAAGACCTCGTCTAGCTGTTTTCAAAAGTAACAAAGAAATTTACTGCCAGCTTATTGATGACATCAAGTCTATAACATTAGCAGCAGCTTCTTCTAGAGAATCTGGTGTTGCGGGTGCGAATAAAACAGAAAAAGCAAAAGCGGTAGGAAAATTCTTAGCGGATAGAGCTAAAGGAGCAGGTATAGAAAATGTTGTATTTGATAGGGGAGGCTTTATCTATCACGGTCGAGTGAAAGCTTTAGCGGAAGGAGCCAGAGAAGGCGGACTAAAATTCTAATGTAATTATTTAATAGACTTGAGCCTTAACTAGGCAATTAGTCTAATACCAAAAATAATGGCGAAAGCGAAATCGAAAGCGAAAAAATCTAATGATAGGGTAAAAGCGTCGGAAACAGAGTTGAAGGAGAAGTTAGTAAACCTAAATCGGGTAGCGAAAGTTACCAAAGGAGGGCGTACCTTTAGTTTCGCTGCAATTGTAGTAGTGGGAGATGGTAATGGTACGATTGGACACGGATTGGGTAAAGCTAGAGATGTTTCTGAATCTATTGCTAAAGCAGTAGATGATGCCAAGAAGAACCTTATTAAGGTACCGATACACAATGGCACTATTCCACATGAGCAAAAAGGGAAGTATGGTGCAGGTAGAGTGTTCATCAAGCCTGCGGCAGATGGTACAGGGGTAATTGCAGGTGGAGCGATGCGTGCAGTATTGGAGAGTGCGGGTGTTCAAAATGTATTGGCAAAATCCATGGGATCTTCCAATCCACACAACGTAGTAAAAGCTACCATTGACGCATTATCTAAATTACGATCACCGAGGGATATTGCAAAAATGCGAGGTATTAAATTGTCTAAGTTATTCGAAGGATAAATATTCCAAACTTCAAATTCCAAATTCTAAATATATTCCAATGACATTTTGGAATTTGGGATTTGGAATTTGGAATTTCCAACTAAGATGGCAAAAATTAAAATCACACAAGTAAAAAGTGGCATTGATCGTCCTAAAAGACAAAAAGCTACTTTACGAGCATTGGGGCTAAGAAAAATGAACCATACGGTTGAGAAAGAGGTAACTCCTCAGATTTTAGGTATGGTGAAAAAAGTACAACACCTCATCACTGTAGAAGAAGGATAATTGCTTATTTTTCTAAGTAATTGAGCGGATAGGATTCATTACTGATTGTAATCAGTAATGTCTAATCACTAATCTTAAATTGAATTTCCAATGGAATTACATACTTTAAAACCAGCAGCGGGTTCTACCAAGAAAAGGAAGCGAATTGCAAGAGGGCAGGGTTCGGGACATGGTGGTACTTCTACCAGAGGACATAAAGGAGCAAAATCTCGTTCTGGTTACAAGCGGAAGCGTGGACATGAAGGTGGTCAGATGCCTTTACAAATGAGATTACCAAAGAGAGGATTTAATAATCCTAACAGGGTAGTATATGTTGGCTTGAATTTGGATCGTATTCAATCTATTGCGGAGAAGCATGGTCTTTCTTCCATTACATTGGATGCTTTAGTAGAAAAAGGAATTGTGAAGAAAACGGATAGAGTCAAATTACTTGGAGGAGGCGAACTTTCCAAACGATTGGACGTTACATTACATGCAGCTACCGCCTCAGCCAAGGAAGCGGTGGAAAGCAAAGGAGGCACCGTTAATCTCGTTTAATTATCAGGAATGAAAAAGTTAATAGACACACTTAGTAATATTTGGAAAATTAAAGAACTGCGCCAGCGAATCCTTTTCACTTTGGGGATTCTAATGGTCTATCGCTTTGGTTCCTATGTAGTTTTACCAGGTGTTATTCCATCTGTTTTGAAGACAGCCACTAATAACAGTCCAAATGACTTATTAGGGTTGATCAATATTTTTACAGGGGGAGCATTTAGTAATGCAGCGATTTTTGCCTTAGGTATCATGCCTTATATCACGGCATCGATCATTATTCAGTTATTGGGATTTGCTGTTCCTTATTTCCAAAGATTACAGCAAAAAGAAGGAGAATCTGGACGTAAGAAAATTACGCAAATTACAAGATTATTAACGGTAGCGATTACCTTAGTTCAAGGTGGTGGTTATTTAACTTATATCAGCAGTCAGGGTGCGGTGGATCCAAGTATTCCACCTGGCATATTCTGGGTTGCCAATATAATTATCCTTTCCACGGGTACAATATTCGCCATGTGGTTAGGGGAGAAAATTACAGATAAAGGAATTGGTAATGGTATCTCTTTATTAATTATGATAGGGATTATTGCCTCTTTACCAATAGCTTTAGTATCTGAGTTTCAATTGCAATTCGGTAGTGGTGGTTTATTCAAGTTTGTACTTGAGTTGATTGTTTTGTTTTTAGTGGTAATGGTAACCGTGTTGATTGTACAAGGAGTGAGAAGAATTCCAATTCAATTTGCGAAGAGAATGGTAGGTCGTGGCTCAAACACGATGCCAATCGCAGGAGTAAGAGATTATATTCCTTTGAAAGTGAATGCCGCAGGGGTAATGCCGATCATCTTTGCACAAGCATTGATGTTCTTGCCAGCGCAAATCGCTCAGTGGTTTGCTGGTTCTAACTCTGCTTTAGCTGCCAACAGTTTAATGATACAGTTGCAAGATCCATTTTCTGTGATCTCCAGTATCATCACTTTCGTATTAGTGGTACTTTTTACCTACGTTTATACGGCCTTATTGGTTAATCCTAAGCAATATGCAGAATATTTGAAAAGACAAAATGCGTTCATTCCTGGTATTAAGCCAGGTAAAGCTACTGCCGATTTCATCGATTCTGTAACTACTAGAATTACCTTTTGGGGGTCTCTATTTATTGGTTTGATTGCTATCTTACCATCGTTTGCAGTATGGGCAGGAATCAACCCAGCATTTGCCATCTTCTTTGGAGGTACTTCTTTATTAATCTTAGTAGCAGTGGTATTAGATACACTGCAACAAATAGAAAGTCATCTATTAATGAGAAAGTACGATGGCTTAGTGAAATCAGGTGGCTTCCAAAGTAAGAGTAGAATGCAAGGGATTGGAGCTAGCATGTAATATAATTTTGAACATCCACAGGTAATGCCTGTTTAGCATTTATAAGAAAAACTCATTACCAGTAGGTTCATTTAATCTACTGGTAATTTTTTTGTATAAATAGAAGTCAGTAGGCTGACCTCTCCTAAATAAAACTAGTGTCAAACGGTATCTTTTATAAGACAGACGATGAAGTAGAATTAATCAGACAAAATTGTTTGCTGGTTTGTAAGACCCTTGCTTTAGTGGGAGGGTTAATGCAACCAGGTGCTAGTGGTACAAAGATTGATGCCAAAGCAGAACAATTGATTCGAGATCATGGTGCCGTTCCAGGTTTTAAAGGATATAGAGGTTTTCCAGCAACATTATGTGTCTCCGTCAATGAGCAAGTAGTTCATGGGATTCCATCTAAGCAAGAATTTAAAGATGGAGATATTGTTTCTGTGGACTGTGGGGTACTTATGAACGGGTATTATGGAGATGCCGCCTATACCTTTGCTATTGGAGATGTGAGGGAGGAGATCATGCAATTATTAAAAGTTACCAAAGCTTCTTTATACAAAGGCATACAACAGGCAACTGTAGGTAAGAAGGTGGGCGATATTAGCTCTGCTATTCAATATTTCACAGAAAGAGTACACCCCTATTCAGTTGTAAGAGAGTTAGTAGGACATGGCTTGGGTCGCAACCTGCACGAAGCACCTGAAGTACCCAACTTTGGCAAAAGAGGACAAGGACCTAGAATGCGAGACGGATTGGTTATCGCCATCGAACCAATGATTAATTTAGGTAAGAAAGAAGTAATTACGGACAAAGATGAATGGACGGTATTTGCAGAAGACCGTTTACCCTCCGCTCATTTTGAGCATACAGTAGTTGTTAGAAAACAAAAAGCAGACATACTTTCCAACCATTCGAGTATTGAGGAAGCTATCCGAAAGAATCCAAACTTAAAAGAAGTAGGAGAAATTGCAGTCGAAACCGCTTAGTTGCAGTTGTAATTGATTGATTACTAGTTATTTATAAAAATATTTGATAATAGATAAACAGTAAGCAATAATTCGCTAACTAAGTTAACAAATTTAACCATATTTTCAAGCAAAACTAGTATTATTTTTTTACCTTTGCACTCCTAAAATTTGAATATGGCTAAACAGGGTTTAATTAAGCAGGATGGGATCATAGATGAGGCATTGTCCAATGCTATGTTTCGGGTTCGGCTGGAAAATGGACATAAGATCGTTGCCACAATTTCTGGGAAGATGCGGATGAACTACATCCGAATTTTACCAGGTGACAAGGTAGCTGTTGAAATGTCCCCTTATGACTTAACAAGAGGAAGAATTACATACCGTTATAAATAATTTTTTTATTTTATGTGTTTCTTTTCGGGGATACACAAAAATGTAATATCATGAAAGTAAGAGCATCAGTGAAAAAACGATCGGTAGATTGCAAAATCGTTAGACGGAAAGGAAGAATTTATATTATTAACAAGAAGAACCCTAAGTTCAAGCAACGACAAGGTTAATTAATCAATAATTTATGGCTCGGATATCTGGAGTTGATTTACCAAGAGGTAAGCGTGGTATTGTGGGACTAACCTACATCTATGGAATTGGAGACTCTTTAGCAAGTGAGATTTTGACTAAAGCAGGAGTTGACCCTAATACAAAAGTGCAAGATTGGTCGGATGAGAATGTTCGTTTTATTACCAAACTACTACAAGACGAATATAAGGTAGAGGGACAATTGCGTTCAGAGTTGCAAATGAATATCAAGCGATTGATGGATATTGGTTGTTACAGAGGTTTGCGACATCGTAAAGGTCTTCCATTAAGGGGGCAACGAACGCAAACGAATGCAAGAACTAGAAAAGGAAGAAGAAAGACAGTTGCTAACAAGAAAAAAGCAACTAAATAAATTTTGGTTTTATGGCATAATGGTGTCATGGTAATTTAAACCATAATACCATCATGTCAAAACACCATAACACCAAATTTCATTATGGCAAAGAAAAAAGCTAAAGCTAAAAAGCGCAAAGTCAAAGTAGAGCCAGAAGGCGTAGTTCATATTCAGGCAAGTTTTAATAATATCATTATTTCCTTAACTAATAAGCAAGGACAGGTTATTTCTTGGGCATCTGCAGGTAAAGCAGGGTTTAGAGGTTCTAAGAAAAACACTCCATACGCAGCACAAGTAGCGGCAAATGATGCGGCTAAAGCGGCATACGAGGCAGGAATGAGAAGTGCAATGGTTTTGGTAAAAGGTCCTGGTTCTGGAAGAGAGGCGGCAATCAGAGCGATTGATTCTTGTGGAATTAAAATTTCCCAGATAAAGGATGTTACACCTATTCCTCATAATGGCTGTCGACCGCCTAAAAGAAGAAGAGTCTAATTTTAGAGCTAATCCGTTTCATTAATTGTAATTAACTATGGCTAGATATACAGGACCTAGAGCAAAAAAAGCGAGATCATTAGGAGAACCTATTTTCGGTCCAAGTAAAGCATTTGAAAAAAAGAAATATCCTCCTGGGCAGCATGGTAATACCAAAAGGAGAAAGCAAAATTCTGACTATGCCCTTCAATTAAAGGAGAAGCAAAAAGCAAAATATACCTACGGTGTATTGGAGCGTCAGTTTAGAAACCTATTTGAGTCTGCTGCAAGAAAGAGTGGGGTAACAGGTGAAATTTTGCTACAATATTTGGAAGCTCGTTTGGATAACACCGTATATCGTTTGGGAATTGCTCCAACTAGAAGAGCTGCTAGACAATTAGTGTCTCACAGACATATTACATTAAATGGAGTAGTAACCAACGTACCTTCTTGCCAACTTCGTCCAGGTGATGTAATAGCGGTGAAAGGCAAATCACAAGTGTTGGATACCGTTAAAGATAATGTGGCTAACTTAAAAGGAGAAGTTAGAAAATATGGCTGGTTAGAGTGGAACTCTGATAAAATGCAAGGTAAGTTTATGGAATTTCCAGAGCGAGAAGCCATTCCAGAAAAGATCAACGAACAGTTAATTGTCGAATTATATTCTAAGTAATTCACCAAACAATTGGTTTCTCATTACAGGATGGGAAACCAATTGTTGCTTGATAAGAGCAAGATGTTTATTCATCTTGAATTGCCAATTCGGACACGAATAATATAGTAGTCCCAACTACTAATTTCCCCACCCTTTCAAAGCGTAATAAATTTATGAGTATATTAAATTTCCAAAAGCCTGACAAAATTGTCATGCAAAAGTCGGATGACTTTGAGGGATTGTTTGAATTCAAACCACTAGAACCTGGCTTTGGTCAAACCATAGGAAACTCTTTAAGACGGGTATTGCTTTCTTCTTTGGAAGGCTTTGCTATCTCTGCCGTGCGGATTGCAGGAGTTGACCATGAGTTTTCTACAGTCAAAGGTGTGGTAGAAGATGTGGTGGATATTATCCTTAATTTAAAACAAGTACGTATAAAGCAGCTATTAGCCGAAGAGGAAATAGCTAGTGAAAAAATATACTTGACGGTAAGTGGTCGAGAAACGTTCAAAGCGGGAGATATAGAAGAGCATACGAATGTATTCAAGGTAATGAATCCGGATTTAGTCATCTGTAATATGGAACCTTTCGTTTCATTGGAGATGGAAATCACCATTACTAAAGGTAGAGGGTACAAACCTGCTGATGAGAACCTACCAAAAGATGCACCGATTGGTGTGATCCCAGTAGATGCCATTTATACGCCGATCAAAAATGTAGCATACAAAGTATCAAATACACGGGTTGGACAAAGAACGGATTATGAGCAGTTGGGCATAGAAGTAAAAACAGATGGTACCATCCACCCAGAGGATGCGATCAAAGAGGCTTCTCGAATCTTAATTCAGCATTTAATGTTGATTACCGATGAGAATATCACCTTTGATGATGCTACTACTAGAGAAGAAAATATCGTGGATGAGCATATCCTCCACATGAGAAAATTATTGAAGACTTCCCTAGAAGACCTAGACCTTTCTGTAAGAGCGTATAACTGCTTGAAAGCAGCTAAGATTAATTCGCTTGGAGAAATGGTAAAATATGATACGCACGAGTTGCTGAAATTCAGAAACTTCGGTAAGAAATCGCTAGTTGAAATAGAAGAATTGCTCCAAGAAAAAGGCTTAACTTTTGGAATGGACCTTTCTAAATATAAATTAGACGAGGAGTAGTATAGTAATTGGTGATTGGTTATTAGCCAATTACCAATCACCAAAATGCAATAACCGTTTTTAATTAAAAATGGTGTTGCGAAGTTCATTAATTGTTAAACAAATTCAGTCATGCGACACGGTAAAAAATTTAACCACCTCGGTAGACAAAAAGGACATAGAAGAGCCTTATTGAAAAACTTATCTTGTGCCCTAATTGAGCATAAACGTATTAATACAACTTTAGCCAAAGCTAAAGCACTACGTAAGTTTATTGAGCCATTGATTACTAAATCAAAATTAAATACCACTCACTCTAGAAGGGTCGTATTTAGTTATTTACAGAATAAAGAAGCGGTAAAGGAATTATTTGATAATATCTCTACAAAAGTAGCAGCTAGACCAGGAGGTTATGTAAGAGTCATTAAGACGGGCTTTAGACAAGGAGATAGTGCAGAGATGGCAATGATTGAATTAGTGGATTACAATGATGTACTACTTAATACGCCTAAAGAAGTAACAGAAAAGAAAGGTCGAAAACGTAGAACTAGAAGAAGTGGTGCAGGTGCGGCGACCGCTGCTGCTGCGGGTACAGCTGTAGCTGCTACAACGGAGACAGCGGTAGAAGAAGCTACGGAAACGACAGAAGAAGTAGTCGAAGAAATAACGGAAACGGTCGTTACCGAAACGACAGAGACCGTCGAAGAGGTAGTTGGAACAGAAACAGTTCAGGGAAGTGATCCTGAATTTGACCAAATAGAAGGAGAAGAAACTACTGAAGATAAACCAGAAGAGTAGTTTAATTGAAAATACGCTTTTCGCTAAATAAAAAGCCCTCTGTATGAATGTACAGAGGGCTTTTTGTTTTGGTTGTGTACTCACTATTAAAAAAAATAAAACAAATTGTGTGTTAAAATTATTTATTATTTCTTAATTAAGATTAATTGTTTTAAATTTGTCACTCCTTTCATTAGACTTGTTACTCTTTAAGAAATGGTTGTATGAATTTTAGATTTTTTCGATAGTTTTCTTTAAAAAATCAGTGCATAGCCCAGCTACGGACTTATTTTTTAAAGGAAAATAGCGAAAAAAGATATTTTCAGACGGCTGTTTATTAAAGGGTAACAAGTCTA
>CALJIQ010000293.1 GCA_937973995.1 uncultured Saprospiraceae bacterium
CAGGTCCAGCAGGCCCAGCGGGCGCAGCAGGTCCACAAGGAGCAGCAGGAGATCAAGGCCCAGCAGGAGCAGCAGGTCCTACAGGCGCACCAGGTCCAGCGGGACCAGCAGGCGCAATAGGAGCACCAGGACCAGCAGGCCCAACGGGCGCAGCAGGCCCACAAGGAGCAGCAGGAGATCAAGGCCCAGCAGGAGCAGCGGGTCCTACAGGCGCACCAGGTCCAGCGGGACCAGCAGGCGCAATAGGAGCACCAGGCCCAGCGGGCGCAGCAGGTCCACAAGGAGCAGCAGGAGATCAAGGCCCAGCAGGAGCAGCGGGTCCTACGGGCGCACCAGGTCCAGCGGGACCAGCAGGCGCAATAGGAGCACCAGGTCCAGCAGGCCCAGCGGGCGCAGCAGGTCCACAAGGAGCAGCAGGAGATCAAGGCCCAGCAGGGGCAGCGGGTCCTACAGGCGCACCAGGACCAGCGGGCCCAGCAGGCGCAATAGGACCAGCAGGCCCAGCGGGCGCAGCAGGTCCACAAGGAGCGACAGGAGATCAAGGCCCAGCGGGGGCAGCGGGTCCTACAGGCGCACCAGGTCCAGCAGGAGCAGCAGGTCCACAAGGAGCAACAGGTGATGCAGGTCCAGCAGGAGCAGCGGGTCCTACAGGCGCACCAGGACCAGCAGGCCCAACGGGCGCACCAGGCCCAACGGGCGCACCAGGCCCACAAGGAGCAGCAGGTGATGCAGGTCCAGCGGGACCAGCGGGCGCACCAGGTCCACAAGGAGCAACAGGTGATGCAGGCGCAGCAGGTCCACAAGGAGCGACAGGAGATCAAGGCCCAGCAGGAGCAGCGGGTCCTACAGGCGCACCAGGTCCAGCGGGACCAGCAGGTGCAATAGGTCCAGCAGGCCCAGCAGGCGCACCAGGCCCACAAGGAGCAGCTGGTGATGCAGGCCCAGCGGGACCAGCAGGCGCACCAGGTCCACAAGGAGCAACAGGTGATGCAGGTCCACAAGGACCAGTGGGTGATAAAGGAATGACTGGTAATAAAGGACAGAAAGGTGATAAAGGTGATAAGGGACAAACAGGTGATAAAGGACAAACAGGTGACAAAGGACAGACAGGAGATGTTGGACCACAAGGTCCTCAAGGTGACAAAGGACCACAAGGTGACGCAGGCCCAGCGGGTGCAGGTAATTTTGGCAAATTTGTCATCCCTGGTTATGAGGGAGCTACTGTAGGTATGAGCGGTAGTTTTACAGATGGTAATTTTGGAGCAGTATCATGGGAGATTGTAGAAGTAACAGGAGGAGACGGAGAGAATGCACCTCGTATCGCTGTAAAATATACTTACGGTCCTAATATCATAGGAAGCAATCCTGTAGGGACTTTTATCCAAGCTGTAAATGATAGAAGTATAGGTTCTTCTACCACCGACTTCTCTATTACAGTTAGAAGAAGTTCTCAAACCATGTTAGTAGTAGACATTGTTAGAGTAGATGAGCTTTGGGGCTGGAAGAAGACTTTCTCATTCTGTGCTTTAATTTTTGGCCACTAAATGATAAGTAAGTAAGGGGAAGATGTATAACTTCCCCTTCATCCATTATTTTCTAACGGTTAAAAATGATAGCATGAATGCATTTAAAAATTTAATACTACTATCGCTTTCCTTTTTGGTTTTATCTATTAGTACTGCCTATGCCCAACAATCTATGGGGGGCAACATAATGATTCAAAACCAAGGCGCAATGGCTATTTATGGTCACCATAATTTTGATTCAGGGAGTGGTTTTATAAGTCCTGGCATGATCTATACCAGCCGAGCAAAGGCAGGAGGTTTCCTTTTTTTTGGAAAAGGTAGTTCTTGGTCTGGTGCTACAAAAGGTCGGTTCATTGATGGATATGTCAGAGTAGGTCATGGAGAGGCATTTACCTTTCCTATTGGACATAAGGATTTATATCGTCCCGTCTCTATCTCCGGAGCGATTCATACCACTGCAGCTTACTATGCTAAGCGTCCAAGTAAATCTTTAACCAAAACTACTTTGGATGGATTAAGAGCAGTAAGCCAAACAGAATATTGGGAAGTGAATGGAGAGAAGAGCACCCATCTAAGTTTAGTGTGGGGAAAAGAAAGCAATATTTCTCATATTACAAATAGTCAATTAGAACAGTTAACTATTGTAGGTTGGAAAAACGGACAATGGAATATTATTCCCTCTGAGGTGATTAAATCTTTTCCACAAGATTTAACTAACTCAGAAAATTCCAAAACTATTAATTCCAGTTTAGTTGCTGGAGCAATAGGTACAAAAAATCCTATAACACCGAATGCATATGATTACTTTACATTGGGTGCTATTGGTCAAACTATTCTTACACAAGACTCCAAGGACGATGGAAGCATATCGGTTTTCCCTAATCCTGTAGTGAAAGAACTAACGGTAGATTTGGATTATTTCAAAGGAAAGGTTAGTTCGATCATGATTTATAATGTGGAAGGTAAAGAAGTGGCTAGAAGAATTCTAGATCAAGATGCTGATAAAATCCAGCAGTTTGATGCTAGTAATTTTGAAAGTGGCATGTATAAAGTACGTGTCAACGTCGATCGCCAAATACATTCTGCCTCATTTGTTGTAGGAAAGAAATAATAGCAAATCCATATTATAAAACATATGATTAAGAGTTAACTGATTTTGTATCGGTTAACTCTTTTTTTTTTGTGGTTCTTTGCCAAAGCTCCTGATTTTCCTGGACTTGGACATCGAGTCCAAGTCCAGGAACAAGGGATTCTAAAGGGGCAGAAATCAGGCATAGTCTGATTTCTGCCCCTTAGAATCCTTGTCAAAAAAGTTGATTGATTATTAATTACTGATTATTAGTGTGATATAAGCGTGATGCGTATAATTAATAATCAATAATTAGTCAACTAATCATTATTTCAAAAGAGTAGCATGCCCTTTTAACTCAAATTTCTGTCCCCGAGGATCGGTATAAGTCACTAAGTAAATATACACACCATTTGGGGAGATGTCGCCATTAGCCTTTTTACGCCCATCCCATTTCTCATCCGTATTAGTAGAATAAAATACTTGCTCCCCCCAGCGATTCCAAATGGAAAATTGATAATCAAAAGCGCCAGCCGCAATACCTATGGGACCAAATAAATCATTTTTTCCGTCGTCATTTGGGGTGAATGCATTAGGCATAAACAATCGCACAACAGGAATCACATCAACAATATTTGAAATAGTATCTGTACATCCATTACTGTGGGTGACGACTAACTCGATGATATGCATGCCTGTATCTCTAAAGGTAAAAGTAGGATCTCTTGCGATGGAAGTACCCAATCCATGAAAGTCCCAAAACCAACCAGAAGCAGCCTCCGATTCATCCCTAAAACTTACTTCAGGGTCGAGTAGAGTGACCTCTTCTGGAGTATAGGAGAAATCAGCAACAGGAGACGGTTGTACCCTTATTAGGGCTGGAAAAATCGTATCATTTCTACAACCAAACGGGGAGGTAATGGCGAGCGAAACGGAAAAAATGCCGGGCTCTTGATATACATGAGTTGGACTGACCTCTGAACTCATCGTACCATCTCCAAAATCCCAACTAATATCATATTGTTCGTTGACAGGTTCCGTTAAATTATCAAAGAAGATATCGGCGGGTACACAATCATCTACACTACTTGGTCCGATGATAACCTCTCTGGCTAATGGAAAATAACTCAAGTCCTTCGTGATTGATTTTTTACAATTATTATTATCTGTTACGGTTAGGACCACTTCTTTGTCCCCTGCTTCAGGATATTGATAGCGAGGATTTCTTTGAGAAGAAGATGCTCCATTTCCAAAATCCCAACTATAATTGGTGATCCGATCCGCATCGGTGCTCGAACGGTCCGTAAATGTAATAGGGCTGACCTCACAAGTATCATAATCAAAAATAAAGTCCGCTTCTGTTTTCGGTAACAAGCGAATATTTATCTGTGCAGTATCCGCACAATTTTTTGAGCCAGGATTCACGAATAAGGTACCCATATAACTTCCTAAACTAGGGAAAGTAACGGTCGCTTGGTCATCCGCAGATTTTGTAGTGTCTCCAGGTGCAAGGGGAAATTCCCACCTAACGGTTTTTATGTTTTTTTCTAAGGTGCTTTCATGTTCAAATTCGACTTCTGTTTCACCGCACAATACGGATTGAAATAGCTTATCTCCAATCATCGTATCACTGGTAATAATTGCTGATACTTCTGCATCACATGGCAATACATTGAATTGAAAATCTCTTGTTGTAATATTTAATAGTACACTATCCCTAAATTCGGCTACAGCAACGCTTACCACGAATTGCCCTTGTACGATGGGTAAACCCGTAATCATACCAGAGAATGAGTCAATGGAAACAGCTTCTTCTAACCTAGTCGCCGAACCAAGTGGCATGGTGGCAGAGAAGCCAGTGTTATATCTAACTTCATCGAACGGAGGTGGGCAAGGCGGATCAGGTGAAGCACCAGAACAAAGTGGTGCGCCAAAACTACTTAAGTCAGGTCCCCCACCTACAATAGGTGTCGTAAAATAATACACCAAACTATCTCCATCTTCATCGGTGGCACCATGATCAAATTCTAAATCAAAATTAGCACAGATGATCGTGGGTGGAAATTCTTTGAACAGCGCACTGTTATTACAGACATCTTGTGCAGCTGGAGTAATTTCAACCTGATAAGTAGAGCCTGCATCTCCTGGCGATCGTATATTGTCAATCGTTTCATTTCTACAACACCTTTGATAAACCACAAAGTAACTCAGGTCAGAATTGGGCAATGAAATACCAAAATCACTAAGTTTGAAACGATAAATGGCTTGTTCTACACAAGGAGTTATAGTGGATGCTAAACATTCTATATTGGGAGGCGGAACAGAAGTTTGCGAACTTAAAGGTACTCTTAAAAATTCTGATTGATCTCCCTGGCGGAGATTGCCACAATTACTAGAGCCACCACATTCAAAAATAGAAATGGGTGCTTCCTCATCAAAAGGGGCACCTCCTCCTGCACAATCCCGATACTGAATCATCACAAATTCGTAATCACCGTTCCCTAAGCATGTATAGGTGATCTCTCCTCCAATAATATGTCTAGCTTGGCTGGAATAACCAATTAAAAGTAAGGGTAAGACTAATAGATATTGCTTCAAACTCATACGGTATTTATCACGAAAGATGTATGTTACAGGTATAGAAATTAGTTAGCAGTTTTTTGACAATCCTTGCAAAAGGCATGTGTAGGTACTCAACGAATGACCGCCGCCATCCGATGAAGTATGCGTTCCCATCCAATGGCGATAGCCATCTAACGGAAAAATTGCGAAAATTATCAAAGAACCATGCATCACTATTCTCTATACCCGAAGAAATGATGGTAGTAATGCGAAATACAAAAATGAACGATTTATACTACAAGAAAGCATTTTACAATAGTTAAAATTGCGCTGACTCCAAAAAATTATGTCTCATTACGTACTAAACTGTTTTTTTAAGAGTTTTTTAACGGTATCCTCCCTTCATTAACCCCTACCCAAATACTGATTTCTAACGTATATCTTAATTGATTAGGTGTTATGGCATTTTGGTGTTATGGTATTGTGGTAGAGTCTACTTTTAGGAAGGTTTTATCGGCTTTCAATTTTGATCTTGATTTTGAAAACTTAACCATGCTACCAAAATACCATAGAACCACTAGTCAATTTACGTATATCTTAATTATCTTTGTTAAGGGTTAGGTTTTTAAATTTTAGTATGATTTAACTACCCCTATTTCAAAATTTTGTGAATGAATATATCAATACCGACAAGCAATAACTACTTCTTAAAGGACAATCTTGATAAAGTGCTGGACATCCTTACGAATGATGGTGTCCTCCTATTTCCTACGGATACTATTTGGGGCATTGGTTGTGATGCTTGTAATCCTGTTGCTATTGAACGTATTTATAATTTAAAGCAGAGAGACCGCTCCAAGCCATTTATTTTATTGGTGGATAGTGTTGATATGTTGAAGGATTATGTGAGTCAAGTTCCGCCTAGAATAGAAACGTTATTAGCCCACCATACTAGACCCTTGACCGTCATCTATGACCAAGGTAAAAACCTCCCTCCTAATGCTTTGAGTTCCACTGGTTCTGTCGCAATTAGATTGGTGCAAGATCCTTTTTGCCAACAATTGATTCATGCTTATAATAGACCGCTCATTGCCACCTCTGCTAACATCAGTGATAATCCGTTTCCAAGTACCTTTGGCGAAATAAGCTCAGAGGTTTTCCGAGGGGTGGATTATGTCTTTCAACATCGTAGAGATGATAAAACTCAATATGAACCTTCTGTTATTGTAAAGTATAATGAAAAAGGGGATTTGGTTTTTATTCGGGAGTGAGATTTTATTGTTCCATTGATCCATTGATCCATTGTTCCACTGTTTCATTGTTTCATTGTTCCACTGCATTCAAATTATAGTATGGGCAGGGGATGGAAAGATAGTTGGCATTTCCAAATCTGATCACTTTGGAGTGATCAGATCAGACGCCTTCGTTCAATCTGCTCACTTTAAGCTGAGCTGATTGATAGTTAGAACTGTTTCATTTGCTTTGTTCAATTACTAAAGTACTTTGACAGCAAGGACGAAAGCTCGTCCGATGGCTAACGCCGTCGGATGGGAAGGCTCATCGGACGGCGCAGCCATCCGACGAGTTAATCAACTGTTTTATTTATTCTGGTTAACGTTATAGGACAGAATGAATCGAACATCCAATAACTCATCAGCTCACTTTGGAGTGAGCAGATGAGATGCACTCGTTCAATCTGCTCACTTTAAGCTGAGCTGATTGATAGTTAGAACTGTTTCATTTGCTTTGTTCAATTACTAAAGTACTTTGACAGCAAGGACGAAATCCCGTCCGATGGCTAACGCCGTCGGATGGGAAGGCTCATCGGACGGCGCAGCCATCCGACGAGTTAATCGACTGTTTTATTTATTCTGTTTAACAATAGATCAATAGATCAATAGAACAATGGATCAATAGATCAATAGAATACAACAAAACCTTTTTTTCCATTCCCTGTTGTATAGCTATCATTGACTTTTGTATCGTAAGTTCTGAATGAAAAATTTTGAAGGATTGAATTTTGAATAAAACGAGACGCAATAGGAAGAAAACACTAAGATCTAAGACGGTTCCCATTCAAAATTCAAAATTTTTCATTCAAAATTGAGCATTTACTTTGTATATATAGAAATGACTAAGCGGGAAACATTTATTGATTCAGAGGAAGATCGCACTGCCATGCGGTTTCATCCCTTCAATATACTATTGACTTTGGTGTTAATGGGGATAACTGCTTTATTCCTGGCATTCTCCGCTTCCTATATATATAGTCGTTATCAGAACGGCATCCCACCCATCAAATTACCCAATTTATTTTATTGGAATACGCTGGTTTTATTGGCTAGTAGTGGTACTATGATACTGGCTAAGAATGCTTACCTAAATGATGAGACGGAGCGCTATCAATTGATGTTGGGATTTACGATTGTGCTTACCATTATTTTTCTTTTTGCTCAATTAATAGCTTGGAGAAGTTTGTTCAATCAGCAAATATTCGTGAATTATTCTAATACGGCTTCTTATGTCTATGTTATTAGTGCCTTACATTTTGTCCATGTACTAGCGGGCCTGCCTTTTTTGATGCTCTTCTTATGGGTGGCTATTAAAAAAATGAAAGAACCGGTGAGTGTGTTGGTTTATTTTTCTGATCCAGAAAAACGACTAAAATTAAACTTACTAACCAAATATTGGCATTACCTAGATGCGCTTTGGATCTATTTGGTGTTTTTCTTTTTATTGAATTATTGGTTGCAATAATTTTTATGGTGGACGGCGGACGGTCGCTTCGCTTGACGGTAGAGGGACACACTCTTAGTCCAAATTCTTCTTCATCCAAGCCACAATTTCCTGTGTTTTCATATGTTGTTGTTCCTTAGAAAGAGGTACTTCTTTTGCGGTTTTTAAATCTATTGCCACTACCTGATCCTTTTGCTTCGACCTTAATACAATGAATCTATTGTTTAAAGCACTTTTGACAATGTTCTTTTCCAAGTCAATTGGTTCTGTGAAAATAGGATGGATAGAAAATTGTTCTTGATCCCAATCATATTGAGGAAGGATGGCTTGGGTTTTATGTCCGTTGGAATGGATTAAAAATAGACTATTGAAATGGGTGTCAAATACCTGATATTCCGCATAGGGCATAATTGGTTTTAGGGCGGTATTCTTTTCAATTTTAAAAACAAAAGCGCCCATATCCTGCGCATAGCCAATCAAATACTCTTCCCATACTTCGAGTCGAATCAATGTCCCCGATTGTGCATCTTGAGTGACTCTGTTTGATGTGAAAGATGGACGAACAGGTGGGAGAATCTTATTAGTATTTAAGTCCAGACAATGAATGGTTCGATGTCCTTTGATTGCAACTAAGTGACTATTTTTATTATAGGTTAAATCCGCCAAATAATAGGGATAGTCAGGGCTAGTATTTATAGGTAAGGTCCAATTAAATATCGGTTGGCAATTGCTTGAATTATAGATGGTCAATTTACGATGACTATCCCCAAACTTGGTATCATAGGTGGTAGAATCTGCTGAGATGCTGATCAGTCGTTGTTGCTGGGAAAACCAGATTTTATTAGGTTCCAAAATTTTACCTGGTAAGATACAGTTGGGGCTAGTGAGCGTGCGAGCAGGTGATTTAGAAGCAATAGAAGCGGAAGTATTGTTAGTGATTGTTGGGGATAAAGTATCTTGAGTTGGAGGAGTTTCTAGTTGACAGGCTCCTGTAAAGAGCAATAAAAATGCGAGGAAAAATTTGTTCATACACTGGCAAAGTTAAGGTTATTAACGGTTATTGAAGTTATGGAGCGATATTATAGTAAACTTACGAACGGTATAAAATTATTAGATTGCTTGATGGATAATAATGACCGTCAAGCAATCTAATAATTTTATATCAATTTAGTATATAATAACCTCCAATAACCTTAATAACACCAAGCAATAACCCTCTTTCTCACTTCGCCTTTGTCTTAGATCGAATAACATTCAATTTTCCATCATCTCCATATAATTCCCTTGATTTCTTATTGTAAGCCAATGCAGCCTCTTCTGGCGTATCGAACATACCTATATGTATCGATTTTCTATTGACAGAAATGACGGCTCGATATCTATTATTTTCTTTATAAACACCTGTGTATCCGACTTTACTGCTGGTCTTTCTTTGACGACTAGCTACAGACCTACTTCTCCAAATTAAATTCTCTAAGCGACAATCCAATTTGTTACCATTCTTAGCGCCAACTAGATTATTTTTTCTAGTTTGATCGTCTGCAAGAAAACGCTCTGCCACTAAGCGGTGGAGGTAAATGGTTTCTGTTTTATATCCGCCTTCTACCTTTTTCCAAGTTTTTTGGAACACGGCACAGCCACTTGAATGCCTTCTTAAATTATTGATGAAATCTACTTTTGATAGATAAGCATCATTAGATAGCGCCTCGTAAACATGATCGTCTAATAAAACGTTCTCGTCCGCATTCTTAAGTTTAACTTTATATAACACGCTTCCTCTTTTTTAGTAGGTTAAAAAAATTGAAAATTCCCATGTGGGAAGTTAGCAATTATTGTTTATTTTAGTAAAATATCAAGCAGTTATAGATGATTGGAACTTTTCGAGAAATGTCTTTAATGAAGTAGTTGTGTTTATAGTCATTTCTTATTCACCTAACGCCATAACCTAATCCGATCAGCCAAATTTATTGGCTAACTTGGTTTAGAATATCTATTGAGATAGCATAAAGAGATCGTAGTTTTACACTCTAACTTTAATGGGGAAATTACCAAATTGAGTAAGGTGGATAGTCCTAAGGAAATTCAGGTGATACAAAGGTAATTTTTTTATGATAATATACAACAAGAAGAGTTAAAAAATATTTATTTTTTTCTAATTAAACATTTGTAGGTTATCAGAATCAGATCGTTTCTCGAGGAAAAAAGTGAATTAGTAGTGGGACAAAACCTAACGTTGACCACCAAACTATCAAACCATCATAAAGAAAAGTTATACTACTTTTGTCAGGCAACATAATACACTGTAAACTAAGTTTCTTTATTTTTTGCTCGGCGCCTGCGGCGCCTCGCACAGGGGGGATTTGGGGGAGAAGATTTTTCTAAGTCGCTATGGCG
>CALJIQ010000294.1 GCA_937973995.1 uncultured Saprospiraceae bacterium
CATTTTTTTAGATCGCTGTCTCCAAAAACCTTAATGCGAGGCAGCGTCAGCCGCCGAGCAAATCAAATCTAATTCTTTATTTTAATTGGCGATTCGCATTATTAAATAAAAATTTATAAAAATTAATACATGAAATCAACATTTAGGCTATGCATGTGGCTAGTAGGATTTGCCCTTATTGCTGCATGTAGTGCTACCAAACCGCTTAGTTCTGGTATGAAGGTGGCTAAAAATGATGCCTTCAATTATACCATCACACAGGACTCAGATATGAAAATATCTATCATGGGACAGGATATGTCCACTTCTGGAAAGCAAGTGACGGATTATTCTTTTACGATTAAAGAAGTGATGTCCAATGGAGACTTTAAGAGCGATGTTACCATTGACCGAGTCGCATTTAACCAGAAAGCACCGATGGTTGGAGAGATTGCTTATGATTCAGCGGATCCTGAAAAAAACAATAATCCCATGTTGAATTCCCTGGGAGAGACCGTAGGGAAGACCTTTGTCGTCTCTTACGATAAACTTGGGAAAATTACTAAAACAGAAGGCGTGGACAAAATTATTGATGATTTAGCAAAAGGCTTGGATGGACAATCTGGGCAGCAAATTGTTACCCAAATGGGGGCAGCAGGCATCACCAATACTTTAAAAAACCTTTCTGGCATCCTACAAGGTAATCCAAAAGTTGGTAATAGCTGGAATGTAAAGTCGCTTAATCAAGGAGTGGTAGATATGGAATTGGATCAGACTTTCACGCTACGAGAAAGAAAGGATGGCCGAGCTATCATTGATGTAACAGGAACTGCAAAATCTGTTGCAGGCGAATCTGGTTTAGAATTTCAAGGGATGGAAATTGGTTATGACTTAGCAGGGCCTGTTTCAGGTACGATTATCGTAGATGAAGCTACTGGTTGGGCTATTTCTTCTAATATTGTACCTGATCTTAAAGGGAAAATGACAATGAAAGGAGGTCCTTTGGGGGAGATGAGTGTGGATGCAGGGGTGAAGATTGGGATTTCTGCTGTTAGAAAATAGGAAAAAGTGAGGAATTAAGAGTGAGGAGCGTACAGTTTTACTTTTAACTCCTCACTCTTAACTAATCACTTTATCGCTAGCCATTCATCATGCTCTTTCGTATCAAAGCTCTCCAAATTGCACTCAAATAGGGACATATCTTGACTCATATTTTTTGCCATCTCTTCTGGACTTGCTCCCATGCCTGCATTTAAATTAACAAAACTTACGTCTCCGTTATTTCTAAAACAGATGCCTGTTGGGTTCCCATTTTCATCTAAAGTGGAAGGTTTGAAAATACCATCGATCACAATATCGAAAGATTCTCCTTGTAAGAGAGCGGTCAATAATTGACCAAAATCGGAGGTAGTGTCAGGTGGTCCCTGTGTACCGGTGATGGTATTGTCATGGATGTTGATATTGGTACAATAAGGATCATAATCCTTTGATTTAAAAGGAGTTCCAGTAAATAGCCAACTGGTAATAGCGATACCAGAGGTTTTGTGATTCTTGATCACATTATTCTTTACCTCGATATTGGAGTGTGCCATTAACAGCATGCCAGTGCCAGGAGGCAGGGTGCTAACTACCAAGCCAGGAGGAGCAAAATTTTCACCATTATTACCTTCCATTACATTATCATAAAACTTGATTCTATCGCCATTTGTTTGCGGTAAATCTGGCATATCGAAAATCAGCATCCCTGCGGTGTTGCCAACTGCCTTATTATTATATACTTCTCCGCTAATGGTATTTTCTATCTCTATTCCAGCTACATTGTCATGCGCATAATTATCTCTGACCACCACATTGGTTGATTGACCCACATAGATACCAGCATCACTTGCAAAAGAAGCTTCACAGTGTTCCATTAACACATTTTTACTACTAACAGGATATAGACCATATGCACCATTGGTCGATTTTTTCCCACCCGTCCAAGTAGTTTCTAAATCACGCATGATTACATTTTCACATGCTTGTATTTTAATAGCATCTCCTTTGGAATCCGCAACGGTAAAACCTTCTAAAGTGATATTTTTAGCATTCTTGATAATAAAACCCTCTGCGCCTTCAATTTGTCCTTTGAAGGATAAGATTGTTTTTCCTTTACCCGCTCCTTTTATAGTTACATCTGGTGTATCATTAAAGGATAAAGCACGTTTAAATGAAAAAGTACCAGCAGGCAGTAAGATTTGATCTCCTGCTTTAGCCTCAATTAATATTTTTTGGAAAGAAGAAACAACTTCTTCAACTTTAAGGGGTTGTGTACTTTGATCCGCTGGTTGGCAATTATAACAAAGACAAATAACTGCCAAAGCGGCAAGTACAAGCATTTTTTTTAAAATCATTTTGCTATGTTTGTAAGTAGGTAGACAGATATAAACGTCACTTTTGACGAGACTATTTTTTCGATAGACAAGGCAAAAAATCTTTGCATAGCCGAGCTACGGAAATATTTTTTAACGCAGTATATCGGAAAAAGAGTCCGTCAGGAAAGTGTCG
>CALJIQ010000295.1 GCA_937973995.1 uncultured Saprospiraceae bacterium
CCATTGGCTCATAGTTGGAATAGCTGTACAAGTTGCTGGATTACTAACAAAATCTCTCTCTACCCCTGTTTGTGTTAAATCTGAAGTACAGGCTACTCTAACTCTAACAGTAATAGGTTGAGATTGATTGTAAGTAGGAAGAGTTGTTGTCCAGCTATTAGATGAAAAATCAAAGAATTGAAGAGTATTACCAAAAGCAGCGAGAGTAGCGATTGCAGCAGTTGGAGGAACAACGCTTCCTCCCGATGCAATTCCGTTATCATCACAAGTACTTTCAATAAAACTTATTATAGGAGGTTGTAAACCACTAATGTCTGTACCATTGCAAAATGGTGTATCATAACAAAATGTTACTGATCCATTTTCATTATTACCTGCTCCATCCACTCCATCTACGTTAGATGGTGATATACCACTAGGGTCAATAAAAGATGATCCTCCTCCTCCTCCTCCTTGTGGAAAAGGAAATGCAAGATTACCAAGAAAACCACCAATTCCTCCTCCTCCTCCTCCTCCTGCACCTGAAGCCGAACCAGCAAAACCATTACCTAGACCAAAGCCTCCTGAGATACAACCAGAACAGCTACCTCCTAGTCCTACTACAGCTCCTCCGTTTATATTCATGGGACCAGAACTAGAATTTCCACCACGACCAGGACCGTTGCTAGCACCACCACCACCACCGCCAATAATAAGAATACTAGAGGTTGATTGCCTAATTATCCCTGATCCACCTCCGCCACCTCCGCCAAGTGAAGAAGAAGACATTCCTACTCCTCCTACAACAACATCAAGAATTTCTCCTGAGGTTACAGAAAAGGTTGCAATAGCTGTTCCTCCACTACCTCCATCACTTGTTCCATCTCCGCCTCCATCAGCCCCCCTCACAGACATAGTAATTGATGTAACCCCAGCAGGAACTGTGAATTGCTCAACAGCACCTGTAAAAGAGAATGTTCTTGTAGTTTGTCCTGACGAACATTGCCCATAGCTAAGATTAGAAAATCCCAGAACGGAAAGGAAGAAAAACAGTGTAAATTTAAATTTCATAAGATTGTAATTTATTAAATTGGGTTAAAGCATAGGTGTAGTACCTATGAAGTTTTTATTTACTGGTTTCTAAAGAGAAAATTACAATGGCGTGGAACAACTGATAGCTGTTGTGTGGAATTTCAATCTATGTGAAATTGAAATTGATGTGAAGGAGATTGTAATTTTATTATAATTAATACTTAATCGGTAGGTGGGTATAATCGGTAAGAAAAAACAATATTAATTAAAAAAAAACAAATATACAATTTTTAGTCTCTAAAATTTATACCCTTATTTGTACCTTCAAAAGAAAAACACATCGCTTTTTCTTGATAATGAGCAAGATAGATGATATTTCTTCGAGTCCCGTCCGGACCGCTAAGGCGCATATTCATTATGCGCCTTTTTTGTTTATTTTGTTCTCAAAACGTTGATGAACAAGGACTTAAAAAAGGTTGGTTTATTGCCTTGTTACATCCTTTATACCCAAATAAATTTGTTCTATAATTCTAATCGACTCCTCCAACGTCTCAAAAGACATGATTTTACCCATTGGACTATTATCTGTATCATCAATATTGGTGACTAATAATTGATTTAATCTATCTAAAAGAGCCAGAGAGTCATTCAGTATCTCACCTATTACTCTACCAATATAACGAGCGGTGACCGATTCTGTAAAATTAGTTTCATTCTCTAATAAATCCAGCAAGTCACCATTAGAGAAGGCTATTTCTTCAATCTCTAGAAGGTATAAGTTTCTAATAATGTACTCAATATCTTGGATATCTTTGGTTCGATGATTTCTATCCTCCCAAGCAATGAGTTTTAGCAAAACCACACCAGGAAGCGAGCATACCCTTAATTCAAATCCTTGATCAGTTGTAATTAAATTAGTGGAAGGATAGACTTCTGCAAATCCTGGCATATCTAACGTAAATGTCTTTTTCGCTTTTAATTCTACGAATCCTTTTTCATTTACAATTTCTCCGAAAGGAAGTAAATCTAATTCATAACTATTTTTATAAATCAATTTGATGGGTTCTGTAGGATGGATTTCAAATCCGTCTATTTTAGACAAAGCAGTTTTAAGATTATTGAATGCCTCTTCATCAGATAGCATAACTGCCAAATCTAAATCCTTCGTCTTTCTTGCTGGTGATTCATTATAACCTTTCGCTAATAATTCTATATCCCTAGCAAAAGCTCCTACTACAAAATAATCTACGTTCAGACTTTTAAGAGAAGGGATTACTACGTTTAGAATTTCGATGACGACTTCATCCGTAATCTTATTGAGTAAAATGGGTTGATAAGTATTGCTCATAGATTTTATTGGCTGTTTCAAAGTTTCGGCTATCATTAGTTGCTAATAAGTCAGCATAAACTAATAAAGGATGAACAGTTTTTGATTGTTCTATATCAAAAGAAAAGTTATTTTCGGTACTCCAGAAAACACTATAAACTACTACGTTTCCATTGCTAGGGTCAGGTACTAAGCCGAAGTTTTTTAATAGTATATTTTTATCTATGTTAGAATAAATAGTCCATTCTCCTGGAGATAAATAATTAGTTAATATATCTGCGGCTGGCTCGCCTCCCCAAAATATATCTTCACTCAAAACCAACTGTTTCCATTTTTGCAATTTGTTGGGCAATAACCTAAATCTTCCTCGTAGGAGTGTAGGTTTAAGCCTTTCATTATACGCATTAATCCATTCACTTAATAAGCCTTCTCGATTGGATAATTTTCTCTTTGTAGAACTAATTTTTAATAAGAATTTTCTTTCCTGTAAATCATCAAGGATACTACCAATCGTACTTTTAGAAATGCCAGCGGCCTTAGCCATATTAGCATAGGATTGGTTAATTAGACCTTCCTCCACTAATAGAGCGTATATTAGTTTAATACCATTTTTATTAAATGCCTTATGCTTCCTTTTATTAGTAACTGTACTTTTTCGCCCATCAATTTGAATATATAAACCATTCTCATTCTGTATAAAGCAGTTTCCTGCCATATCAAGGTAGCTAATGTTTTTCGTAAATAAAATCTCTTTGGTTGATTTTGAAATGGTTTCAGCGACTAATAAGGACAAGTCTTGCAGATTAGATAGCTGTGCCAAAATATTGGGAAGATTGGATTTGTGGACTTCTTTTTTTACCTCTACTAAATATCTCCCTTCGCTACCTATGCTTAGAATAGCATCGACACTTTTCTGCTTACTATCCTTTAAATGAATAGGCAACTTAATTGATTTTTTTAAATTTTCAACCGCAGTATAAAGAATATCACTTTCTAGCATAGTTCAATATTTTAAGTAGTTCAAAAAAAGTGAACAATTAAAAATAACGAACAAATTTTAATTATCCAAGTGTTTACTACAATTTTAGTTCAAATCAACCAATAATTCCCATTTATCTATCTTTTACAAACTACTATAATAAAAAACCCAATACCTTACCTCCCAACCCAATCCTTTTAGTAATTTTGCTGTTCCCTACTCCTAAAACCCCAAAATGGGTAACGACTCCATTGACCAATAGTATGCACTGAAGGAATGGAGTCATAGCCTATTAAAACGTGTAGTATATGGTTTTTTTAGAATTTGAGAAACCACTAGAAAATTTGTATGAGCAGTTAGAAAAGATCAAGGAAGTGGGAGAAAAAGGAGATGTGGATGTTTCGGCTGCGATAGTGGATTTAGAGAACAAGATCAAATTACGACGCAAGGAGATATATACCAATCTGTCGGGATGGCAGAAGGTACAATTATCTCGACATCCAGAACGTCCTTATTCCTTGTATTATATCGATCAGATTTGTAAAAAATTTATTGAATTACATGGAGATCGTAGGGCAGGGGATGATAAGGCGATTGTAGCGGGAATTGGTAGTATAGACTACCAGACCGTGATGATTATTGGGCATCAAAAAGGGGTGAATACGAAAATGCGGCAGTATCGTAATTTCGGAATGGCCAACCCAGAAGGCTACCGTAAAGCATTGCGCTTAATGAAGACAGCAGAGCGATTTGGATTTCCTATTGTGTGCTTGATTGATACGCCGGGGGCTTTTCCAGGGTTAGAAGCAGAGGAAAGAGGGCAGGCAGAGGCGATTGCTCGGAATTTATTTGAAATGGCGCAGTTGACTGTGCCTATTATTTGTATCGTGATTGGAGAAGGGGCTTCGGGAGGGGCCTTGGGCATTGGTTTGGGAGACCGCACCTATATGTTAGAAAACACTTGGTTTTCTGTTATTTCTCCCGAAAACTGCTCTACGATTTTGTGGCGAACTTGGGATTATAAAGAACAAGCCGCTGAAGCCCTCAAGCTGACCGCCGAACACATGCACAACTTTGGATTAGTAGATGGCATCATCAAGGAACCCTTAGGAGGCGCACATACCTTCCCAGAAGAAACGGCTAAAGCAGTTAAGCGGTATATTGTAAAAGCGATCTCTGAGATAAAACAACTCAGTACAGAGCAAATGATCCATCAAAGAATTGAGAAATATAGCAATATGGGGCAATATGATACCGTATAAATTTTAAATTTCAAGCACCAAATTCCAAATTCCAAAACCGATAAAGTATGTTCACTCGACTTAGAGAACAATTACACCATCAAAAGTGTATCCAAGGTGTTTTTCCGAGGAGTTCCCAAACTGTCAATTGGCAAAAGAAAAAATTACCTGCTGTCATTATTTTAGCGGATGCTAATATTTATGAAGATGCTAATTTTCAGACTTTTTACAGCAAATTATATCAGCGATTTGTAGCAATAAAAGTGGTGGGTTTTCAAGCAGATAAAGATCCTGTTTCCCAAGATGAATTTCTCACTTTTACCAAAAAAGAAGTAGATTGGATTTGGAGACCTAAAGGAAAAGCGATTAAGCAATTGAATAATAAAACCTTTGAATTGCTCATCAATTTGTCCCAAAAAAAGAGCTTGCCACTAGAATATCTAGCAGCTACTTGCAAAGCGTATTATAAAATTGGCGCAGTAAGCGATTATCCCAACCAATATGATTTAATTTTAAAAACAGAAGATTTTAAATCATACCTACACCAAATACACTTCTTTTTAGCAAAATTTAAAAAGGATAGCCTAGTCGCTGTCAATACATTAGATACTTAATCAAGTTTTAAAACCAATCAATTATCGATATTTTATAAGTTCAAGCGCAAGTGTCAAGTTCAAGTTCAACAGGTTCAACATTCCCACCGAATGCGGCTTAAAGTTTGAGCTTGAACTTGGTTCTTGAACTTGAACTTTATTTAGATACTTAACCAAGTTTTAGAAACCAATTCTTAAAAACAGAATCGATCATTTTCAAGCGAAAGTATCAAGTTCAAGTTCAACACTTCCTCCGAATGGAGGCATAAGGTTTGAGTTTGCACATGGTTCTTGAACTGGACCTTTATTTCAATACTATGAATAAGTTTAGAGGTACTGGCGTAGCCCTAGTCACTCCCTTTAAAAATAGGGAAATAGACTTTGATGCGTTGGAAAAAATAGTGGAACATACTATTACAGGTGGGGTAGATTTCTTAGTCGCCCTTGGCACCACAGGGGAGGATATTACCTTGAGTGACGAAGAAAGTTTAAGTGTTTTAAAATTTATTATCAAGGTCAATAAAGGAAGATTACCAGTGGTAGCGGGTATGTTCGGAGGAAACAATACAACTGAATTAGTCAAAAAAATAGAAAGCTTTGACTTTGATGGCGTAGATGCCATTATGTCTTCTAGTCCTGCTTATAACAAACCTAACCAAGAAGGGATTTATCAACACTATATGGCATTGGCAACTGTTTCTCCTTTGCCCATTATCATATACAATGTACCTGGCAGAACTGGTTCCAATATCAACGCAGCGACCACTGTTCGATTGGCAAACAGCAGCAAAAAATTTATTGCCGTAAAAGATGCTTCTGGTAGCATAGAACAAGGCACAAAAACCATAAAAGATAAACCCGACCACTTCTTATTTCTATCTGGTGATGATGAAAATGCACTGGCCTTAGTCGGTTGTGGGTCAGATGGGGTCATTTCTGTTATCGCCAACGCCTACCCTACCGAATTTTCGACCATGATTCGCAGTGCGTTAAAAGGGGATTATCCACTTGCACAACAACTCAACCTACTGCTATTAGATGTCCACCATTATTTATATGTAGAAGGAAATCCAGTGGGGATTAAAGCAGCTATGGAAATATTGGGCTTTTGTGAGAAAGAAGTGCGTCCACCCTTAGCACAGATGGCTACTAGCAATTATGAGGGCTTGAAAACAGAAATGGCACAAGTTGAAAAACTAAAAGCCGTAACTTCTTAGATAAGTAGGCAAACAAATATATCCGACACTTTCCTGACGGACTCTTTTTCCGATATACTGCGTTAAAAAATATTTCCGTAGCTCGGCTATGCAAAGATTTTTTGCCTTGTCTATCGAAAAAATAGTCTCGTCAAAAGTGAC
>CALJIQ010000296.1 GCA_937973995.1 uncultured Saprospiraceae bacterium
GCTAATATATTCGACCTGAAAAATTCCCAAGGGACGGTGACGAATACCTATGGATTTTTTAGTTTAACCCTACCTAAAGATTCGTTAGTCTTAACGTTCTCCTACATTGGTTATGAATCTCAGACGATTCCTATTTTCTTAGACAAAGATCAATCATTGGCTATCAAACTAAGTCCTGCCATTAACTTAGAAACAATAGAGGTGGTCGGTGAAAAATATCAGAAAATAGAGGAGTCCTCACAAATGAGTAAAATAGAAATTCCGATAGAACAAATTAAAAAAGTACCTGCGCTATTGGGGGAAGTCGATGTTTTGAAAACATTACAATTATTACCTGGTGTCCAATCAGGCGGAGAAGGGCAGGCAGGCTTGTATGTGCGAGGGGGTAGTCCTGACCAAAACTTGGTTTTATTAGACGGCGTTCCCGTTTACAATGTCTCGCATTTATTGGGTTTCTTTTCTGTTTTTAATGCTGATGCGATTAAGAATGTTACCCTGACCAAAGGAGGAATTCCAGCGAGGTTTGGTGGACGTTTATCGTCTGTATTGGAAATCAATATGAAGGAAGGAAATCAGGAAGCATTTCATGGAGAAGGGTCCATTGGATTGATTTCTTCCAAGTTAACCTTAGAAGGGCCTATACAAAAAGGCAAATCTTCTTTTATTCTTTCAGGTCGGCGAACTTATGTGGATGCCATTATCAGACCCATTGTAAAAAGACAAGCGCAGGAAGAAGGAAATTCTATCAATCCTAAATTATTTTTCTATGATTTAAATGCTAAGTTCAACCACAAGATTAACGACCAACATCGTTTGTATTGGAGTGTATATTCTGGGCAAGATTTGTTTGGTATTCAAGTGAGAGACAACTTTGGGAACAATGAATATTCTACCTTAAATGGCAATACGGATTGGGGGAATCTTATTTCGGCTTTTCGCTGGAATTATCAAATTTCCAATCGCCTCTTTGCTAACACTACCTTGACCTATAGCAAATTTAATTTTGATTTTGGTACGGAGGTAGAGGAAGTTTTTGAAGACCAACAAGACAAATATGCGGCTCGTTATTTTTCTGGTATCTTTGATTGGGCAGGAAAAATAGATTTTGATTTTATCCCATCCCCTAATCATTATCTTCGTTTTGGAGCGGAAGCTACCCACCATAACTACGATCCTGGCGCATTTCAATTTGAATTGGATATTACAGATGAAGTTTCGCTAGATACCACCATAGGTTCTATCTCTGCCAAGTCATGGGAATACAAATTATACCTAGAGGATGATATACAATTGGGTGCCTTAAAAGCTAATATAGGACTTCATGCGACTGCTTTTGATGTAGAGGGAAAACAATATTTTTCTTTACAACCTAGACTAGGGATTCGCTATTTAATGAACAATGACATTGCTTTAAAAGCTTCTTACACCAAGATGTCTCAATTCATTAATTTACTAACTAGTGAAGCTTTGAGTTTACCTACAGACTTGTGGGTGCCGAGTACCGCACGAATTCAACCACAGGATGCTTGGCAAGTGGCGGGTGGAATGGCAACTACTTTATGGAAAGATTATGAACTAAGCATCGAGGGCTATTATAAAAAAATGGATAACGTCATTTCCTATAAAGAAGGGGCTAATTTTTTGGGGATCGATCAAGATTGGCAGAATAGAGTCACACAAGGGGAAGGAGAATCATATGGTGCAGAACTCTTCTTTCAGAAGAAAAAAGGAAAGACAACTGGCTGGTTAGGATATACCCTCAGTTGGAATTGGCGGCAATTTGATGAAATAAATGGTGGAAAGCGTTTTCCTTTTAGATACGATCGAAGACATGATATTTCGGTCGTGGTGTCTCATGAATGGAATAAAAGAATTTCCATAACAGGGGCTTGGGTCTATGGGACAGGAAATGCAATTACGATTCCGCAGTATAGATATAATCCTGTGTTTTTCTTCCAAGGAGGAAGAGGGTTTTTGGAAATAGAAGGGAGTGAGGCAAAGAACAGTTTTAGAATGAGACCCTATCACCGACTAGATGTGAATGTTGAAATCCATAATAAGAAAAATGAATTTAGAAAATGGAAAAGTTCATGGAATATAGGCATTTATAATATCTACAATAGGAACAACCCTTATTTTATCAATTCGGGTTTTAACCAAGAGGGTCAACGGGTGTTTAAACAAATTAGTATCTTTCCTTTTATACCGTCCTTTAGTTATAAGTTCAAATTTTAGACCACTAGGCACTTCGTCTCCGTAAATAATTGATAAATGACACGAGTTTCTATTCTTTTTTTGATTGTAATTTGTATGATTGGCTGCAAAGAGAATTTTTTTGAATCGGTTGTAGAAGTAAGTTTACCTGAGCATCAACCTAGACTCTCTGTTTTTGCTACTTTTAATGAGGAAGTAAGTACATCTTACTTAGCATTTGTTAGTCATTCTTTAGGCATATTAGATAGTAGCTCTATTGAGCCTGTAAGTGATGCACAAGTAGTGCTATATGAAGCAGATAGAGCATTTATCCCTTTCAAATTGGAAACGCGTACTAGTAATCGTCAGTTTTATGAAGGGATCAATAGAGCTTTTAAGCCTAATACAAACTATACCTTAAAAATTGAAAGTCCTACTTACGGTACTTTAGAAGGCAGTCAAACAGTTCCTTCAAAAGTTCCTATTATAAAGGCTACTTATAATGATCGTAAGGCAGTTGACCAATATGGTGATAGAGGAGAGGAAGTTACTGTCACTTTCCAAGACCCTCCTGGTGAAAAAAACTATTATGAAGTGTTTGTATTGGCAGAATTTGGGATTGAAGGAATTGATTCTATAATTGCTGATAACGTATTAATCCATGATAGTCCTGCCGACCCGATCATCGAAGAAGCTCAAGGGAAATTGATTTTTTCAGACGCTAGTTTTGATGGGAAAAAATATACCTTAAAGTTTGTGGTATTTATAGAGGGAGAAACATTTTTTACAGATACCGAAAAGCTAAGTCAATTAAGGATCTTTTTACTTTCCAATACCCAAGATTACCATTCCTATTGGACTTCTATAGATGCCTATTACGATAATAGGGACAATATTTTCGCAGAACCTACTAATGTGTATGAAAATGTAGAGGGAGGAATAGGCATTTTTACGATTGGAACAGGGGATGTATTTAAGATTGAGTTCTGAAGAGTGGTGATTCTAAAATTATTGGTGTGGCGTTGACCGTCCACCGAATAAAGTCTGCTACCTTCCCTCCTTATTTCTGTACTTTTAAACAAATCCAATCTCCTTTGTATTGGGTGTTTAAAATGTTGAACCCAACTTTCTGCAATTTCTGTTTGAGGACATTTTTATCTGATTCTAAGATACCAGACAATAAGATCATCCCTCCTTTTTTTATTTTCTGAAATAATTGAGATAAGGTATTTAAAATCACACTTCGATTGATATTGGCGAGAATAATATCAAAATTATTTTCCTGTACATCAGGTAGTACGCCAAGTTGTACGTTAATATTTGAGGTTTTATTGACCTCCATATTCTCTTTTGTATTTTCAAAAGATAAGGGGTCATTGTCTAAGGCATGGATGCTGCTAGCCCCTAATTTTTCTGCAAGAATGGATAATATTCCTGTACCACAACCAAAGTCTAATACTTTTTTATCGGTAAAACAGAGTTGTTCCATTTGCTCCATCATCATGTAAGTCGTTTCGTGATGTCCCGTTCCAAAAGCCATTTTAGGGTTGACGGTTATTTCATGTTGAACATCCGGGAAGGAGGGATGAAAATCTGCCCGTACCGCACAGAATTCATTTATTTGAATCGGTTGAAAATTGGCTTCCCATAAGGCATTCCAATTCTGATTAGGAATTTGTTTTACTTTATAGGAAAATGATAATTGATCTGCTAATTGCTCTAGAGTAGCTTCATCAAAGTTGTCGGTTGGTCGGTAAGTCTTTAAACTAAATTCCTCTTGCTCAAATCCGTCATAGCCCAATTCCGATAAAATAGCAATAATGATTTCTTGCTTTTGCGTGGGTGCAGTGATGCTGATTTTATAGTAGTCCATATCTTGTTTATCAGGTCGGAAAGATAGGTTATTACTTTGAGTTATTTACTGTTAAGAAAAGTTTCTGGATGCTATGGTTACTGGATACTGGTAGTTAGGTCTATTGCTAACTTCCCGCTTAGCAACAATAGAAAAATAGAGCAATGATACAATAGAACAATGAACGCTATTCTTTTTTCTCTTCCGCTTCTCGTTCCTCCTTTTCCCGCATTCTCCGCTCTCGAAGCATATCGTCTGACCGCTGGTACGCTTTGATAATTTCTTTTACTAAGCGATGTCTCACCACATCATCTGCACTTAAAGTTACGACGGAGATGCCCTCTAAAGATTCTAAAAGATCAATGGATCGTCTGAGTCCCGATTTCTGGCTGTAGGGTAAATCAATTTGAGATAAATCCCCTGTAACGATACAACGAGCAGATGGACCAATACGAGTCAAGAACATCTTTAACTGGGTAGTAGTACAATTCTGCGCCTCATCGAGGATGATAAATGCATGATCTAAGGTACGTCCTCTCATGAAAGCTAAGGGCGCTACTTCGATGACTCTGGTACTGATAAATTGTTGTAATTTCTCTGCTGGCAGTAAATCATCCAAGGCATCGTATAAAGGTCGTAAATACGGATCTACCTTATCTTTTAAATCCCCTGGTAAGAATCCTAAACTTTCCCCTGCTTCTACTGCGGGACGGGTTAAAATAATTTTCTTAACCGTTTTATTTTTTAAGGCTTTGACCGCAAGGGCAACCGCCGTATAAGTTTTTCCAGTACCAGCTGGACCAATCGCAAATACCAAATCATCTCGCTCCGCAGCTTCCACTAATCTGCGTTGATTAAAGGTTTTGGCCTTAATAGGTTTGCCATTTCGACCATGTACAATCGTTGCATTGGAAGGACCTGGGCTTAGTTTATGTTGGAACGGATTTTCTCCATTTAATAAATCTTCCACGGTATGGGCGGTTAATTCCTTATGCTCTCTGAGCATACGAACCATCATTTCTAATTTGGCCTTAGCTTTTTGAGTAAATTTCTTTTCTCCTATTATTTTGACATTGTTCCCTCTGGAAGTAATAGTAATATCTGGAAAGGCTTTGCGTAATAAATTCAGCTTGGTGTTTTTCTCGCCGTACAATTCCACTAAATCTACGCCGTCAATGGTAAGAATGATTTCGCTCAATATAATTATTAGTTTTTTATGTAAGGACTATTGCATTGTATACAAAATTTTGATTAAAAATTCTTGTATGCCTCGCTGGCTGGCGCCAGCTCGGCAAGTAGGTTTTAGGAGGCAGCAGTTCTTAACAATGGCTTTTTAAAAGCCATTGTTAAGAACTGCTGCCTCCTAAGAACCCTTTTGCGAGACGCCAAAGGCGGCGAGCAAATACTAAGTCCTTAAATTATAAAATTGTATTTCAACTATAAAAGGCAATTAATGTTCCAATAGTTCCTTAACAATAAGTGAAAGTTAGATACCGAATTTCTGAGCAATATAGTAATTTACTTTGTTGTAGATACGCTTATATCTCAATTTATACTTTCGATATAGTATAGAGTTGTACGAAGGATCTTTGGGTTCTTTGATAAATCCTTGGTCCTGCATCCAATCATCATCATATATTTTGCCTAAATATCGGCTACCGTGGTCTGGAAATAGCACCACTACTATATCATCGGGTTGTAGCTCCTTTTTTAGTTTATAGACTGCTTGTAGCGCTGCCCCCGCAGAATATCCCACAAATAGTCCGTCTTTTGCAGCTAAGCTTCTTGCCCGTTTAGCACTATCCCGATCATGCACTTTTATCATCTGGTCAATCACATCAAAATTCACACAGCCAGGGATAATGGTTTTTCCTAAGCCCTCTACTTGATAGGGATAGATTTCTTCTGGGTCAAATTGCCTAGTTTCCCAATAACGCTTTAAAACAGACCCATAAGCATCAACACCAATTACTTGAATATTTGGATTTTGCTCTTTTAGATACTCTGCCGTCCCTGAAATAGTGCCTCCCGTACCTACACAACAGACGTAATGGGTGATTTTCCCTTCGGTCTGTTCCCAAATTTCTGGGCCTGTGGAATGGTAGTGCGCTTCCCGATTAGCTAAATCAAAATTTTGATTGAGGTAATAGGAGTTTGGGATTTCCCGAGTCAATTGTTTTGCCATGGAATAGTAAGAATCGGGGTCATCTGGCTTGGCATCTTTAGGGCAAATAATTACTTCCGCTCCTAAAGATTGCAATAATCTCAATTTTTCATCGGATGTTTTGCTAGTTACGGTCAAGACACACTTGTATCCCTTCAAGGAGCAGACCATTGCCAAACTAAAACCAGTATTCCCACTCGTAGCCTCAATAATAGTCGCACCTTCCTTTATTTTGCCCTCCTTTTCCGCTTTTTCCACCATATAAAGCGCTACTCGGTCTTTCGCAGAATGACCAGGGTTATAGGCTTCCACTTTTCCAAAGATTTTCGCTTTGATAATTCCTTTCGTCTGTTGTAATTGGACTAACGGAGTATTACCAATGGAATCTAGTACGCTCCTATAAACTCTAGGTGGAGATACTTTGGTAGTAAATGTCATATTTTTGTTTTTCTATACGTAAGGATTAAAATACATCACCTATTTTGCATCAGATAACTACGATTTGGTTCAACTGCATAGGAGGGATAGATTGAAACCTAATAAAAAGACGCTAGAAAGTCGTTCAAACCTTACTACTAGCTGTTTTGGTTTTACCTAGTGAGCGCAGAATTAAGATAATGAAGCAAAAATAGGAATTATTAGTAAATCTTCTGAAAGATTGCTAGGGATTTGATTGTATTATTTCCCAATTGGCTACTCTATGATTGATATAAAAACTAGGTTGATCTTAAAAAAAGAGGACAAGATTTTGCTATCTCTTCAAAAAACGGCAGGTAACGGAAAATTTACTTTGGTAGGTGGGCGTATTGAGCAAATGGAATTCGCCAAAGAAGCATTGGTGAGGGAATGTTATGAGGAATTGAACATTCGTCTAAAAAAAGGAGATTTGAAATTGGTGCATATGCTTCATAAAAAAAATAAAAAGGGGAATGTAGTTACCTTCTATTTTACCACTACTCAATGGCAAGGTACCGTATCTAATAAAGAGCCTCAAAATTTTCGTAGTATTGAGTGGCATCCAATCCATAACTTACCTCCACGTACCTCTCCTACCACTAAACATGTAATAACCAAAGTTTTAAACGGAAAAATTTATTCAGAATTGAACAGAGAAGGAAAGTGAAAAAGAAGTAATACCGATAGTATTCCCTTGATGAGCAGTAATGGATTGTTTGTTATTGTGTAATTACAACCTCTCCATGATAGCGAATTGTAATATCGTACTATCGGATTACCTCTTTAGAAAGATAATCGGTCATGAGACATACTATTTAGAAGTAAAACAACAAATTTCAAAATCATTGAAGGAAGTGTTTAAGCTTCCTCCAATTGACTATAGCTTTTTATCCATAATCGGCTTGGGAAATTGTTATAGGTTGAAAAAAGGGGAACTTATTCTTTAGAAGGGAGTGAATCTAGTTGGATAAGTATTTAGCAATTTAGTTACAAAATGCTACTATTATGCATCGAAAATGGTTTTTTTTGTGACAGGACAAAAAGTATTAATTGAGTGGCATTTATATGTCTTGTGAAAATAAAATGTATTTGTTGTTAAAATATAAGGTTAGGGCTTCGGCAATAAATAACCTACCCACAAAGGTATTTCTCGCAAAGGATCGCAAAGGTTTCGCAAAGTACGCTAAGTTAGTAAAAGGTCTAGCTTAGCGTACCTTAGCGTATCCTTAGCGAGACTTTGCGGGAGACAAAATTTGGGTAAGTTATTTATTTCTTCGTCCCTAATAAATCAGTTTTCTCTTCTAAATCTTGAAAGCCAGAGAATAGACCACCCATTCTTTTGAAAATAGTGACTAAATGTTTGCCAAATAATATTTCTAATTTTTTGATTAAGAACACTTCATTATCTCTACCTTTGCGCTGTTCCCCCATTAACCTACCTTTATTTGCTTTACAATTTAATCCTATCATAGCATATCCTTGTAAATACAGCTAACCTAACTGTTACTAATTTTGTCTAAAATTATTTTTTAACAGATAAATCATCTAATGAAAAATTTTCTACTCTTACTAATCACTTTATTTGTGAGTGTGGGTGCTATTGCCCAAAACACAGTTACAGGGTGCCATTCTTAACCTCCAACATTAGCGCATACTATTTCAAAGAAAATCCTCTTCATACGATTTAGCTCCATAGGTGATATAGTGCTTACCTCGCCCGTCGTTAGATGCGTTAAAAAGCAATTAGGGGCAGAAGTACATTTTTTGACCAAACAATCTTTTCAATCCATTCTTGCTCCTAATCCTTATATTGATAAGGTATATACCATTCAAAATAGAGTAGGGGAGGTCATGCCTCAATTAAAGAAGGAACGATATGATATAATCATTGACCTACATAAAAACCTAAGAACCTTTTTGATTGGAATTAACCTACCTTTCGTAAAACGATACTCCTTTAATAAGCTCAATTTCAAAAAATGGCTATTAGTCAATTTTAAAATAAATCGCTTGCCCAAGCTACATTTAGTGGATCGTTATTTTGAAGGTATAAAGGCACTAGGTGTAAGCAATGACGGAGAAGGCTTAGATTATTTTATAAATCAAGAGGAGTCTGCTCTAGCGGACATCCTACCTGAAAAAGAGTTTACAGCCATCGTAATAGGGGCAGGATACCCGACAAAAGCTTTGATGATACCTCAGATTGTCTCAATCATCAACAATAGTTCGGAGCAATATATTTTATTAGGCGGACAGGCAGAACGAGCGAAAGCGGTAACAATTATGAAGAACCTCCAACGTCCCGTTATTGATTTAGTAGGTCAATTAACTTTATCCCAATCTGCTTATTGCATAAAACGGGCAACGCAGGTGATTACGGGGGACACCGGCTTAATGCACATTGCCGCCGCTTTTCAAAAACCAATTATCTCTATTTGGGGAAATACCGTCCCTGAATTTGGGATGTATCCGTATTATGGAAATGAAATGAAACAAGCAAAACTCCTACAAGTACCGAATCTATCTTGTCGCCCTTGCTCTAAAATAGGCTATGAACAATGTCCCAAAGGGCATTTTAACTGTATAAAAGGGATAGATTTGTCCAATCTCCGCACCGATCCTGCTTAGAAATCCGTTTTATCCGTCTCATCCGTTGAATCTGTGTTCCCATCCCGCCTTATTGGAGTCTTGGGTACGCAATCCGTTATTATCAGAAAAATTTTGGGTTACCAACCCGTTCACCCGCAACTTGCAACTCGCTCACCCGCAACCCACTCACCCAATCTCCAAATTCATCTTAGCATTTTGCAATTCTCCCAATGCATGTTGGTCTTTTACGCTTTTCGCTATTTCAATTCCTGCTTGATAAGTAGAGAGTGCCAGTTCTTTTTCCTCCGTTTGTTCATATAATTTTGCTAAATGATAATACAGTCCGACGTATTTCTCGTCTTTTTCCTTTAATTCAAGAAAAATTTCTATGGCTTGGTCGATTTGACCAATTTTCTCTTGCTCTTTAGCCAAAGCAAAAAATAAAAAGGAATTATCAGGGTCCTCCTTTAACATTTCTTGTAAAAGTCTTAGTCGATCTTTCTTCATATATATATCATTTTTTAGCGAAAATTCGCTAATGACTTTTTTGCAAACCCCCAAACTACTTATATTTGCGCATCTTTTGACAAAAATGAAGGAGTCAGTGGTCAAGAGTCAGGAGTTAGGTTTAATACTGACTTCTGACTCCTAATTCCTGTCACCTCTAAAACAAATTAAATGAAGATTTTGGTTTGCGTAAGTAAAACGCCCGAAACCACTGCAAAAATATCATTTAGTGCAGATAATACCGCTTTCAATACAGCTGGGGTTCAATATATCATGAATCCTTATGACGAGTGGTATGCCTTGGTTCGAGGCTTAGAATTAAAAGAGCAGGCAGGTGGAACTGTCACGATTATTAATGTAGGTCCAGCAGGTAATGATCAAACCATCCGAAAAGGATTGGCAATTGGGGCGGATAATGCGGTAAGAGTCAATGCGGAACCGAAAAGTGCTTTATATGTGGCAAAACAAATAGCTGCTCATGCACAAGCGGAAAACTACGATGTGGTTTTCTTTGGAAAAGAAACCATCGATTATAATGGTTCTGAGATAGGCTCTATGGTAGCAGAGTTATTGGGTTTACCCTTTATTTCTTTCGCTACTAAATTAGACATGGACGGTAATACGGCTACGGTTGAGCGAGATATTGAAGGAGGCACAGAGGTGGCTCAGGTAGATACGCCATTTGCGCTTAGCTGTGCCAAAGGAATGGCGGAGCAACGAATTCCCAATATGAGAGGAATCATGATGGCAAAAAGAAAACCTTTGACCGTTGTTGATCCTGTAGAGGCAGCAGATTTAGCAGTGACGGTTGGCTTTGAAATGCCACCTGCGAAGTCAGAAGTAAAAATGATTGATCCTGAAAATATGGATGAATTGGTACGCTTACTTCACGAGGAAGCGAAGATTCTTTAAAATTGAAAATTAACAATTGAAAATTGAAAATGTACTAATTAAGTAGTGTGACATTATTAATTATTGATTATTAATTATTTTCCAGACGCTACTGAACACGCCTAATTAGCTAATAATCAGTAATTAATAATCAATCAACTGAAAAGCAAAGTTGTTAACTTATTTTTGTCAGACTAC
>CALJIQ010000297.1 GCA_937973995.1 uncultured Saprospiraceae bacterium
TACTTACTTTGATGGTTCTCCTTTAAAGCATTATATCTCCTCTAAAGCATTTTTAGGCAGCCACCCCTGTTCTCCATTAGATAATTTCACTTTCCACCAATCTCCAATTTGATCTAATAATTCTACTTTTACTCCTTCATGGAGGGTCAGTAAGGCAGTGCTTTTGACATCAGGTCCATTTTGCAAATCCAATTGTTCCTCTAATACAATTGCTTTGCGGCTATGCAGCTCTAGGTTGCCTTGGCTTCGAGCAGCAAAAAAGAAGAGGATGCTTAAAAGAAGCAAACCTAAGCCACCTAGAAAGCCTTGTTTTTTTGTTTTTCTAGTAGTCGCAATTATCCAAAGTATAAAGCCTGCAATACCCATCCAAAGACTGAGTAGGGTCAACATACCCCAAGTAGTGGAGCCAAAATAAGAATGGAAATTTTCCCACCATTTTTTTAGAAAGAAATCACTAACGACCTCGAGTTGATCGGGGAGTTGCTCATTGATGATGCTTAGATTATACTTGGTGTCCGCATCTGTTGGGTTTAATAATAGAGCACGTTCTAAATTCAAAACTGCTTTCCCTACTTCTCTTGTTTTATAATAAGCATTACCCAAATTGTAATACAACTCAGTAGATTGATTCCCCTCTGCCACTATGGTTTCATATTGTTCTATCGCTAGTTGATATTGCCCTTTGGTATAGGCATCATTTGCTTGTTCAAATAAGGATTGCGGGGTATTAGCAAATAGTAAGATGGGAAGAAGAATCAAAAAAGTAGTAACAAAAGGAGATTTCATGATTTGAAAAATTCCAAAATTCAAATTCCAAATTCCAAATTCCCGATTAAGCAGTTCTTGTGGCTTATTGAAATTTGTTTTTTGGAATTTGGAATTTATTATAACAAAGTTGGCAAAATTAGGCATTCCAAAGAAGATAGGCAGCCGCAAAGGGAAGTAAAAAAATAAAAGCATCAAAACGGTCTAAAAATCCACCGTGACCAGGTAGCAAACTTCCCGAATCTTTGATTTTCAAGCTACGTTTCAGCATGGATTCTACCAAATCGCCTAGGGAGCCAAAAATGGAAACTATTCCCGCTAATACCAACCAATTATGTAAAGGCAGATCTGTGAACAGCTTACTCAACAAATAACTTGCTAAAAAAGTAACCAACACGCCTCCCATGGAACCCTCCCATGTTTTTTTAGGCGAGATTCTTGGAAATAATTTTGTCTTACCAATTTGAGAACCAATTAAATAGGCACCAGTGTCATTTGCCCAAGTGAGCAATAATAGCCCGAAAATGATATTGGGTTGGAATACGCTATTCGTAAAAGTAATAAGTGGAACCAATGCCAAAGGCACTCCAATATAGAATAATCCTAATATGACCACCCCAATATTGGAATAGGGTTTTTCAGAGGGATTAAATAACTCGAATAAAAATAGGCTGGCAATAGCCACCAACAAAATCAATAAAGTATTTACCAAATTGATGGGCAATTGATTGGCAATTAGGTTGGTAGATAGCAAAATAGGCAGTATTCCTACTCCCATGCCGACCCATTTTCGATTAGCCACTTCTGTGGGGAGCGTTAAATCAAAATACTCCCATAAACAAAAGAGGGTAATCAAAAAGAAAAGAAGGACATGACTGATTGGGTGCCAATAAACCCCGCCGACCATGACTGCCACAAATACAATGGCTGTTAAGACTCGCTGTGTAAATCCAGACATGGGGTGAAAATAATAAAATACCCAATTGGAAGCGGTATATTTGTTGATTTTATAAAATAGAATGGGGGAGGAGCGTTATGGAGGGTTATTTAAGGTTATTGGAAGTTATTTTAAATACTTTGAATGGTTTTGATGATTAATAATACAATCAGTAAATGAATAAAGGAGAAAATGAGTAAATATTGGAGCAATCCTTGCCAAAAATGGAGATTCTTTCGAAAGAGCAAGCGACCCATTTATTCATCTTCTCATTTACTCGTTAGTACCTACCATCTTTTCCAAAACTAATAAACCTCAATAACCCTAATACCCCTCAATCCCCCTACCTTCAAAGCATACTATGACGGTAAAAGTGATTAACAAATCTGCCTTTGATCTACCTCAATATGAGACGATTGGTAGCGCTGGCTTGGATCTAAAAGCCAATATTACAGAACCAATTCGGTTGAATTCTTTAGAAAGGACGCTGATACCCACAGGATTATACATAGAATTACCGATGGGATTTGAGGCTCAAATTCGACCTAGAAGTGGACTTTCGATTAAAAAAGGCTTAACTTTAGTCAATACTCCAGGTACAATTGACTGTGACTATCGAGGAGAAATTAAAATCATTATGATTAATTTATCCCCTGAGACTCAGGAAGTTCAACCAGGAGATCGAATTGCCCAAATGGTCATCGCAAAATATGAACAAATCACTTGGCAGGCAGTAGAAGTATTAGGAGATACAGATCGTGGTGCGGGTGGTTTTGGAAGTACGGGGGCAGGATAGAAGAAGCGTTAAAAACTTCAACCTCAACCTCAGAATCAAACAGCGATTAAGGGTATCTTTTTGAAGTTGAAATAGAATTTGAGGTTGAATTTGAAGTCCATCAGTATTAACCTTTTGTTAAAGCGTGCGACACCTATAAATAGGCAGCTTATTTGCAAGTTTTATTGTTATGAAGAATTATATATCCCTTCTATTAACATTCCTACTAGTTTGTTACGGTACCGTATCCGTAGCACAGGGGAGTCGTTTTACCCAAGAAGAGATCAACATGCAACAGATGTTGATAGAGGCGAGTAAAGAAAAGTTATTGCGCAATTATGAAAGTGCAGCTACGCTTTACAAGCAAATTATTGGAAAAAATAGAAGTTTGCCAGCCGTACATTTTGAACTATCGAGGGTGTACAATGAACTAGGCAAAAAAGATCTCGCCATTAAACACAGCCAAACAGCCATTCGCTTAGATGGTGCCAACCAATGGTATAAAACCTTTTTGGCTGAATTATACGATAAAGAAGGATATAATCGAAAAGCAGCAGCCATTTATCAGCAGCTCGTACAATCGGATGCTAATAATGAGGCTTATTATTTTCAATGGGCGTACTTTTTAGTAAAAGCAGAGGAAGGGGAGGAAGCTATTGACGTGTTCAATAAATTGGAAGCGAAAGTAGGCGTCAATGAAGAAATAGCTAAACGCAAGCATAAGATTTGGCAGCAATTAGGGAAGAAAAAAGAGGCAGCGCAGGAGTACGAGAAACTAGTAGCTAAATATCCTGAAAATATTGATTACCGACATTTTCTAGCTAGATATTATGTGCAAATCGGAAATCAGAAAAAAGCAAAGGAACATTTTGCTACTATTTTAAAGCAACATCCTGAAGATGCAAAAGCCAATTTAGCAATGGCTTCCTTTGACAATAAAGGCAAAAAAGGGAATGATGTAGCGTACTTACAAACCTTACAGGAACTCTTCCGACAGTCCGATGTCTTAGTGGATGTGAAAATAGCCAAACTCTATCCTTACATCTCAGACTTACCAAAAAAAGAAATGATGGTGCAAGAACAGGTATTAGGTTTGGGAATGATTTTATCAGAAGTCCATCCCATTAATGCCAAGGCACATGCAATCTATGGAGATTTGCTCTACCAACTCAATAGAAATAAGGAAGCATTAGAAGCTTACCAAAAAACCTTAGAATTAGATGATACGGTCTTTCCTGTCTGGGAAAATACCATGCAGATTCACCTTTTACAAAAGGAACATAAAGAATTAGTAAAGTTATCCGAAACAGCGATGGATTTGTTCCCCAATCAGGGATTAGCCTATTACTATAATGGGGTAGCCAATAAAGAACTCAAAGCTTACAATGAAGCCATTGCCTCGTTGGAGTTAGTCTTAATGATGGCGAGTAATAATCCAGCTTTATTAAGGCAGGCATATACCGCTATTGGTGAGACTTACCAAGAGTTAGAGAAATTTGATTTGGCGGATGATGCTTTTAAGCGAGCTAAATCTATAAAGCCAAATAATTAATTTAAGTTCCAAAACTCAAATTCCAAATTCCAAACCAAGCGTTTCTTGCTTGACTTGATGCAGTTGGAATTTGGTGCTTGGAATTTTGAAATTTGGTGCTTGGAATTTAAAATTTCAAATCGACAACAACTCACTTATCTTGATACCACTCTCCGATTTCAAAACACTTCTTTTTCTTTGTTCCATTATTTTATTAACCGCTTGTAATGCCTCTAAAAAGGCGCAAAAGAATGTGGAACCTATTGGCTTGCCCGATATGGAGGTGGGTTCCTTATTGGAAAAATTAAGTGATAATCAAGTAGCGGTGGAGTGGGTGAATGCTAAAGCGAAGTTTACCTTTAAGGACGATACCCAAACCAGAAAATTCACTGCTACAATTCGGTTAAGAAAAGATAGTGTGCTGTGGATGAATGTGAAAAAGCTGAGCGTGGAAGCGGCGCGTATCTTAGTGGATAAAGACTCGGTGTATGTACTCGACAGATTAAATAAAGAATACTACATAAAGAGTTTAGAATACCTTTCGGAGGAATATCATTTGCCAGCAGATTTTGATGCCTTGCAGACGTTGATTTTAGGAAATCCTTATCTGTTAGAAGATCAAGAGTTAACAGTGAAATCACAGGATAGCCAATATCAATTAACAGGAGAAGAAGCGGGTGGAGTATTAAATGATTATTGGATTAATGGTACTACCTTCGCGCTTGAACGGATGTCCTTTCTAGATTTGAGATATGAACGAAAATTGGAGGTAGCCCTAGAAGACCATGAACTTCAAAGCGAAGGATTTCTGTTTTCAACTAGACGCATGTTTAAAATGGCTAGTGCCAAAACAGGTAATGTAGAAGTGTCTTTTAATATCGTAGAAACGGAATTTAATGTACCTAAAAGAATGCCCTTTTCTATTTCTAGCAGATATAAAAGAGTGGAGTAGTAAGTAGTCTGACAAAAATAAGTTAACAACTTTGCTTTTCAGTTGATTGATTATTAATTACTGATTATTAGCTAATTAGGCGTGTTCAGTAGCGTCTGGAAAATAATTAATAATCAATAATTAATAATGTCACACTACT
>CALJIQ010000298.1 GCA_937973995.1 uncultured Saprospiraceae bacterium
TTTCAAAACGCTTTTTAAATCGCTGCCGCTAAAGAAACCCTATTGCGAGGCGACTTTAGTCGCCGAGCAAACTTTTGCCAAATTTGCGCAAAACTTAGGCCTCTATTACATAGAAAAACATAGCGTTTTCACATAGGTACAATAGACAAATAGAATGATTCTTTTTGTCAACGTCTAATTGGTTGATCTTGTACTTGATACTTGATTTTTAAATTTATTTCTATGTGCCTATGTGAATTTCCTAATGTGCCCTATGAGGTAAAAACAATACTAATGAAGAATACAACTGGCGAAACCAATCTAGATAAATTAATCGCCAACATGGAACCTGTTTTAAATGAAGGAGAATACGTCTTCGCAACAGTCTCCAACACTACTGCTATTCCAAGAGCCATCACCATTTGCGAAGTAAAAGAAAAAGAAGGAACCACGGTAGTACTAAAAAAAGAAGATGCCGAAAGACTTGGCGTAGCCTATGAATTTATTGCCTCTTGGATTACCTTAAATATACACTCTGCTTTAGAAGCGGTTGGGCTGACGGCAGCTTTTGCTACTGCATTAGGAAAACATAATATTAGTTGCAATGTAATTGCGGGCTATTACCATGACCATATTTTTGTAGCAGTAAAGGACAGGGATAAAGCTATGGAAGTTCTAAAGACTATGTCTTGATTGCAGAAAGAGGAAAGTGATAAAAAGCGTAATAATTTCTATAGCTACATTTTTATCACCACATCCAACCCAATAATATCCCGCCAACCATCACCTTTCTTTTTATCCGTTTTATGAAAAGGGGTCACATGGTGCCACAAGTCATTTCCAAATACTTTTTCTTCACCCGTATCCGCTTGAAAGGCAAACTCGCCCGGTTGAAGGATACGACGGAGAATAATCTCTTTTTTACCCCCTCGTCTTTTTTCTAGGATTTGGGTTTCGCCGCCACTTACATTAAAGCGATTAATGACTAAGGCAGAAACAATATAAGCAGCGCCATCCTCATGTGCGCCTTCCGGAGAATTATCGCCAGGGGTATCCGAGGTAGCTTTGACACTCATAAAGTGAGCCGTGATATGTGCTTTTTCAATAGTGGATTCTACAGATTGGACTTGCCGAAATATTTGGAGTAGGAATTGATGGAATAAATTATTTTCAACATGACTAGCAGGTGCTTCTTGAAAGACCCTAGGCCAGGAGCGGACATCTGTATCATCTACCGCTTGGGCAAATTGAGGAACCGGAATACGTTGTAAGGAAAAGCCCTTTTGGGTTTGTTGAAGGTGGAACTTAGCAACAGAGCGTCTGCGCCACGGCTGTATAGTTTTTAATTTTTTTTGCTGAGTAGGGGAGAGTTGACTCGTCCATTTTTTGAAGACGGACCATTTTGTTTGTCCCGTATAGTAGGCTTTAAAATGCTGATGGATCGCCGCTTTTTGCTTAGGGAATACTTTTGTTAAAAAGGCGACTCTTAATCTACGAGGATCGTATTCATCCCAAGAGAGTTCTTCAAAAAGAGGAGAAAATTTATGAAGGAAAGCCGTTTGATCGATACCAAGATTATGTAAGTTATTAATCCGAATGGGGGATTTTATAGATCTACCTATTTGCTTAGAAATATCCTTTTCTGTGATGGGCAGGGTGGTATAGTCTGTTTTTTTCATTAACAATTATTTGGACTGACTAACCACATTAGGGCACATTAGGAATTTCACATTAGTGCATATTAGTGAAATGCAAAAATCTAATTTGACTTAGGTGCACTAATGTGAATCTACTTATGTGTACTAATGTGGTAAAACTAAATTTACGATTCCGCCAATACCATATCAATCCGTCGTCGTTTCAAATCTGCTTCTTTGATAATCACCTTGATGGTATCTCCCATTTTTAAGACTTTACCCGAACGATTACCCACTGCTTTCAAGCGTCCTTCGGCTACATCAAAACTTTCATCCATTGTTTCAAAGCCAACCATGCCTTCACATTTACTGACTTTCAATTCTACAAAAATGCCTCTGTCAATGATGCCAGAAATGATGCCTTCAAACTCCTCTCCGATATTTTTTTCTATGTATTCTACTTGTTTGTATTTGATGGATTCTCGTTCTGCTTCCATCGCTTTACGTTCCATAGCGGAGACATGTCGACATTGATCTTCTAATGCCGCTTTGTCTGTTCGATAATTTTTTCCTACCAATACTTTTTGCAAAATGCGATGCGCTAAGACATCCGAATATCGTCGAATAGGCGAAGTGAAGTGCGAATAAAAATCAAAAGCCAATCCATAGTGACCAATATTCTCGGTGGTGTATTCTGCTTTTGCCATCGTGCGAATGGCAATCGGTTGGAGCATCTTTAAGGCGGCATCATCTTCCGCTTTTTTATTTAAATCATTAAAACTTTTGGCGATTTGCTTAGGCGTATCCGTTTTAAGTTCTATTCCTAATTCTCTGGCGAAGCGAGCAAACTCTGCTACTTTATCAGGATTTGGTTCATCGTGTACCCGATAGACAAATGGGATTTCTGGTTTTTCTTTTTGGGCTACAAATTTTGCGACTTCCTTATTGGCAAGCAGCATGAAGTCTTCAATTAGTAAATGCGCATCTTTCCGAACTTTTACATACACATCAATGGGTACGGCATTTTCATCTAATCGAAACTTCACTTCTTCCGTTTCGAAGTTTATCGCTCCATTTTTAAACTTGGCTTTTCTTAATTTTTTGGCAATTCGATTCATTACCTTTAATTCGTTTGCCATATCCCCTTCCCCTGATTCTAGCACTTCTTGGGCTTCCTCATAGGAGAAACGTCTGTCAGAATGTATTAAGGTTTTTCCGAACCACTTGCCTACTAACTTATCATCCTTATCAAAAGTAAAGACCGCAGAAAAGGTGTATTTATCTTCGTTTGGTCTTAGCGAACATAAACCATTGGAAAGTCGCTCTGGCAACATGGGGAGCACCCGATCTACCAAATAAACAGAGGTAGAGCGAAAAAGGGCTTCTTTATCTAGTGCCGTATTTGGTTTTACGAAGTGGGTTACATCTGCGATATGCACGCCGATCTCACAATCTCCATTTTCTAAATATTGTAAAGAAAGTGCATCATCGAAATCTTTAGCATCATGCGGATCGATGGTAAAAGTAGTGATGGGACGCATGTCTCTTCGCTTGGCGATCTCTGCTTCCTCTATGAAATCTTGAAATTGATCCGTTTCCTTGAGTACTTCTGGCGGAAACTCCAAATTGAATCCATTATTAATTAAAATGGATTTCATTTCTATATCACTGCTACCCGATTTGCCCAAGACAGAGGTTACTTCCCCGACTGGACTTTTTACACCATTTCCATGCCATTTGATAATTTTGACTACGACTTTATCGCCATCCGTAGCTCCATTCAATCCCTCCGAATAGACTATAATATCTACTGGCATATTTTCCCTGTCAGGTAAAACGAAGGTATATTTTTTTGATTGAGAAAGGGTACCGATAAAATATTGTCGAGCTCGTTCCAGCACTTCCACTATCTCTCCTTCTGGAACTCTTCTTCCTCTTGGGCGCCAACTTTGCACTTTTACTTTATCCCCATGCAGGGCATTTCCTAAGTATTTCGGAGAAACATGAACATCTTGTTCTTTGTCTTCAATTACAATATAAGCAGAACCCGTTCGAGTCATATCCACTATTCCTTCATCGGTGGCTCTTTCTGTAGTTTTACTAGAAGTGTTATTGGTTCTAAATTTTCCTTCTCCAATATGTTTTAATTCTCCATTTTCGGCTAATTTATCCAAAGCATCATTAACGGAGGTTTTACTATTGGCTATTTTTAATTTTTTAATAATTTGTTTAGCATTGAATCTTTTGTTGGGTTGTCTTTTGAACAGTCTAACAATTTCTTTTCTTAAAATACCAGCAGTGAGTTTACTGCCTTTAATTTTTTTCTTTTTTTTCGTCATAAAATTTTTTATAAATGGGATCGGTTAGGGACTGATCTTTTACTTTAGGGCTTCGGCAATAAATAACCTACCCACATAGGTATTTCTCGCAAAGGATCGCTAAGTACGCTACCTTAGCGTATCCTCGGCGAGACTCTGTGGGAGACAAAATTTGTGTAAGTTATTTATTTCTTCGTCCCTAACTAGAACGTGAGTACTCAATGAGAAGATGAAGAAATGAGTAAATAAGTCGTTCATAAGTAGTGTGACATTATTAATTATTGATTATTAATTATTTTCCAGACGCTACTGAACACGCCTAATTAGCTAATAATCAGTAATTAATAATCAATCAACTGAAAAGCAAAGTTGTTAACTTATTTTTGTCAGACTAC
>CALJIQ010000299.1 GCA_937973995.1 uncultured Saprospiraceae bacterium
GGATAAATATCCGATTATCCAATACTGTTTATTTGTTGAATTGTTGAACTGTTTATCCAAGTGTAGCTTGTAAACGTATAAACAGTTAAACAAATAAACGAATTATCCATTTTCGGTAATTTATCCCGTCTGTAGTATATATTGAAAATGTTTGCAGGAATGGACTTATGAGACAGCCTCTGCAAATCAGGTTGGCTCGATGCCAACCTGATTTGCCATTTGTCGTATTTTACGGAAAATGGGTATTCTAGATACTATTTTGCTTCGCTTGAAGATCATTCTAACCTTCAATCCCTAATTCAACATCCGACTAATCGTAAAGACAAAATTACTTCCTTTCCCTACCTCACTATCGACATAGATTTCTCCATCATGTTGTTCCACGATCTTCTTACAAAGAGCTAGCCCAATGCCCGTACCAGCATATTCAGAAGAAGTGTGCAAGCGTTGAAAGAGTTGGAAGATTTTGCCATTGAATTCTTCAGAAATACCAATGCCATTATCTTTTACTTCAAACTGCCAACAGGTATCTTTTTCTTTACAACTTACTTGTACGACGGGCTTACTACCTTCTTTAGAAAACTTAATACCATTGCTGATTAAGTTTTGTAATAGTTGCTTTAATTTAATCTTATCTGCTTGAATGGACTCTGGAAAATCTGCTAATTGTACTTCTGCTTTTGCCTCCTTTAAGGTGGTATCTAGTTCGAGTAAAATATTACCCATCAACTGAGAAAGGTCCACTTGTTGAATTTCTCGTTTTCGGGTGTTGACTCTGGAAAAAGTGAGTAAGTCGTTGACTAACTCTTGCATGTTGGTTACACTGTTGGTAATATATCCAAAGAATTCTTTTTCTCGATTGGACATCTTATCGGGCATACTTTTTTCCAGCAACCCTGCAAAACTGCGAATAGTCCGCAAAGGGGCTTGTAAATCATGGGAGGCAATATAGGCGAATTGTTCCAAATCATGATTGGAACGACTTAGTTCTAGGTTCTTGCTATGGAGTACTTTTTCAACTTTTTTACGCTCCACAATTTCATTATTCAATTTTGTATTGTATTCTTCAATGGCACGATAATGTTGGTGGAGATACTTTGAATAGAATAGAAAACTCAATCCAATAAGGCCAAGTAAGCTTAATAATAGTAGCGTATAAAACGTCTTGGTTTGCCAAAAAGCAAACTGTTTATTAATTTTTAGAATGGTTTCCTCTTCATTCCAATAGCCATCATTATTAGCTGCTTTTATTTTAAATACATATTGCCCAGGCGCAAGATTTGTATAGACAATAAGATTGGCAGAGCTAGTATAAATCCAGGATTCATCGAATCCTTCTAGCATATAAGCATATTTATTTTTATTAGGTTGGTTGTAATTGACCGCCGAAAATTGTAGTCCTAAATAGTAATCATTATTAGCTAAAGTTAGCTCTTTTTTATTAATCATGCCTACTTCCGAGACTCCTTCTGGATTCATCTTTTTTACACAAGTAATATAGATGGGAGGAGCTACTTTGTTTTCTTTAATAGAAGTAGGATGGAATTTTATAAATCCCTTTTCACAACTAAAATAAATAAAGCCAGCTTGATCGGTAAAAGAGGAACCATGTCGAAATTCTATCTCCTCTATTTCGTTTTGCTTTTCAAAAATATTTAAATAGAGCGTACTTGGATTGAAATTCAGAATCCCTTCTTTTGTACTACACCAAAGATTTCCGGACTTAGTTGATTGAATGGCTTGTATCCAAGATTTACATCCCTGATCTTGGTAACTTATAAAGTTATCATTCAAGTAGTTATACGCCAATAAGCCATTGGTCGTACCTATGTATAATTGATCACCCATTTCTTTTAAAACGGTCAAATTGTTAGAAGCAATCCCACCCTTATTACCATTGACCTTATATTGTTGAAATGTAAGGTTTTTTAAGTCATGACTTACTAGTTGCTTTTTATCAATTCTATTCAATCCATTGTAAGTCGCAATCCATATATCACCATAACTATCTTTTAAAATATAGTTGATAGAATTGTCACTAATAGAATTAGGATTATGAGGCTCATGTTCAAAATGAGTATAAACACCATTGTCCAAATTTATTAGAAACAATCCCAGTGGACCACCTACCCATAATCTATTTTTTCCGTCTTCTTTATAAATATATCTAAGATGAAATCCATTAATATCGTTCTTTAACCAATCGGGTACAGGAAAAGAAGTAGAGGTAGCAGTACTTTTATCAAAATGGATAATACCAATACTTGTACCAATGAAATAGTCATTATCATTCGAGCTGTATAAATACTGAATAGGTTCATTGGTTATAGAAGATTGATTGTTATCAAGTAGGGTTTGGAAAGTATGATTAGTTGTTTCATATTTTATAATTCCTTTATCAAAAGAGCCGATAAACAATTCTCCTCTTTTTGTAAAATGAAAATTATTATCATAAAATTCATAATTTTCTGAAATTGGTAATTCCGTAAATTCCAACTGATGAATCTGCCAATTGTAAATGCTGATTCCACTCGAAGTACCAAACCAAAGAAGATGTTGCTCATCTTGAAAAATTTTTGTTACAATATTATTCGCTAAAGTTCTATTATTTCTTGTGTCCGATTGGTACTTGTAAAAATGTAATGGTGGATTTGTATCGGTATTCTTTACTTTATCTAATTGTTGCAGATCACTGGCAGGTATATAATTTAATCCATCCGAGGTGGCAAGCCATAGATTTTTTTCATGATCTTGATAAATATCCTGTATTTCTTTATTCGGATTACCATGTTTATTATAGTTTAAAAAGGAGGGCGTCCAATTTTGTTGTTCTTCCAAGTTGCTCACCGTATGGGGTAGCTGCATCAAGAAGAGTCCCTTACCATGTGAACCGATCCACATTCTTTGGTCTTTATCTTGGTAAATCTTCCAAATATTATGAGAACCTTTTTGAGAACTTGGTAAGATATTTCGAAAGGTACTTTTCTTAATATCTTGTTTGTTGGGTAGGAGAAGATGCAGACCGCCTGCCCAAGTACCTATCCAGATAAATCCTCTGTGATCTTCCCCAATGGTAAGAATCGCTTTTCCTTGCAAAGCAGAAGTAGTAGATTTATCCACTTTGAAAGAAGTAAAAGTTTCCGTTTCTGGCTCGAATAGATTTAAACCATCCTCCGTACCAACCCAAATTCTTCCTTTACTATCTTCAAAAAGACTTAATACTTCATCATTACTTAAACTGCTCTCATCCTTTGATGAATATCGAAAAGTAGTCCAAGTGTCTGTTTCTTGGTGATATCTTGTAAGTCCACCTAGTTTTGTTCCAATCCATAAATTCCCATTCTTGTCGCTCAATAAAGAGCGGATATAATTACTTTGTAGCTGGTTAGAATCTTCTGGGTTTTTATTGAAAATTTTCATTTGGTTCGCTCCTTCATACCGACAAAGCCCATCCATTGTACCAATCCAAATAAAACCTAATTTATCTTTTACTATATCATTGATCGTATTATTAGATAAGCCATCTTCTTTTAACAGATTAATAAAACGAATATCTGGTTGCTTTCCAAAAACGGGAAACGCAAGTAATAGTATAAAAGCTGCATAAAAGTAAGTACGATAGCTTGTTAAATAGGTCATGTAGCTTGGTTTGAAAAGTCTAGGAGGATCAACTGAATCAGGGTAGGGTAGGGAGGAGAAAGGGGGCTTTTAAAAGTAATAAATATAAAAAGCAAATACTGCGCCGAGTTATAGTAAGTAAGAGTATGTCTAAACACAAAGGAGTTATACCACCCGAGAAGTCATATCTTTTCCTGATAAAAAAGCGACAATATTGCCAAATGCTTCTGCAAACATAGCATCTCTTGCAGCTTGGGTAGCGGTGCCGTTATGTGGAGCTACAATCACGTTATCTAGGGCTAATAATTCTTGTGGAATATGTGGTTCTTTTTCGAATACGTCTAAAGCAGCCCCCGCTAAATGATTGGTTGTTAAGGCAGTTAGGAGTGCATCTGTTTGGATGATGCCACCTCTCCCTGTATTTATTAAATAAGCTCCTTTTTTCATCTTGGAAAATACGGTTGCGTCAAACAATCCCTTTGTAGAAGCATGTAAAGGGGCATGGATGGAGAGTATATCTGAATGCGAGAGCAATTCCTCAAAAGAGACATAACTGCTATGATGGGCTGTTTCTGCTGCTACTGATAGGCGATTTCGATTATGATAAACAATAGTCATATCAAAAGCATGCGCTCTCTTAGCTACTGCTTTTCCAATTCTACCCATCCCTAAAATCCCTAGCGTCTTTCCCTCTATTGATTCTCCAAAGGTGCTTTTATGCCCCCAAAAAGGAATCCTATCTCCTTGTCGCAACCATCGATCATTGGTCGTTATTTTTCGTACAAGGGACAACATCAAACCCATTGCAAAATTGGCAGTTGGTATCGTCGTTGATTGCGGCGTATTAGTAACCGCTATTCCTTTTTGTTGTGCATATTTCACATCAATATTATCATACCCTACGCCAAAGTTGGCGACAATTTTTAATCGAGTAGCTTTGTCTAGCAACTGTTTATCTACAGGATGGGTGATGGCAAATAAACCATCATAGTCTTGAATGCTTTCTAAAATTTGTTCGTATCTATTGTCAGCAGAAGATAAGGCATGTACCTCAAAAGGCGATTGTAAGGCGGCTAATCGTTCTTGTTGGATGGGGTACCCTATTAGTATTTTTTTTGACATGGAGGTTGAGGGTAATTGAGAAATATGTAAAACTAATTTTTTTACGCTGATGGACGCTGACTTTTTATGACTTTTTTATGTTCAGTTCCCACCAAAAGCCATAATGCCACAAAGCCACAACACCATAATGCCAAAACACCACAACACCAATTCATATCACCAACCAATAATTCACCTTCAGCACCAACGCCCGATTCTTAGGACCAAAATTCTCCACGGCATAATTATCGGTATAGACCAAGAAAATATCCGACATAGGGGCAAAGCGCCATTGGAAGCGACTATTGACATTAAAGTTGTCAGCTTGGGTATTATACTGCAAGAAGGTCGTCCAAAATAAATTGCGATTAAAGCTAATTTCTATACGAGGACTAAAAGCCCAGATGGTATTTTCTCCATACGCCTCTGGAAATTTTAATCGGTTGTATTCTACCTCTATCCCAAAACTACCCCAAGGTTGTCGGCGATAGCCGATCTCTGCACCAACTTGATGTAGCGTGCCATTATAAAAGCCTCCGGTGCTTGCTTCTATTCCATATTGAAATAATTTTCGCTCATCGGAGTCGTAGTCGAAACCTATTCGATTGTGGGAATACCGACCAACGGGTAGCGGTTCGCCATCTGTAAAGGAAAATGGAAAACGAAGATCCGTTTCATTATTTTCAAAACCAATTCCAAAAGAACTACTGTTTTTGTATTCTTGACTATAGGAAGCAAATACAGAACGTTCTACAAATTTAAATTCAGGATCAAATACCCAGACAGATTCCGTATCAAACGAATGCTGATTGAGGAAATTAGATTTTTCGGGTATAAATCGAAGACTCACTGGCGCATAAAGCGTATGAAATCCTTGTCGGATGGTGGTATCTCTTAAGGCATCATAGTTGTTGATTCTATTGACAAAACCTACATCTGCAAAGTAATTGGTGCCTACCTCTGTCCAATCAAAAACCGCAGATAGTATTTTACCAGAGTAAGCTGCTCCTATACTGGTAGAATGGTTATCGTCTGTAATATCTTTTTTAAAACTATGTTGGTACGTTCCCCAGCCTTCCCATTTGCCGTCGTTACTTTGGTAATTAAATTCTAAGGTGCCATTGCGACCATAATCGGATTCGCTAAAGTCTCCATCTTGCATTCCTTGGCGATTGATAAAAATTCCCTTTATTCTAGATCGCCCGAATAAGCGTTGACTAAAAACGGCAGTGGAGTAATTCTGCGCTAACTGGTCTTCATTACCCTTCGTTTGCACATTCATTAATCCGACTCGGGTACTACTTGTTACATTGCCCGTTAATCGGGCACCGTAAGTAATAGGCACGGCACTGCCATTACCATCCAAGCCTATGCGCCTGGAGAAAAAAGGACGAATGAGCGGATTACCAAAAGCGGAAAATATATCACTATTTTCTAAAAAGAAGGTACGTCGTTCGGGTAAGAAAATGCTAAAGCGGGTAAGATTGGTCACCTGCCGATCTACCTCTACTTGCGCAAAATCAGGATTGACGGTTAAGTCTAAATTCAAAGAAGGGGTTAGGGCAATTTTAGCATCTACGCCTACATCAAAATTAACATCTGTTGGTGTATCCTGGTTAAAATCCGTGAAGGTATTAGTGTTGACATAAGGAATAACGGAAATATTACCATTCGTTTTTTTAGGGGAGGCATCCCACTGTAACTGCCCTGCATACCCCAAATCTATAAACCAAAACTGTCTAGGTACTTGCGCCCAAACAGATTGCCGATTATTCTTTTTATCAGTTCTGAAAAAGTTGATACCCCAGATTGTTTTATCCGTTTCGTATCGCAAGGTCTTGAATGGAATCGCCATTTCTACCGTCCATCGGTCGTGCATGATTTGGGTTTCTACAAACCAGCGATTATCCCAATTTCCATTATAGTGCTCTCCACCTGTTCCGCCTCCTAAAGCTACGTCTGTCTGTACGCCATCTGGTCCAGTTCCGAATAAAAAACCAGAGGTGGTTTCATTTAATGGGTCTAGGACGATACCTATATTATCCCCGTCCCAAAAGCCAATATCTCGTTTTAAAGTACCTACAATATGATTAGGACTATCAAAGCAAGTCGCCCCTACATATAAAAAATCATCGTCATAGGTTAATCTAAATTCGGTTCTAGTAATCGCCTTTACATCATCTCTTGGATTCTTTTGCCAAAAATCCTTGCCTACATCTGCTGCTGCCCAATCGGCTTCGTCTAATTTCCCATCTAGCTGAATAGGAGTAGTCGCTTGCTTGATTTTTATAGCATACTGTTTTTGATTGGCTCTCGAAACGGCCTGAGCTAACATATTTTGAGTACATGAAAGTAGTACTATACCTAGTAAGATGAATCTCATATTTAAACTTTTAGAATACTTTATCCAAACGCATTGGCTGGCTAATAGTTCTTATAAAGAATAGAAATGATTCGATACGAAGGGGAGGTTATTATTCTAGGTGCAAAAGTACTTTTTTCAAAAAAAAAGAGGGCTTTTTGTAATTTTTTCCTCTTTTAGACGATTGGTTAGATGCCAATCTGATTTGCTAATTGCCGCCATTTTGCGAAATCTGCCAAAGAAATAGTTATACAATTGGTTCAACAATATGCTGGCGTTTTAATTCCTTCCACCAAATGTTAAAAAAAAAGTTAAACTCATTTGTTTTTTTTTAACATTTTTTTCAGCTTAATAATTTTGCCAAAAAAACATTCTGTATAGTTAAAAACATTCTTTATTCCATGAAAAGAATAAATAATAAAATTGATTATAATGAAACTTGGCGATGTGAATTACTGGAAAGGTCGGAAAGATATTACTACCCCTTTTTTAACCAAGATGAAAACATTTGGGTTCGAGTTTCTTTTATTACGGGTTACCAACAGGTGAATGTATATACCAATAAAGGTACCGTTTTAACTGCCCATCAAAAAACACAAGGACCTTCTACCTATAAAATGGTATTTGACTTGGATAACAAAAGAATGAATTGGGAGCAAACAGAGGCAGTTGTAAAACAAATTCGCTTTAATAATCAATATAACTGCCATGGTTTTACTTTCTTGGATGGGCTATTTTGGTTTCTACTAAATAATGAAATGGTGGATACGATCATAGAAGAGGATGACTATCATGCCTGTACGCTTGAAACGCTTAAAGAAAATGGTATTTGCCTTTATTATAATACGCAGAATGAGTTGATTCATTCTGCTAGAATGCGTGATGGAATTATTTTATCAAAGTTTGGTATTAATGATGTAATCACGCAAGGAGAACCTGAAATACTTGAAAGATACAAAGGAGCAAATTTAGACCCTCTAAAAACTAGGTATTTTAATGTTAGCGAGTTATAAGCAAACGCTATTAGGTCTTCAGCAATAAATAACCTACCCACATAGGTATTTCCCGTAAAGGATCGCCAAGGTTTCGCAAAGTACGCTAAGTTAGTCCAAGGTCTAGCTTTGCGTACCTTAGCGTATCCTTGGCGAGACTTTGCGGGAGACAAAACTTGGGCAACTTATTCATTTCCCTCTTCGTTCCTTACCATATTACGTTTACTCCCTATTTTAACTGTCGATCAAAAAAATCAGCCGTAGCTTGTAAGGCAGTTACCCAATTTTTGTGTAATAAAAATCCATGTACTTCATCGGGAAAAACCAATTGCTCAAAATAGACCCCCTGCCGACGTAAAGCCTCCACTAAATCTACGGTTTCACTAAAAGGAACATTGCGGTCATCGTCCCCATGAATCAATAAGACAGGTGCTTTCCAGTTTTCTATATCGGCCATAGGAGAAGACTCATAGGCTAACTTGGCGAAGTCTCTTCGCTTTTCTGCATTATAGTTGGGGACAAAGTTTTTGACCACTACATTCCAATCATGCACTCCATGTATATCTACTCCTGCGGCAAATAACTCAGGCGAACGCACCAAACCCAAGGCGGTCAGATAGCCACCATAGGAACCACCCCACAAACCTATTTTGGCACCATCCACATCAGGACGATTTTTTAAGTATAAACCTGCTCCTTCCACATCTTGATATTCACTGGCGCCCATCGCTCCATAGTCAATGGCTTCTCTGAATTTCATACCATAGCCAATACCACTTCGATAATTGACGGACAACACAATATAGCCTTGACTAGCTAAATATTGATTCAAGGCATAGGCATTGTGATAATACCCTCGATGGTGAAAGCCCAATAACATCTGACGCCGAGAGCCACCGTGAAAGAATAAGACAGCAGGATATTTTTTACCCTTTTCCATTTTGCTAGGCTTGAACAATTGCCCGTGGATCGTCATGCCGTCTGTTGCTTTGAAAGTGATGGGTTCAGGCTCCACTAAATCTTTAGGATAGTTCATGGATGCACCTGTTACAATCGGTAAAGCAAAACCAGATTTTATACCTGCTACAAAGGCAGGGATGGTACCCGTACTCGCTAAGGCATATACCTGTCCTGTTGCTGAAATAGCAGGCGACCACTGAATGCCCACATTTGTTAATTGCTGGGGCGAACTAGTAGGCGTAACCATCCAAATATGCTGTCGATCTATATCGTTTTGATTGGAAGAATAATAGATTTGACTATGATCTTTATTGCTGCTTACGTACTGCACTTCAAACTCACCTGGTGTTAAATTCTTCGCCTCTCCACCACTAGCAGGGATACGCCATAAATTGGTCCAACCATTACCTTCATACGGAAATACAATATGGTTGTCCTTTGTCCAAATCAATTGATTAGTCGCAGAGATATTTCTAAAAGTACTGCCTGCGCCCTCTTTAGCGATCCATATTTTTCGGGTTTGGCTATCTGATAAATCATGTCGCCAAATAGAAAAGGGTAGGGAAGTGCGGCGAGGCATAAAAGGCAATACTTGCTTTTCAACTGGAATACTTAAAAAAGCTAAAGACTGCCCATCAGGTGACCAAACGGGTTGCCCATCTCTATCTGCTGTTGGAGCAATATATTTTAATTCTTCCTTTGATAAATTATAGATTCCCACAAAGGAGTGCGTGCCTCTATTAGACACAAAAGCTACGTGCTCGCCATCTGGTGACCATCGCAGACTACCTGCATTCCCTCTAATTTTAAATAATTGCTGTTCCTTTTTAGAATTGAAATTATATAGCCAAACTTGTCCTTTTTTGATAAAGGCTAAGTACTTTCCTTGAGGGGATAGAGTAGGGGTACTTCCTGTTGCAATGGTATCAATTTCACTACCCGTTTCTTGTACTTTTAAAATCAATCGCTTTGCGCCGTCTGGATGACTAGTAGGATTGGGAATTTCTCCTTTGCGATTGGGTGCGCCCCCTCTTACGAAAATAATTTCTTTGGTATTTTCTTTGAAAATTAAGTTACTAATGGCTTGTCCGTCATCATGAGTGAAGTTTGTAACTTTACTTGCGGAGGAACCGATGTTTTTGGCGATCCAAATATTTCGCTGTCCTTCTTTATTGTACACCCAAGCAATTTTGTCTACTTCTTGGGAGGCGATTAGGTCAGAAGGAAATGCATTGCTTAATGCTTGCTCTAAAGTGAATTGAGCGGTGGCAGAAAGCATTAAAAATAGGAAGGAGAGTAGGAATAGGTTTCTCATGTTTTGTTTATTTACCACATTAGGGCACATAAGTTGATTCACATTAGTTCACAAAGTAGCAGAGGAACTAACTTGACAATGTTAAATTAGAGTTATTTCTAATCTAACATTGTCAAGCTAATGTGCGCTTATGTGAAAAAACTAATGTGAACTAATGTGGTGTAAAATTCAAATTGTTTACTTTCTAAAGGTATCAAATATATCCGTACTCACCCAATAAATATCTTGATTGCTGGTATAGAAAAAATATTGTCCATCATGGGTGACAAAGGGGCATACTGTTTGAAATGGAGGATTTCATCTGTGTCTAAGGAGATGTATTTTTGAATATTAGAAAGAATGAAAGTAGTATTCATTTACTATCTTTGAATTTAACTAAAAATGATCTTTTGTGAATATCAAGAAAATAGCTTACTGGGTGTTAACCCTAGCAATGTGCGGTTTATTCTTATTCTCCGCTCAAATGTATTTTTTTAATACGGAGATGGTAGAAGGATTTTTTAAAGAATTAAACTTTCCAACTTGGGTAGTTATTCCTCTAGCCATTGCAAAAGTACTAGGAGTAGCGGCGGTCCTGACGAATATCCATCCAATTTTAAAAGAATGGGCGTATGCAGGATTTTTCTTTGATGTGGTATTAGCGACTACTGCCCACTATTTTGCTGGACATGGATTGATCGGTCCGTCTTTTATTGGAATTTTTTTGGTGTTAGGCTCTAGATTATTGGACCGCTATCGATTAGAGGAATTATCATAACCCCTAATGCAAGACTACCTTTTCATAAACAAATCCTGTTGCAGTTTGAATCCCCACAAAATATAATCCGCTTGTTAAATTTTGCGTGGATACTTGAAAAGTAGTGCTATCAATAGTGCGTTGAAAAGTTGTTGAATATAGCGTGACTCCTGCCGAATTTATTAATTTTAATTTCCCAGTCAAAGGCTGGTTGGTCTCTACTACTACTTGTAAAGGCTGCCCAATTTCTTGCGCAGTAGGTAGTATCTGCATCTCCACCAACCCTTCAATAGTAGCGACACTAGTAAGAGATTCCACTACTTCAAATTCCTCCGATGGGGAAAATTCCGTACAAGTGTGGAAGGCATTATAGGCACGTACTCGCCAATGATAATTTCTTTCCGTAGTTAAGTCTTCTATCAGAAGTGAAGTTTGATTGGTTCCATAAGTAGTGGTTAGTCCATCTGGGAAGGAACTTAACCGACTAATTTGAATGATATATTGAGTGGCATGTGGCACTGTTTCCCAAGATAATTCCACTGCGTCCACAGGTACTTCCGAGGACGCAAGCGGAAAGAGTAGGGTAGTAGGGGCTGATGTAGGTTGCTGAAAGGCGAATGGATTGACAAACAGGTCTTGGCGTTGTTCTAGTACATATGCCCGCATGGCGGCTATTTGTTGAGGCGTAAATCTCCTGGAACAACCATCTTCAGAGTTGGACATGATTAAGCTAGCATCTGAGCGAAAAGTGTCGCCATTTGGATCGGTTTGAAGCGTTCTGCTTTCTCCGCTACTATTACATTCCCAACGTCCCGTTAAATAATCAGGAGCCGTATCACAAAATCCATCCGCCGCAATATGGCAGTTACTGCCATCTAATTTTTCCACGATAGCCGTATCCACAATTAACGTATCCACAAAAGGTTGATCTTTAAAAATGGTGTAATTATAGAGGACAAACTCAGGGGCAGGTTCAGAAAAATCAGGCTCAATGCTTCCATCATAAGAGATACCCATTTCCCATCCTAAAAATGGATGTTGAATGGTAAAATGATGGCCCACTTCGTGCGCCCAAGTACTACTAGTCGTTTTGGCACATAGCTTAGCGACGGCCATACTTGCCCAAGGTAAATTATAGCCACAATTGCCAGCAGGATTTTGGACGAAGTAAGTGTTTAAAGAATTGGGTAAGTCATTCTCCAACATAAAAAGCCCCATCAAATAAATGGAATCGTGGGCATACATAGCAGAATTATTGACTATCCGAATATCTTCCGTTAGATAAAACTGAATATTACTTTCCTGAAAATCAGTATTGAGTTGACAAAAAGCATCTAATATTTTAGTCCTGCCAAAATGCCCTTCTCCATCATCTTCCCCCAAACTATGTACCGTCATGGGTAGGTATAGAATAGAGTCTTGCTTGCTTCTGATTGTTGAAGCGGGTGGACGTTGTTGGTATTCTTTTAACCAAAGGGATTTATAGGGCGGGGTGCCACAAGGTAGTAGCGGTTGACTAAAAGAGAAAATGGATGAAAGACAAAAAAGCAGAAAGTAGAAAATACGTTGAACCACAGATTATTTTTTCTTTCAAAGATAATAATAATGTGTTTCACCCAACCAATCTAAGACTTTTCTCTGTCTTTTCTATTAAAAGGGAGGCTCTTTGACAAATTTCGTGCAAATCATGGAGAGCTTTATATTGAAGTTGCTGATAGTGAGGGGGTTAAAAGTTGGTATATTGAGATAACTTCTGAAGAAGTTCCTTAATATTTAGCAGGATTCCTTTCAAAAATTCAGGAGCGTATAATTTTGATAAAAGAGTAAGTGGAAGGAAAGAATTGGATAATGACCCCAAATTCGTAAAATACTTGCCAAAAAGAGGCTGAATTCCTATTTGGTTCTTCCCAAATAAACAGTTATTTTGCATGTATATCAACCTTGTTTATTATTGCAAGTAAGAACTAAAACAAAAGTGAGTTAATAAAATTATTATCGGCTACTCACTTAATGCAAGAACAATAAACTGCTGATGCCATCCCCTTTAGTTGGGCACTCCAATTGACATTTACTCCACCTTTACTATCCTTTTAAAAACTTTGAACATAAACACTTGGCTACTTGAGTTGATTGGTCGGCTATTTGTGTAGGTTAAGTTGGTGATCTATCGATTGATAAAACTATATCATTTCGCTCCACCACTCCAAAACTTCAGACATATGAAAAGAAAATTTAATACCCTATTGGTAATTTTCCTAACGATAGGATTATTTGTTACCACCCCTTCACAAGCCCAAGATATACCTCCCTTTATAGGAGAAGGCCCCTTAACGGTGATTGATTCGGTGAGTACCGAATATGAATTACCGTTTTGTGCCAATGAATCTTTTCAAGTGCCCTTGCCTGGTGGGATATGCGTAGAAGGGATTTTTGAAGTGGCATCTCCAGATTTAGTATTGATTGAAAATTTAGGAGCAGATGGCTTTAAGTTGACGCCACTTGCAGAAGTAACGGTTAATTATACGAGCGATAATAGAACCTGCGAAGATGGAACGGTCATAGAAGCAACCACTTATACCTATCACTTCTTTCCGAATCCCATTTGTACATCAGAGTCCCTTACCATTGCGGAATACTTATATGTTCATTCTTTTTGTGAGGGAGAAGTGCCTTCCTTTTTTCCAGATCCTCCTGTTTTGCAGGCACCTTGTGTAAGCGGAAGTTGCTCCATTTACTATGTCGAAGTTAAAGGCGAATGGATGCCGGTAGATGGTGGGGAACCCTTCCCTCCATTAAGCACTACGGAGTATATTATTCGTTATTCTGCTCCCCCTTGTCCTGTATCGGAATGTGGGATGATAGGAGGAACACTCAACCAAGCGGCTTATGAAGAAGCGATACAAGAGTATAAGGACGCATTAGCGGGGTATGATGGTCGGTTGGGATTAATTGAAATCAATAATTGTCAAGAAGAATTTTCTGAAGAAGATGCAGATATGGTCTTGACCATCTGCCAAGGGGAAAGTGTGACTTTAAAAGGCTATAATAATCCAATAGACTGTCCTTGTGGACAGCCTACAGGTGGGCCAGTAGATTGTTTCCCTTTCCCACAACCAGGAGGTTTTTGGATGGCTAATGGAGTAGAAGTTTGCACGGATTGTATTGATCATACGGTATCTCCCGAAACAACCACTTTATATACGAATCTAACGCCTGGTTTTCAATGTCCATTACCTCCACCTGGAAGTGGACCACAAGGGCCTCGCCCTCCTGAATATCCTGCAGGTCCAGTTACAAAAGTGTTGGTGGTGGTGGAAGCATGTGAAGGACAGTCTTCGGAAAGAGCGGAACTAGAAGAATTAATGGAAGCCTATCCTTGGGCAGCAGAGTTGGTGCAACCAGATGCTTGTGCAACGTCTGCTGTTACGGTTTACACGGATGGTAATTTTGAATTTGTATTAATAGAAGAGGGCTTAGTCGCTTCTCTGTATTTAGCGGATGGTACTTTTTATTGTGCCCAGTCTCCAACATTTGATTGTCTTTCCTTTTATAATTTATCTACGATCACTTCTCAATGGACTTGTGACCCAACGGGTAATAGTATTGGGTCGAATCCACCTAGTACTTGTGCTGCTTATACGGGTACTATTTTCTTTGATACATGTGATGATGGACGAGAATTCTTTTTTGCCAAAACTACGGACGGACAGATATTAGATATTTATTTTGATGAAGGAATAGTGTTCGATTATTACGATGGACAACCCATCCAATTTGATTTTAAATCTGCAGATTTTCCTTCTCCTTGTTCTATTGCTGACCAAGCAGTGATTGTAACTTGTATTGAAGAAATTAACCCGAGCTGTAGTGCGTTGGATGTCATTGATTTACCAGATAATCTTTGTGACCAATGCTTGACGGAAATTGCAGTATATGCTTATGAAGGAGAAACTTACTATGCCTTTATTGCGGATAATACCACTTGTGCAGATGGCTTAACTATAGTTTCCAATTGTGCTACTGGAACAACTTTTTGCATGGACGGAGGAATAGTTGGTTTTGCTCAATGTACTGACTTTTTTGACAGCGCATTAAAATTAGAATCTATCGCAAAAGAAGACTGTGAAGGTTGTCTTTGTCCTGCCATATTTGCCCCTGTTTGCGGAGCTGATGGCAGCACGTATAGCAATGAGTGTGAAGCAGCTTGCGCAGGAGTAGAAGTCGTAGCAGAAGGGGAGTGCCTAGCAGGTCCTAATTGTAGTGTAACGATCTCCAACACGCAGTGTCGTCAAATTGGTGTATATGATGTGAATGGCAATTTTTTAACAACTATAGAACCTGGACCTTTTGGCAATGCGCCTTTTGGAACGCCGACTCCTACATGGACAGACCCGAATCCCTTACTCAATTTGGAGGAACGAATCTATATTTTTAAAGAAGCGGATTTTGAATTAGGTAGAACGATTGCTACTTGTGCGACTCCAGAAATTGATACTCGTAATCCTTATGCTGCTGGTTGTAATGATGGTTTATCTCTCGGAATATATACCAATACAGGTTGTCGAAATGTGGATCTGTATCTAACGAATGGATCAGTTGTATCTTCTCTTGCTCCTGGCGAATCTGATACACTTACCGCAACTAATTATATTTATATTGCTATAGCAGGAAGAGATACAGTGGCGATCTTTTCTGATAGGGGAGGAGACATCGATTCTGGAGGCTGCGATGAGGGTTGTTTTTGCATCGCCCTATATGATCCTGTTTGTGGTGTAGATGGTAGGACCTATGGAAATGCTTGCGAAGCAGGATGTGCAGGGGTAGCAGTAGCTTATGATGGAGAATGTGCGGATGCACTAGTGCCGCCTTGCTTTGATGTAGCAGGAGTAGATTTTGGATTATGTGAAGCCATTATGGGGGTTGCGGTAGTGAATGGGGAGTGTACTTATGTTAGTGGTTGTGGTAATTATGTTGTAGGTGGTATTGATTATAACGGAGCCTTCTTTCCTTC
>CALJIQ010000300.1 GCA_937973995.1 uncultured Saprospiraceae bacterium
ATGGTACTGGCTTCGCCAGCTTAGGTGTACTATGTGACTTTGTGGTAAAAAATCTATGTCGTTTTTGTACATTGAAGTGTTAGACATCCTCTAAATTTCCTATTCCGCACTTTACGTAGCACAAACATATTTTATGTGTAAGTGATTAACTATCAATATAGTATTTGCTGATTTCTTAATGAAAAAAATCCGCCTTCAGATAAGATGTAAAAAAATAGCAAAAAAAAATCTACTTCGCATACTAAATTGATACAATAAGAGTTTTGTAACCATTGAATTTAACGATACACCGTACCGATAACTAACTACCATAGAATGAAACCTCAAATTACTTGCTTTAACTTGAACTACTGCAACATGAACAAACTACTTTTTTGCACGATTTTATTCCTTTTCACCTCTTCCTTTTCCATTGCCCAAACTGATAATTTGTCTAGTAACACCCAAGAGGAATTTTCCTTTTTCAAGGATGATGCTAACAAAATCTTCTTCATAGACTTTGAAACAATTGATGTCAATTTAAATGAGATTGTGGTCAAAGACGAGCAAGGCAATGTGTTAATAACAGATGCCGTAAGTGACTTGCCCGTCAATACGATCTATGAATTAGATTGTAGTAATTTTCAAGATGGCGAGTACGTGGTGGAGTTACATAGCTATACAGCTATTTTGACCAAGCCTTTTTCTTTGGATAAGTGATTGATTCCCGATTCCTATTTTTGAAGAAAAACACAAGTTCGTCAACTGTCGATTGATAGCCTCTATCTTCCCATCTGGTCTCTGACTTTTTTAGTCAATATCTCTATATCATAGTAATCTTCTGCAAAAACGGCAGTTGGTTTACCCTTTCGTTCTATCACCAACATTTTACTTTGGTTTGCTTGGATTTGCGGATTGATAAAAGATTGCTGCTGATCGGTATAGATACCTGCTCGGGCAATTTCTTTATATGGAATTTTTCCTTGGTAGCAAGTAAGATGGTCCTCATACAGTTCGACGGTTTGTATGCGATAGGAATCCCATATCGACAGCAATAAGGTCGCCAAAAATAACAAACCTAGAAATCCACTCAAGAGAAATCCAACCTGTTTATAAGCTCCTTTAATCCGCTGAATTTTATTCGTTTGAATCAGAAAGGCAAAAACCACCAAGCTAACGGTTAGAAAGAGCAACACGAGGATCGTCGTATAAGACTTTTCGGGAATGGCGGTATATAAAGGTTCCATTGTAGCGTTTATTCTAAAGATGTTAAGTGCTTATTTGTATAGATCGTCCAGTCTAAGAGCGGTAATCTTAAAAGCCTGCCGTCCGATGGCGCTGAAAACCTTATCATCGGATGGAGATAGCTATCCGACGATAAGGTTTGGACAATATAATAGTAACTGTTTACCACAGATTAAGTTGACGATCTATTGTTTGGTATACCAGCAACAATAATATACAGCATCGTTACTAAGCAGCCGCTTTCTTTACCACATCCCCATTCAACTTCCAATCAAATAAAGTGAGGAAAGCATTAAATAAATAGAAAATATATTTTACCACATTGGCCAAGTTGGCTTGCATGAAGTTTTTAACCAATTGTACAATATTATAAATAATCCAACTCACCCAAGTCTCTTCATATTTTAGTGCATTACAAAAATTGGCACCTAGCGATAAGCCAAAGGTGATGCCCACAATTACCAAAAAGGTATGATCGGTTCGACCACCAAAAAGATAGGCCCCCAGATACACCAATGAGAAGGCGATAAGCATGGCACCGAATACAATCAACCAATAATTCCGATCTATTTTTCTGATTTTTTCTCCTTTATTCCAATTAGAAAAAGCGAAGGTGACAATAAAAAAGGTAAGTGGGTACGTAATGATAGCAGAGGCATTGCCGAATAAATAATCGTTGGTACCAGAATTCACGGTAGTCAGAATGCCGATAAAATTTCCCCAATTATTTTGCTTGCTAATCAATCTCGTGGAGAGCATAGAAAATATCGCTCCGATCGTAGATAATATTCCCAAGGGGTATGCTCCCATTTGTACGAAAGACCACAATTCATTAAAAGGGATGCCAAACTGAATAGCCCCTTCGTGGTAGATGGTCCCATGAAAATTACGATAATAACAGACCCCAAAAATGAGCAAAGCTCCCACTAAATCGAGTGACTTGGAATGAACAATGTTCCGTAGTAGAGGTTGGCGAACCGGCATAACTTTTTATTTGATACTCGCCAATTTACTAATTTTTTTGATGCTGTAGGCTTTTGAAGTTAAAGATACTTGTACAGTAGTTCAAAAATTGATTTGTTTTTGCTCGCCGCCTTCGGCGTCTCACAAATGGTTCTCAGGAGGCAAGGATTTAAAAAATTGGCTTTAAAAGCCAATTTTTTAAATCCTTGCCTCCTAAAACCTACCTGCCGAGCTGACGTCAGCCAGCGAAGCCTAACAAAATTAGCATTCAATAACCAATAAAAAAACGGCAAGCGAATCTTTATTCGCTTGCCGTTTTTATGTCTTTTAGTAAATGATACTTTTATCATTCGGGATTGAAGTCTCGCTTTGGATATTACTCAATGTGTATGTTGGTAAGGTGATGAAAAATACCAATACACCTCTTTAAAACGAGCGTCAATAAAGACGATGGTTTTTTAAAATTTGCAAAAGATGAACGTGCATCTTTTGCACTGAACAGCATGGTGGCTCCATATTGTATAGATTTTATAAGTGCATTAAATCGGTTAGTGGACTTAATACAAATCATCAAAAAAGGCTCAATAATGGCTAAAGAACCCAAGTTGAATCAATAAGGCAAATTCAAAACTAATTCTTTAATTAGTTGGTCAGAGGAGGATGGATCAAAAAGGAGTGTTTTCAAGGTTCTAGGTTGCGGTGTATAGTTAATCCCGCGGTGGGTAGCAAGAAATAGAATCACTATACGAGAACAAATGATTAGTTGAGGTTATTTGATCCAAGTGGTAATTGATTAATATGCTAATAATTACCCATCATCTAAGAGAAAGAACTTATTGATTTTGTTACATCAAATATAAGTTTATATATCGGATAAAAGCAAATTTTATAGTATTTAATTTTGATTTTGTTCTTAATAGAAAAATAAATAGCTTTTTTTAGCGTAAAATTAAAATTTTATTTAGAAAGGATGGTCGAGTTTAGTAAATAGTTTAGTCGATTTCAACTAATTTGTTTAGCTTTGTGAACTAATGAAAAAGAACACCAAGCAGAAAATAATTGATTTAGCGGTTGACCTTTTTAATAAAGAAGGGTTTGCTGCCATTTCTTTACAAGAATTGGCACATCGGCTTGGTATGAGTAGGGGAAATCTCACCTATCATTTTAAAGACAAGGAGGCGTTACTGCAAGGGATAACGGAACAATTGTGGCACAAGATTGAGCAAGAACGGATCAAATCACGAACCTTTCCCTCTTTCCAAAACCTGCACCATGAAGTGCAACTGTATTACAAAATACAACGGACTTATACCTTTATTTTTCTAGACACCCATGTTTTAAAACATTCTTTAGTCAGTGATCAGTTTCGCAAAATGACGGCGCAATCTCTTCAAGATAACAAAGCGGGCATTGCCTTAGCCATTAAGTTGGGTAATATGAAACCAGAACCATTCCCAGGCTGCTATCACCATTTAGCACAAACGGTTTGGATGATTAGTTTCTTTTGGTTGGCGCAGCAAGTTATTAGAGGAGAGACTTCCGTGGAGGATGGTGAAAAGGTTATTTGGAGTATGCTGTTACCTCATTTTACAGAGAAAGGAATACAAGCATTTAAAACCTTTTTTGGAGAAGCGTATTATAATAGTCTAGGACAGGCCTTCGAGCTAGATATTGAGCAGTTGATTAGTTTTTAGGGTTGACTGATGGTATAGTGGTTGCCATAAAACCAAAATGCCACAATACCACAACACCAATAATTCATCCATGCTAGAACCAATACAGATAGAATTGCCTACCATCTTTGAAGCGATGACGGTTAATTCTTGGCTAATCAAGGGCGAAGAGAATGTCCTAATAGATTGTGGGGAGAAAACCGATAAATCATGGATTGCGCTGAACCAAGGATTAAAGGAGAACGGCTTAACTATTCAAGATATATCTAAAGTGGTAATAACCCATGCGCATCTAGACCATATGGGCATGGCGAATAAGATCACCGAAAATAGTGATGCCACTATATGGGTGTCGGAAATGGTTTATGAATGGGCTTTTAATTTAAAGGAACTGCTAGATCGAAGAAGTGCCGCTATTTTGGCTTCTTTACTTCCCAATATTCCAAAAAATCAATACCATAAAATTCATGATTTTGGATACGGAAGATTATCTCCATATTGGGATGAAATTCCTAAGGAACGATTGCAGGTATTTCCAATGAATGGCACGATTAACTTCGGGGGTCAAGTATGGGAAATTATACATACGCCCGGTCATTGCTTAAATCAAACCTGCTTTTTTCAACAAGAAAAAGGCTGGTTGCTCTCCGCGGATATGGTCTTACCCATGATCCCAATACCTATTATTGATGCGGATAGAGTGCCTCCTTATAAAGGAGTTAATAGTTTAAGAACGCACGTCGCTTCTTATGATAAATTACTTGCATTAGCTATTACCAAGGCGTTTCCAGGGCATTTTAAAATTATAGAAAATGTACAAGAAACGATGGAGCGACAAAAACAACGTATTCATCAACGTAAAGAAAAATGTTATCAATTGATAGAAGCAGGTGTTAGTGAATTCATGCAATTAATGGAAGGTATTTATAAGGAGCGAATTAATAATGCTACTATGTTTATGGTTGTGGGATTTTTAGATATGTTAGAGGCGGAAGGTAGGGTGAAGTCCGAACTAATCAATGGTCAGTTGTATTACTCCAAAACTGCTATTGTCACCGTATAAAATTAATCATTCACTTTCATGTCTTTCTACGAAAAACGAATACTACCAAAAATGATTCACTGCGCATGCGGCACGAAGCCCACCATGAAGCAGCGAGCAAAAGTAGTACCCTATGCAGAGGGTCGAGTACTTGAAATAGGCATTGGTTCTGGTTTAAATCTATCATTTTATCAAAAAGAAAAAGTAAGCAGTTTAGTGGGAATTGATCCTTCTAAAGAAACGTGGGAAGTCAATGAAAATAAAAGAGCCGATTTAGATTTTAAGTATATTCAAACAGGGGCAGAGGATTTGCCATTAGCCGATCAATCTTTTGATACCATCGTTATTACGTACACCTTATGCACCATTCCTGATGGGATTCGTGCATTGGGAGAAATGCGAAGAGTGTTAAAGCCGAATGGGAAAATGCTATTTTGTGAGCATGGCAAAGCGCCTGATGCTGCTGTATTGAAGTGGCAAAATAGAATTAATCCACTGTGGAAAAGAGTAGGAGGGGGCTGTCATTTGAATATAGATATACCCCAATTATTAGAGGACAATGGGTTTCAACTAACAGACTTAAAAACGATGTATATTCCCGGTCCTAAGTTTTTGAGTTTTAATTATTGGGGCAACGCCACCGTTAAGTGAGGAGTTATGAGTGAGAAGTGAAGAGTAAGTAGCATTTTACTCCTCACTCCTCACTCCTGACTCCTCACTATTAACTAATACCATGGATTCGATTTTAAAATTAGACGCTACTGCTCAAGCAGCACTGATCAAAAAAGGAGAGATCACTCCTTTGGAATTAGTAGATTTATCCATCACAGCGGCAGAGCAACTTAATCCCTCGCTCAATGCCATTATTACGCCGATGTATGAGGAAGCGAGAAGTATCGCCAAACAAAACTTGCCAGATGCTCCTTTCAAGGGCGTTCCCTTATTGCTCAAGGATGGGATAGCAGCTTATAAAGGAGTACGATTTACGACTGGCTCGACGCTCTATAAAAATAATATTGCCAAGTATGATAGTTTGTTAGTGCAACGCTATAAAGCGGCGGGCTTTATTGTCATTGGTAAAACGAATATGCCAGAATTTGGGATGTTGCCTACTACGGAACCAACGGAGTTTGGAGCGACCCATAATCCTTGGGATTTAGATAGAACACCTGGCGGTTCAAGTGGGGGGTCTGCTGCTGCCGTGGCGGCTAGGATTGTCGCCTTGGCACACGGGAATGACGGAGGAGGCTCTATTAGAATACCTGCTTCTTGTTGTGGCTTATTTGGATTAAAACCATCAAGAGGACGCAACCCATTAGCTCCAATGTCTTCCTTAGTCAGTGGCTTGGTGGAAGAGCATGTGTTGACGCATTCGGTAAGAGATTCTGCTGCTGTATTGGATATTACAGGGCAACCTGACCCCAATGCTTTTTATCATGCGCCTGCGCAAGAAATGCTCTTTGCTTCTATACTAGAGCAGCCAGTTAGGAAATTAAAAATTGGATATTTCTTAGGTAAACCTGGCGGTGGCTCGGTTCATGAGGATTGTGAAAAAGCGACTATGCTTACCGTAGAATTATGCAAATCCTTTGGGCATGAAGTAGTAGAGATGCCATTCAAAATACCTTTTAGTGGTAAAACGCTAGGAGACGTTTTCGGTACCCTTTGGAATGTATGTGCTGCAAGCCCGATTGCTTTTTATGAAAAAATAACAGGACAGCCTGTTTCTAAAGACCTAGTAGAACCGCTGTCTTATGCCATGTATCAGGCAGGTAAAAAAGTTACAGGTTCAGATTACGAATTAGCTCGACAGGCGATGCACCGAATAGCCAGAAGTATTGCGGAGTTTTTTAAAGATATTGATATATGGCTATGCCCAAGTTTAGGATTGCCCCCTGTAGCCTTAGGTAGTTTTCCGCAAAATGAAGCGAATCCAATGGCCCCTTTAGCAATGGCATCAGAATTTGCGCCCACCACCGCCATTTTTAATATCTCTGGGCAACCAGCCGCCTCTATTCCTGTTTATTGGAATGAGGATGGATTGCCCATAGGCGTTCAAGCTGTTGCCAAAATGGGCGAGGAAGGAACGATCTTTCAATTATCGAAACAATTAGAAGAGGCAGTTAATTGGCAAGCGAAGTTGCCCTCTTTATTGAAAGATATTGAAACTCGAAACTTGTAGCAAACAATCATAAATAATTTTAATCATTAGTTGAAAAAGGTTCTGCAATGAACCCACCCCAGCCCTCCCTTAAAAAGGGAGGGAGTCTCCTCCGAACAAATTTTTTTGAATAGGAAAAGACTCTCTTTTTTATAAGAAAGGGTTGGAGACTTAGTATCCTACTAATGATTTGTATAACAATCAAAAAATATGAATTCCTATTACTTTACAGAAGAACACGAAATGTTCCGTCAAAGTCTGCGCACCTTTTTAGAGAAGGAGGCTTTCCCACATATTGATAAATGGGAAGAAGATCGTAAAACGCCAAAAGATATTTGGAAAAAAATGGGGGAGATGGGATTTTTAGGATTGTCTTATCCAGAAAAATATGGAGGTAGTGGGTTGGATTTTTTCTACGATGTCGTATTTAATGAGGAATTGGGACGAGCGGGTTCCGCTGGTTTTGCCATTACCCAGCAGGTGGTTCAATACATGTCTGGACCCTATATTTTAAAATATGGAACAGACGCACTGAAGGATAAATATTTACCTGGTATCATATCTGGGGAATTAATTTCTTCCATTGGTATCACGGAACCTGGGGCAGGATCAGATGTTCAAAATATTAAGACCAAAGCGATTCGAGAAGGGGACTATTATATCGTTAATGGCGCCAAGACATTTATCACGAATGGCGTGTATGGAGACTTTATCGTAACGGTTGTGAAAACCAATCCAGAGTTAGGGGCTAGTGGAATTAGTTTACTGATAATTGACCAAGATTCAGAAGGTATCTCAAGGAGAAAATTGAAAAAACTTGGATGGCATTCTTCGGATACAGCAGAGCTGAATTTCGATAATGTAAAAGTTCCTGCATCTAACTTGATAGGAGAAGAGGGTAGGGGATTCTTTTATTTGATGAACGGATTGCAATTAGAAAGAATTTGTAGTATGCCTGCGGCTATCACAGGAATGGAGCGAGCATTAGATTTATCGATTCAATACATGTCCGAACGGCAAGCTTTTGGAAAACCGATTAGTCGGTTTCAAGTATTGCGTCATAGAGTGGCACAGTTAGCCGCAGAAGTAGAAGCATTGAAGGCATTTACTTATCACTGCTGCCAAATGTATGCAGATAATATATATGATGTAAAATTGTGTTCGATGTTGAAATTATTGGGTTCAGAGTTATCTGAAAAAGTAGCTACCCAATGTTTGCAATTTTATGGCGGATATGGATTCATGGAAGAGTATCCATTAGCAAGAATGTATAGAGATGTACGGGTAGGAACGATTGGTGGTGGTTCTTCTGAAATTATGCGGGAAATATTGGCGAAGATGATTATCGATGATAAATCATTTGCAGCAGCTAAGACCGACTTTAAATTTGCTAAGAAAGTAGAGAAAAAAGAACCTACTATGGCAATGGCTGGTGCGAATGGAAGTGCCAAGGAATCTACTACCAATGGTTCGGTAAATGACATGGACGGCTTAGTGTCCATTATTCAAAATCAAGCAAGTAAAGCTAAGGCTTTAGGGAATACCCTGAAATTTGATTTTGGAGGCGAAAGTCTTTTCATAGACGGCACAGGCGATAGCAATCAAGTGTCTGCTACCAACGGCGAGGCAGATTGTACTGTCCAATTAACAATGGATGATTTTCAAGCCTTAGTGAATGGTAAGTTAGATCCTATGTCTGCCTTTATGAGTGGGAAGCTAAAGATTGATGGGGATATGAGCGTTGCCATGAAATTGCAGAGTTTATTTGGGTAAAAATGATGGCTAAGATGGCTTGATTGTTTGATGGTCAACATCATGCAAATAATCAAGCCATCAGACCATTAAACAATCATTACAGATGAATCAACGTCTAGCTAATATTGCCATTGTAGTCAAAGACTATGATGAAGCCATTGACTTTTATGTCAATAAATTACACTTCCAACTAATGGAAGATACCCCTTTATCGCCTACCAAGAGATGGGTGCGTGTATTGCCACCAGGTAGTGAAAATGGCTGTTGCTTATTATTAGCAAAAGCCAAAAATGAGGAAGAAGCTAGTCGCATTGGCAACCAAACAGGCGGTCGAGTATTTCTCTTTTTGTTTACAGATGATCTTGAGCGAGATTATCAAAACTTGTTGGATCATCAAATTAAAGTCGTGCGTCCACCCAGCGAGCACGAATATGGCAAAGTGACCGTCTTTGAAGATTTGTATGGTAATTTGTGGGATTTGATCCAGCCTTCGAAGGTTTGATGGTTTGATGGTTTCGCTTCGCTGATGGCTTGATGGAAAACATCCCTATTAACCATCAGACAATCAAACCATCCCCCCTCTTTTACATCTTAACAAACTTCCGAGTCACGCTCCCAAGATCAGTTCGAATATATACCAAGTAGCTTCCCTTTGCTAAGTGGTTTGTCTGGATGCGCACCTCTTTATTAGTAGTTTGAAAATGTTGATATAAATGGCCATCCATTCCATATAAATGAATGTCTTTCGCTGTATGATCAGTACCGATAATTTTTAAATAATCCACTACTAGATTTGGGAAAAGTTGAAAGGAATATTTGGGAAGTAAGACATTTGAAGTGCTAGTGGTTAAGTTCTCTTCGACTCCCTCCGTTTCTTTAGCAGCAGCCGGTTCTTCTATAATGACTACCCCTTCTTGTATCGCTACTTCTAAGAGTTGTTCTTCTGAGTTATACACTTCCAATGGAAGGAATTGAAACCATAATGGACCTGTTGGTTTATGAAAGATGGATATAGGAGATACCCCCGTTTTATTCGTGGTATAGCAGACAGAGATTAAAGAAGTGGAATCTTCTATAGAACTTCCATTAATTAAGTCATTAGAAATCCATGCAATACGCGCATCATGGGCATAGGTGTCCTCCCAAAGAGAATCCGGAAAATTGGAATGGATAAAACGACTGAATGTTAGTAAAGAGTCATCTTGAATAAACTCTGCCTGAAAGGAAAGGATGTTTTGAAATCCTTCTACCATAACTTCTAGGCAGACCTCGTCTCCTAGTTTTACGGATTGGGATTCAATGGAAATAGATAGTTGAGCAGATAGTAAGGTAGAACAAAATAGGCAAATAGAGATTAATCCGATTACTTGTTTCATGTAACAGGTGACATTGTTTGGTTAAGAGAATTGGTTGAATGTTATTGCCGAACTACAAATAAATTAGGAATTTTGATAATATGGCGAGAAGAATAGAGTTATGACAAAAAATATCCTTCTTAGAAGATGGGGATTACTTTGTGTTATTTAGAGGTTGAAGTAGTTAAACAGACTTAATAAAACAGTTGATTTACTCGTCGGATGGCTGCGCCGTCCGATGAGCCTTCCCATCCGACGGCGTTAGCCATCGGACGGGATTTCGTCATTACTTTCCAAATACTTAAAGGTTATTAAATAGTAAGAGGTTCGCTATCAATAACCTTCAATAACTCTTAATAACCCTTCATAACCTTCCTTTCCACTTGTCTATTTTTTCAATTCATTAGCCTATTAAATGCGGCTATTGATAGGAATAGAAATATATTTATCCCGTCGTTGTAACTTCTCATATTTTCAATCGTCTTCCTTGCAAATGTCCAAAGAACAATTTACATCCGTTATACTACCCCTACAGCATAAGCTGTATCGGTATGCCCTCAGCATTGTATTTGAGGTGGCATTAGCGGAAGATATTGTTCAAGAAGTACTATTGAAATTGTGGAATCATCGAGATAGGCTGCAAGCAATAGATAATAAAGAAGCTTGGTGTATTCGCTTAACCAGAAATGCAGCTTACGATAAATTGAAAGCGGCTAGTAGAAAAGCAGAGCCAATCGACCATTCTATTTTCCAGTTAGTAGCTACTTCTTTTCCAGATCAAGAAACCATAGATAAAGATTTAATAGAAGCGATCAAAAGAATGATGGAGGGCTTACCAGACAAGCAAAAAGAGGTATTTCGATTGAGAGAGCTTTTGGGATATAGCAATGCAGAAATAGAAGAAATAATGGCATTGGATAGTAATCAAGTAAAAGTAAATCTATTTCGTGCTAGAAAAAAAATAAGGTCAAAATTGACCCAACTTATAAATTATGGACTCTAATCAACAGTCGGATTATCAAAAATATTGGGAAGGGAAGACCTCTTTGAAGGAAGAATTGCAATTGCGGAATCAAACCTCTCTTTCACCAGAAGAAAAAAACTACTTTAACCAATTAACTGCTTTCTCCAAATTGGAAATGAAGACAGAGATTACGATAGAAGAATTAGCGAATCAAGAATTGGAAGATAAATCCTATAAGAGGCCATTGCATTTATATTGGCTGCGGATAGCGGCAGGTTTCTTATTACTGGTCTCGATCAGTATCTTTTATAATTGGAATAGTAAAAAACAACAAGAGTCCTTAGCTGCTCGAGTTGCCTTTGATGAAGCTAGAAATTCTTTATTATTGATGTCATCCAAATTAAATAAAGGATCAAGTACAACTACTTATCAATTGAAAAAATTCTCAGTTGCGCAACATAAAATTAGGAGTCAGGAGTCAGGGGACAGGAGTCAACAAAATTAATGCAAGCTTAGCAAGCTGACTCCTGACCCCCGACACCTAACCCCTGAAAAAAAATCTATTATGAAAAAAATACCCGTATTGTTAGCATTATGCTTGGGCAGTGTCATTTGGTTGACTGCCCAAGATAATGCCATCTCCAAATATTTTGAAGAATATTTGGACGATCCTACTTTCCAACAATTTAAAGTGTCCGAAGCCTCTTTTGAATTATTCGAAGACTTAGAGGGCGAGACGCTGGAAGAACAACGAGCCATTGATGCAATCGCTAACTTAGAAGGTGTATTGGTTTTGTCGAATAAAAAAAGCGCAAATGCTTTCAAGCTGTATCAAGAAGCTACTTCCACTATTGAGGCAGATGGTAATTATGAAGAACTAGTATCTGTTCGCCATGCGAATGAAAATATGCAAATTCTAATTCGAGAAGAGTTAGATGAAATTCGCGAATTTTTATTAATAGCTGGCGGAGGAGAGCAGTTCATTTTGGCTAGTTTATATGGCGAAATTGACTTACCCCATATTATGCATTTTGGGAAAGTCTTAAAAAATAATAGTCAAGATTGGTTTGAATTGGTAGAGGATGGTCAAACCAAAGAATTGGTTTTCAAAAAAGATCAATTGGGACAGTCCACCCTGACTTTAAATAGCGATTCTGAAAAATTTGAAGATATTCAGGTGTATCCAAATGTAGTATTGGATAAAGTGAATATTAAAGATCAAGCGAATAACACCGGTAGTTATCAATTGGAATTCTTTTCCTTGATGGGAGAATCTATCCAAAAAATGGATCAAGTTACTTTACCCTACACGCTAAAATTCAATGACCTACCTTCAGGAGCTTACTTCTTAAGATTAACGAATAGCGAAGGGACTTATAAGAATTTCAGAATTGTAAAACCTTAGTAACAACGCAATCATAAATCTGTAGCTCAAGCAAGATGCCTGAGATTCGATCAATATAAAATAGTGTTTATTCCAAAATATATCGTATGGCGTTGACCGTCTATCGTCAAGTGAAATGACCGTCAACCGTCAACCGAATAAAGTTTAATAGTTATGAAAAAATTAATCTTGTTTTTAATAGTGGTGCTTGCTGGGACTAGTCTTACTGCTCAAAGCAATGCGGTCAGCAAACACTTTTCTCAATTTCAAAGAGATACTTCTTTTACGAAGGTGAGTATTTCCAGTAGAATGTTTTCCTTGTTTTCGGATATTGACCCAGAAGATGAAGAGGAAGCAGAATTGTTAGAAGCCATGACCAAACTAAAAGGCATCAAAGGCTTAATCAATGAAAAGTCTGAGAACAGCACAGAATTATATTATGATGCCTTAGCCACTGTGGAGGCAGATGGTAGTTATGAAGAATTAATGACGGTAGAAGATGCAGAGGAAAATATCCAATTCTCGATTCGAGAAGAAGGGGAGGTCATTCGTGAATTATTAATGATTGTCGGAGGAAATCGCAATTTCGTCGTCATGTCCTTGTACGGTGAAATAGATTTGAATAGTATTGCTAAACTAACTCGGAAATTTGGCATCAAAGGAATGGGGCAATTTCAAATGTTGGAGGAGCAGAAGAAGTAATTCACTAAATCAAACACTTGCGATTTTTATTAAACACATAGAAACATAGGCACATAGTTTTACTGTGCCTATGTAATAGAGACCTAAGTTTTGCGCAAATCTGGCAAAAGTTTGCTCGGCGACTAGTGTCGCCTCGCAATAGGGTTTCTTTAGCGGCAGCGATTTAAAAAGCGTTTTTGAAAAAACGCTTTTTAAATCGCTACCGCTAAAAGAACCTAACTGCCGAGCTTGCGAAGCAAGCGAGGCATAAAAATTATGGTACTGGCTTCGCCAGCTTAGGTGTTTACCTAAAAAATTTAGTTATTCATCATTTTCCACTTCCCCACTTTCCATTCAACCAATGCGTTTTATTATCCAACCATTTCTTTTGTAATAGATACATCCCCCCTCCAATCAGCACACCCATAATCGCTCCTAAATACACATCTTTTAAAAAATGCTGTACTAAATAAATTCTAGATAATCCTACCAATACGGCGATTCCTAAAAATGATAAACTAGAGCCTCCTTTCTTTGGAAATACAAAAGCTATAAAACTAAATAAAGCAAAGGCAGACATCGTATGACCAGAAGGAAAGCTCGTCAACCCACCTAGTAAATGCACGCCCTCTACGGTTTGAATGGTGTCTAATATTCCCAATTCTCGATAATAGACGGAGGGTCGAGGATGCAAAAACAAGCTTTTGGAAAGATAAGCCACTAGGGTAACGATTATCCCAATCAGCGGAATCAATAAGACATAGCGAAAGCGAATAAATAAGCAGACAAGGGTAAGTATTAGATAAGTGGGTTCTTCTCCGACCTTGGTTACATAAGTAAAAAAGAGATCCGTAAATGGCTGGCGATTTTCACTAAAATAGCACAGTAAACTTCCTTGTGGATACCTCCATAAAGCTATCCCTCCTACAAGTAGCAAGCCACCACTACTCCACCAAAAAAGGGCATGGTCTTTAAAAAAGGAAAGGAAATCTAGCTTATTTTTTACCACGTTTGATTGTCATAGGAATGATTCAGAAATGCTTTAAACACGAGTACGTGGATCAAGATTTTTAATAAAATTATATACCCGCATAATTCGATCAAAGTTAAACTTAGAATCATTCATGGCTTTGTAGGTTAAAAATATACCAATAGGTAGTAAAATTAAATTGGGCATCCAAACGGCTAAAATCGGATGCAATACAAAAGCCTCTGCCATATCCTTAAATGCCATTGTCAATACAATGTATAACATAAAGCAAAAAATCGCCACCAATAATGGATAACCAAATCCACCCTTTCGGACAATAGATCCCATAGGGGCACCAATAAATAAGAACACGATACAGACGACCGCAAAGGCATACTTAGAATGCAATTCAAAAATATGCTTTACTCGTTTTTCTTTTGTCCGATCCATAAACAGGGCTGCCGCATTGGCATTGCTTTTTACACTTCGCACATTTTGGACGGCTTTGTCAATCATCATGCGTTGTCGTAAAGCAGGGAAGGTCTCCAAAAAGGTATCGTATTCTTTTAACTCTTTTGTGATAACTTGCTTCTTCTTGTCAGAGACCGTATAGCGTTTGGGGCTTTTGTTTCTTAGTCGCTTGGCTACTTGTTGTTGTTTGACTGCCACAATGGAAGTATCCTTAACCACTTCAGAAAGAAGGCTATCATTTTTAATCTTCTCCGTAGAATCTTGATATACGGTCATAAAATTATTCACGTACTCCGATATAGAAGATTTCCGTTTATCCATTTGCAGGTCTATCGAATCAATCGCCTCTTGCAATTGTCGGATGCTTAACATGGAATAATGGGATCGAAATAATTCCTCGTCTGTGCGATCAATTTCAAATTCTTCTAGGTCAAAGATCTTTGTATATTTTTTAAAAGAAGTACGAACAAAAGGAGCTTTGGTCGAAGAACCTGCTAAGTATTTATTCCCCTCCTGAAATTGTTGTCCCTCATTCAATTCCATGATCATATAGCGATCGTCCGCCGTCATATACATCTCTCCATCTTCGGCAATAATCTCGTTTAAATCATTTCTACTGGAAGTAGAATGGTTGGCAATAAAGACATTTTTGATCACTTTATTATCCACGCCCTTTTCCCCAATCCGAATCCGATACCCCTCGAAGTCATCATTAAAAACGCCCTCTTCTAAATTCAAGGTAGGCTTCTGCTTCCGCATATCATACAACCTGGACTTAAATTTTAAATTGGCTACTGGAATTAGATAACTAGAACATATCCAAGAAAACACCCCAATCCCTGCACTTGCAATAATAAGCGGAAACATGATGCGTAACAATGGAACTCCTGCGGACTTCATACTCGCCAATTCATACCGCTCAGCCAAATTCCCCATTATCATCACAGAGGACAATAAGATGGCAATGGGCAATGCCATCGGAAATAAAGAAATAGATCGATAGAAAATAAACTCCACAATCATCCCAAATCCTGCTCCTTTTCCAATAATATCATCAATATAGACCCACAGCGTTTGCATAATCAATACAAACAAGGCGATAAAAAAGGTGACCACCACGGGTCCCACAAAGCTTGTTAGTAATAAACGGTCTATTCTTTTCACGCTACAAAGGTAAGTTGGATTTGATTGAAAAGGGGTTAATGAAAGGTAAAAATGGTGATTGGTGCAAGACTTACCTCGTCGGATCGCTTCGCGGTCCGATGAGGCTGCCCATCCGACGGCGATAGCCATCGGACGGGGTGAGATACTCCCTATCATATCAAAATCAAATATCTGACCTTTCGAGTCCTAGACCAATTGTAATATCCCAAAACTAATGGTGAATAATGGGGACTTTCCTAGACAGATCGCTATACGTTCCAATGTGGCTCCCCATCCGACGGCGAAGCCATCGGACGGGTATACAATGAAAACTTGGACAATTCCAAAAGAACTGTTAACTTCACTCAACAAACTACACACTTCTAAAAACGCCTTTAATCATGCTATTCCAAGAAAACAGTATTTTCCACATTTACAATCAGGGAAATAACCGCAAACAAGTCTTCTTCACAGATGACCATTACAAAGATTTCTTATTCCGAATGCGTCGATTTTTATCACCCCATGTAGAGTTTCTGTGCTATTGTCTCATGCCAAATCATTTTCATTTTTTAGTATATGTTCGTCAGATAGATGCACCCTTTCCACGTAAACGACGAGAAGCTGACGGTACAACCATTACCATATCTCGTTCCACAAGAACCCTCAATAAATCTATCGCCATCCTACTAAGAAGTTACAGCAATTATCTGAACAAAATACGTGGCACTAGCGGCTCTAACTTTCGACAAAAAACTAAGGCAAAAGAAAACTGGATTGATGATTTTGTTACAATAGATTCACCAGCTTTTTTTGGTGGTGGTTTGTATGCGCAAAATTGCTTCCATTATATTCATAAAAATCCAATGGATATTCCTACCGTTCACTCTTTGGAGGACTGGGCGTATTCTTCTTATTTGGATTATACTGGAGATCGGAAGGGGACGCTTTGTAATCAGGAATTAGCAGCTGAGTTACTAGGTTTTCAGTTAAGTGATTTTCGTTCTTATTATTAATTGGACGGTTGCGTTTGCCCGTCGGATCGCTATCGCGGTCCGATGGGAGTACCCTATCCGACGGCATTAGCCATCGGACGGGGTAAACAGTATTCCGGAGTTACCCGTCGGATCGCTATCGCGGTCTGATGGGAGTACCCCATCCGACGGCGTTAGCCATCGGACGGGGTGAATAGCGAAGGATTCTACCCCCTCGTCGGATCGCTACGCGGTCCGATGAGGGGCAGCCATCCAATCATAAAGATTGAAAAAAAATCCACTATTTTTGAAAAATGCAATCCACAACGCCCATACTACAAGTCTATGAACACCAAACCATTAAGGTCCAAGAAGGGGTGAATGGGGTCGTATTCACCAAAACCATGTGGGAGGCATTAGCCAAGTATCACACCCAACATAAAGGGAAATATTACCAACTAACGTTCAACGGCATACAGTTCAAGCAATATGTTGGCATCATCCAAATAGGGGAATTAATCATTGAGATATTACCTAAAATAGATCGCTCGATTGATTCCACGCATACTTGGCAAAAGGTGCTGATAGCAATGTTGCAATATTGTCAATTGTTGCGCCCAGAAAGTGCGGGCGTTGGGCAGGTGCAGTTAAAATCCCACGCTCTATTGGATTTGTTTTTTAATCTATTTTTAGAGGAAGTCCAACAACTGATACGAGAAGGGTTATTGAAAAAATATATTGCCAAAGAACAAAACAATCAGCAATTAAAAGGGCAATTGGTCTTGCCAAAACACTTGCGTTATAATCAAAGACATCCAGAGCGGTTTTATACGAGGCAACTAGTTTTTGAAGAAGCGCATTTATTTAATCAGATTATACAGGAAGCCTTGAACGTCTTGCAACAGTTGCCGCTTGCTACTAGCTTAAAAAACAAATTGCAGCACCTCTATCATCAGTTCCCTACCCTGCCTCCTTACCAATGGCAAGCGCAAGATTTTGACATTCTATTAAACCATCCAGACTATCACTCTCAGCATACTATTATTGAATTAGCTCGATTGATTCTACTTAATTTTAGTACAGATATTCGATATGGGCGACATCATTTATTTGCGCTTTTGTTTGATATGAATGTGCTATTTGAGGAATATATTTTTCGACAATTACAATTAGAAGCGGGAGCAACTTTGAAGGTGAGTCGTCAAAGACGAGTTCCTTTTTGGCGACGCAGTAGCATTCGTCCAGATATTGTTATAGAAACAGACCAAGATCGATATATCATTGATACCAAATGGAAAGCACTGCCCGCTTCCAATCCTTCTATTGAGGATTTAAAACAGCTTTATATTTATTGTCGTTATTTCAAAGCGAGTAAAGGTATTCTACTCTACCCTAGTGCCAATCAACAAGCCCCTTCTCATTCCCTTCCGTTCTTAGACGAGGATCAAGCGATTGATGCACAATTGCTATTTATAACGGTACTGGATGAAAATGGAAATTTAAAGAATAAACTAGGTCAGGAAATACTTGATTCCATAAAGGGGGAGTAGCCCCAGGGCTGTACAGTTCTATTTTTTAATGCATTTATGCAAACCCCTTTAGGGGTTATATGTTGGTAGAAAATTAATCAGAACGATTTCTCATCGTGCCGTCAGTTACGAAATGTGTCTCTTTTTTCACATGCCGTACCTAAAGGCACGGGGAACATTCATTTCATGAAATTTTTCTACCAACATATTGTCCCTAAAGGGACATCCATACATTATATTTTCTTAGAACTGTACAGCTCTGGGCATTAGACCCGAGCACATTGGAGTGAATTAATGAAAATAAATTTCCTGATAATAACGGATTGCGTACCCAAGACTCCAATAGGGCAGGATGGGAACACGGATTCAACGGATGAGACGGATAAAACGGATTTCTAAGCAGGATAGGTGCTATTCTTTTATATA
>CALJIQ010000301.1 GCA_937973995.1 uncultured Saprospiraceae bacterium
TTAATATGAAAAAAACATTCTTTTTTATAATCGCTGTTATGCTGGCTTATGCCATTTTTTCCTGTGTGGATGAAGTGGATTTAAATGTAGATACTCGGCAAAGAAGTGTGGTGATTGATGGATTTGTAACTGATAGTTTGGGGGATTTTACCTTGAAATTATCGGAAAGCTCGGTCATTGGAATTGGGAATGATAATATCTTGGATCCCATTTCAGGGGCTACCGCTAAAATAATAGATAGTGATGGGGCTTCCTATTCTTATGAGGAGTTAGAAGACGGTACTTATGAGTTAAAATCTTTCAAAGCATTTAGAGGGAAATCCTATTACCTAGATGTTGTTTTACAAGATGGGCGGCATTACCAATCGACCCCTGCTTTACTGCGATCTAGTAGTTCCATTGATGACATTACTTATGAAGTCAGGGAAGAAAGTTTCCGTAATAATGCGGGAGAGTTTGTTACAGAAAATCGGATTGCTGTTAAAATAGCAACCGATGTTTCGCAAGCTGCGGAACCACCTTTTTTGCGTTGGCGGGTAGAAGGAGAGTATCAATTTTTAGAAGGCGCTCCAATGTTATTAAATCCGCGATATTGTTACATTCCAGTTAACTTAGACATCAATGATATTCGCATCTTTGATGCTTCTGAGTTAAGTGACGGAGAGCTATTCGATCAAGTAATAGCAGATGCAGGATACGATTATAGATTTGCGATACAATACTGTTTTCATATTTCCCAATATTCTATTTCTGAAGAGGAATTTACCTATTGGAAAAATATAAAAGAAGTCATTGATATTGACGGAGGTTTATTTGATCCACCACCAGGAACTATCATTGGAAATATTAGGAATGTAGATGATCCAAATGATATACCTGTCGGTTACTTTTCTGTTTCTTCTGTTTTCTTTAAAAGAGCATTTGTCAATCGAGATGATGTCAACTTTTTCATTAGAGGGAAATGCGAAGGTTTTCAAAGATTCGTTGCCTTTGGTTGTGATGATTGTCTAGAAATCAACAAAGCCACTTTGGAACGACCAGCGTACTGGGAGTTTTAGAGAAGGCACCTATATTATAAATGAAGGTACTACACATACTTAAGATAACTTGGATAATTGTATTGGGAGGTCTACTCCAAAACTGTCAATCGTTTCAACCCAATGACTGGGAATTAAAAATTGAAGGGATAGGCTCTTCTTCTTCTCCTAGAGCGATTGACTTAAACCAAGACGGCATTAAAGATATTATTGTCGGAGGAGGAGCAAAGGAATTTACAGCCACACAGGCAGGGGTGATTGCTATCAATGGAGATACGGGGCAGTTATTGTGGCAAACACCCGCTAGAAATCAAATCGTAGGTACCGCTATTTTTCAAGACATTACGAATGACGGCATTCCTGATGTATTTATTGGAGGACGTTCGGCAATATTTTTTGCATTGGACGGCTCAAATGGAAAAATCATCTGGGAGTATCTAAAAGATGATCAAGAAACGGATTACTTCAATGACCCCACCATTTTAAATTTTTACTCCCCACAATTTATTCCTGACATTGATGGTGACGGGAAGGAGGATATTCTGACGGCTTATGGAGGCTTCATCAAAGCGACCGAGCAAGACTTAGACCGACCTATCGGTTCCTTTATGGTATTTAGTTCTACAACGGGAAAGCTAGTTTCAAGAGCCTTCGTTCCAGATGGAAAAGAAATCTATTGTTCTCCAGTTGTTGTTGATATAGATCAAGATGGCCAATTGGAAATCTTATTTGGTACAGGTGGAGAATACATCAATGGACAGTTATACCTAGCCAAGTTGGAAGATATACTCCAAGAAGACTTAAACAATGCAATAAGTTTAGCAGATGGAGAAGGAAAGGGATTTATTGCGCCCCCTATTATAGCAGATATTACCGAAGATGGAAGGAAGGATATTATCGCTAGTAGTGTGAATGGCAGGGTAATAGCGTTTGATGGAACAACCAATGAAAAGTTATGGGAAATGCGGATTCCAGGAAATATGGATACTTATGCCATGCCAGCCATCGGACATTTTTATGGGAATGATCAAATACCAGATTTTTTTGCTAGTTTTGGTAAAGGGGCATGGCCTGATACAGAGTTCACCGTTCATGCTTTAATTGATGGTAACACAGGTAAACTAATTATGAAAGATACCTTAGGGACTTTTCAATATGCCTCCTCTGTGGTGGCTGATTTTAATGGAGATGGTGGGCAAGATGTTTTGCTATCTATCAATTCTAAAGTGACTTCCAATTTGAATAATAGCAATATGCGTTTCTTAGGAACGGACTTGGTAGTATATCCGAGTGTGAATTTCAAGCCATACATTTTACAAAAGACCCAACTAGGAACCAACTTAGGATCAACGCCTTTATTGACTGATTTAGATGACGATCATAAATTAGATGTCATTTCGATGTTTATGGGCGATCCTATTAACTTCTATTCTTTTAAAAATCTCATTATACAACGCAAAGAATTGAATGTTGCTAGTGCTTCTACTGATTGGGGAGGATATATGGGCGTGGAAGGCACCTCCATTTTTAGGTAAGCGTATGGTTTCAAAAAAACTGAACAAAACACAAGAATTGAAATTCATCCAACACATATTATTTACGAGTTTAATTCTACTTTCCTTTCCGCTGTCAGGACAAGAAGAATTGCTAAATTGGATGATTCCTTTAACGGAAGAACTTACTACAGAAACAGACTTATGCGAGCGTTGCACTTGGCAATCCCCTGCCATCACAAGAGTGGTATTTAATGAGGAGTTTTTTTATTTTTTGAGGTATAGTTGTTCCATAGAAGATAATTTCGCTAGAATGTACGATGGAACAGGCGAGATAGTAGGGGAGTGCTCAACAATCAATGGAAATAGCGATTGTGGCTTTGGCTTTAATGCCTTTTCGATCTATACCTTAGCGCAAACAATTGTGCCAATATGGAGTTGTGAAAAAAGTTTTGACTGTGATTTTGCTGACACTAATAATTTAGCCCAAGAGGTACCCATAACCATTGATGATAGCCGTTGTGCGGAAGGAGTGAAAATATTAAAAGTAGCAAATGAATTTGAAGAATATAATTGGAGTGAAACGGAAACTACTACCAACTCGATTGAAGTAACAGAGGCAGGTAGGTATGAAGTAACGGTAACAGACCGAGACGGTTGTACTAAAACGGGTGCTATTTCGGTAGAAGAGATAGAAGCATTAGAGGTGGCAATTAAAGGACCTACTCAAATTTGCCCTAACTCGGAAGCTACGTTAACGGCTACCCCTTCACAATCTTTCCAATGGTCTAACGGGATGACCAATTCTGCAATTACGATCAATCAAGCAGGAATGTATAGTGTCTCTGTTACCAATGAAGCGGATTGTAGTGGTACTACTTCTTTTATGGTGGACGAATTTGACTTGCCCGATATTTCCATAGAGACTTCTTCCCGAACGATTAAAGAAGGGGAAGAATTGAACCTTTCCTTGATCTCCACAGATGAGTTAAATACAATTACTAGTCAAGAATGGGAAGGAGAAGGTATTTTTGGCTGTCAGGATTGTGTGGAGACTACCTTTCGACCAATTGCTTCCGGGAACATTCAGGTAATCATTATAGATAACCGAGGTTGTCAATCTTCTACTCAGTTATTTATTGAAGTGGAAGAACAACCATTAGAGGTCTATGCGCCAAATATATTTGCTCCTGAGGGGAGCGGTGCAAATACTACCTTCACGCTTTATAGTGGAACAAACGTGTTGGAAATCCAAGAATTAGTTATCTTTGATAGATGGGGAAATCTCATTTTTGAGAATAAGAATTTTCAACCTAATCAAACAAGTGTAGGTTGGGACGGAACAACTAATGGACAGCTCGTTAATCAGGATGTCTATCTGTACAAAGCAGATGTGCTGTTTACAAATGGAAACTTAAAAACATTTACTGGAGATGTACTGGTGATTTACTAATTTATAAAACATTAAATAACTACGTTAATTAATTAAATCATGAAGAAATCATCTATCATCTTTATAGCATTTTCCTTTCTCTTAATGTTGGCTTGTAGTACGAATAAAAAAGGGAGTAATGCCTATAACGCTGAAAATGAATCTAGAGAAATCCGAACTTTGGAAGAACATTTATTAAGTAAACCTGGCGTGTTTATTCAAAGTGGTGCTATTAGGATTAGAGGAGGAGATCAATCATTTTATTCGGGTAGCGACCCTTTATTTGAAATAAATGGACAAATACTTACGGGTGGCTATCAAGAAGCCGCTAGACTGGTGAATCCTGCTGAGATAAAATCAGTTCGAGTATTAAAAACTCCAGAAGAACTGGCGATGTATGGTACTAGAGGATTAAATGGGGTTATTCGTATTAAATTGAAAAATTCTCAAGGAGAAAAAGAGTATTAATTTAAATTATTTAGAGGCTACACGTACTATGCAACAAACGGATAAGGATCTTATTGATCCACTGCTTCAGTGTTCTAGCGTTCCATTGTTAACTTTTAGTAATAAACAATGGAACGCTGGATTATTATTTCCTATTTATCTTATCATTCTTCTCTTCTTAGCTTCCTGTCAACAAGCACCCAATTCTTTATTCCAACAACTACCTGCAGAGCAAACGAATATCCAGTTTAAAAATACCATTACCGAAACAGAAGAGTACAACATTCTAGAATACGAATTTGTCTATAATGGTGGCGGCGTGGCCATTGCGGATTTTAATAATGATGGGTGGGAAGATGTATTCTTTTCTGGCAATATGGTGGAGAATAAACTCTATTTAAATCAACAAAATTTTGAATTTAAAGATATTACGGAAAAGGCAGGGGTAGCAGGAAAAGATCGTTGGTGTACGGGCGTTACAATTGCAGATGTCAATGCAGATGGTTGGTTGGACTTGTATGTTGGTACCACTACTTATGAGCCTGCTGAAAGGAGACAGAATTTATTGTACATTAATCAAGGCTTGAATGAGGACGGGATTCCTATCTTCCAAGAAATGGGGATGGCGTATGGTTTGGCGGATACTTCTCACACCATGCAATCTGCCTTTTTCGATTATGATAAAGATGGAGATTTAGATGTATATCTAGCTATCAATGAAATGGATGATATACACTTACCCAATAAATATCGAAAAAAGAAAGAAGATGGAGACACCAAGCGAATAGATAAATTATTTAGAAATGATTTTGATGCTTCCAAAGGTCATCCTGTGTTTACAGATGTATCAAGAGAAGCTGGCATTTTAATAGATGGTTTTAGCTTAGGGCTAAATATTTCAGATATTAATAAAGATGGCTGGCAAGACATCTATGTAACGAATGATTATCTCACCAATGATTTATTGTACATCAACAATCAGGACGGCACTTTTACAAATGAGGCAGCTTCTTATTTTAAGCATACCTGCTATTCTGCAATGGGGAATGATGTAGTAGATATCAACAATGACGGCTTGTTAGATATAGTGGCTTTGGATATGTTGCCCGAAGATAATTTTCGGCGCAAAACCATGCTGCCTAACAGTAATTATACAGGTTATATTAATAATAAAAAATTTGGCTATCAGCACCAATATGTACGGAATGTATTACAACTGAACCAAGGAGAACGACCAGATACGGCAGGTTTGTTATTCAGCGAAATAGCCATGTTGGCTGGGATTAGTAGCACGGACTGGAGTTGGGCACCCGTGATGGCAGATTTTGATAATGATGGGTATAAAGATTTAATAGTCACCAATGGGTTCCCAAAAGATGTAACGGATCGAGATTTTATGGATTATCATTCTGATGTAGGTGCCTATGCTAGTCAAGAGATGTTGCTCTCCAAAATACCGTCCGTAAAAATCAATAATTATGCGTATCGTAATAAGGGAGATTTGACTTTTGAATATATGGGTGAACGGTGGGGCATCACCCAACCTTCTTTTTCTAACGGAGCCACTTATGCGGATTTAGATAATGATGGAGATATGGATTATGTGGTCAATAATATTAATGATCCTGCTTCCATCTTTAAGAACTTTTCTGTTGAATCTGCTCCTACAAATAATTGGATAAAAATAAAATTAATAGGCCCTGACTTAAATCCGCAGGGCATAGGTGCTACCATTGAAATTACCTATAAGGATCAGCAACAATATTGGGAACAATCTCTAACAAGAGGCTATTTATCCGCTGCTAGTCCGATTATTCATTTTGGTCTGGGAGAACAGACCGAAGTGGAGGAATTAGTCATACAATGGCAGGATGGAAAAAGACAAACCATTACTAATATTCCGTCTAATCAATTATTGACTATTGCCTATACAGATGCCAATGCAGCACCCTCCCAAAATCCTTCTAAAGTTGTTTCGATAATGGAAGACGTTACCAAAGAATATGATCTTCCTTTTGAACATTTCGAGATGGATTATACGGATTATAATGTTCAGCCATTGTTGATGCACAAACTATCCCAATACGGACCCGGTATAGCAGTTGGTGATATCAATAACGATCAATTAGAAGATTTTTATGTAAGTGGTTCTCACTTTAAACGAGGTCGCTTTTTTATGCAACAAGCTGACGGCGGATTTGATATTCAGGACTTATTAGGAGTAGGGGAGGAAAAAGAAAAATTAGAAGAAGAATTAGGCAGTTTGTTATTTGACGCAGATAGGGACGGTGATTTGGATTTGTATCTTGTGAGTGGAGGCTATGAATACACAAAAGGAAATGAGGTCTATCAAGATAGATTATTCCTCAACGAAAATGGACAATTTATCAAGTCCGAAAGGGCGCTTCCAAAATTTTTGAGTAGTGGTTCTTGTGTCAAAGCTGCCGATTTTGATAATGATGGAGACTTGGATTTATTTGTAGGTGGGAGGGTGTTATCTGGAGAATATCCCAAACCAGTGGATAGTTATATCTTAAAAAATGAGACGGAAAATGGACAAGTGAAATTCACGATTGCCAATGAAGAATTAGCTCCTTCTTTAAATCAACTAGGCATGGTCTGCGATGCTTTATGGACGGATTATAATAATGATGGATGGACGGATTTACTAGTTGCGGGAGAATGGATGCCCTTACAATTTTTTAAAAATGAAGAAGGTATTCTTGCAAAAGATAACATAACCATCCAACAATCCAACCATCAAACCATCCATCCCATCGGCTGGTGGAACAGTCTAGTAGGAAGCGATTTCGATAAGGATGGCGATATAGATTACATAGCAGGTAACTTAGGTTTGAATACTTTAAATAAAGCGACCGAAGAACAACCAATCTCTATATATGCCGCCGATTTTGATGGCAATAAGGGATTCGACATTGTACCCGCCGTTTACTTTTTGGATGAAGAAAGAGTGCCAAAAGAATTTCCTTATTTTGGTAGAGGAGATCTTCAAAAGCAAATGCAGATTGTCCGTAAACATTTTCGACAACATGCAGAATTTGCTAGAGCAACTACTCCTAGCATGCTGAGTCGCTTTCAACAAGTCGAACCACTTAAACTGACTGCGAATTACCTACAAAGTAGTTATCTAGAAAACAAAGGAGGTGGAACTTTTGAAATAACCCCCCTTCCTATAGCTGCTCAATTCGCTCCTATATATGGATTGGTAGTGAATGATTTTAACCAAGATGGGCACGAAGATGTTTTAGTAGGCGGCAATGATTTTGGGATGGAGGTAAGCATGGGCAGACATGATGCCTTAAATGGCTTGTTACTAACAGGGGATGGAACGGGCAACTTTGCGCCTATCTCCATGCAAGAGAGTGGGGTAGTGATCCCTTTCGACGCTAAGAGTTTGGTGAAATTGAGAGCGAAAGATCATGACTTATACATTGCTGCCCAAAACCAAGGCCAACTTCGTTTATTCAAGACAGCAACATCCACTGCTCTCGAAGTCCAGCCGCAAGATGCCTATGCGATCATTACGGATCAAAGCGGAAAAACTTATAGACAGGAATTCTATTATGGCAATACCTATTTATCCCAATCTTCTAGACAATTAACGCTTCCCAACAACTTCCAGCAAGTAGAAATTTTTCAATATACAGGAACTTCCCGCATGGTAAATGTGGAATAGGCATTTTGGTGTTGTGGCATTGTGGTAGTGATATCAAGGAAGCCTTGTCATGGTGACAAAAAAGAAAAAAAGCGTCTTAATAAGTAGTGTGACATTATTAATTATTGATTATTAATTATTTTCCAGACGCTACTGAACACGCCTAATTAGCTAATAATCAGTAATTAATAATCAATCAACTGAAAAGCAAAGTTGTTAACTTATTTTTGTCAGACTACTT